>NZ_JCAFTW010000007.1:0-294418 GCF_059370655.1 Stenotrophomonas sp. YJH_SMC_133 | reverse complement strand
GCTCCAGCAACTGTTCGGGCGGATCAAGGGAGATTCCGGCGTGGGCGCCAAGCTACATGGCGATCGTCGAGATCCAGGCTCGTACGGCGGCCCACGCCGGCTCTCGACACCTACGCTGACAGATTTTCATCAGATAAGGCTCGGTCGCCGCATCCATGCGGCTCACGCCCCCGCAACCGGACCCACCCCGCCTTCGACAGATCTCCGCGATCTGCAGTAGATCCACGCCATGCGTGGATGAATCTCCATCGGAATCGAATATTTCGAATTGGAATCGAAATGCATCCACGCATGGCGTGGATCTACCGTGTCGACCAAGGTCGACACCCACCAACAGCAGCAGGAATCTGTCAGAGGTGGGGCGGTGTGGGTTGGCAGGACCGTTGGCGCCATGGATGGCGCCATCGAGCCCCCATGGATGGGTTTACGGCGTGTCCTGCCTGCCCACACCGCCCCGCCATCCCACGGATAGCCAGCTTTTGCTGTTGCTGTTGAGGTTGCCGGCCAGCGGCCGGCACTACCACGGGTGCAGGGCGAAGCCCTGCCGACACCCCCTCAACGGCGGCGGCGCTTGCGGTCCACGTACAGGGTCTTGGCGATGCTCAGCACGATGCCGACCCCGATACCCACCACGCAGCCCAGCAGCAGGTTGTCGGCCCCCAGGCCCACGCCCACGCCGACCACGGTGGCGATCACCATTTCGGCAGTGTGGGAAATCGGTTCGGGCTTCGGGGCGGACATGCGGGCTCCAGCGTCAGATCGGTTCTTCGGGATGGGCCAGTGGCCCGGAAACGACGAAGCCGGGTTGCCCCGGCCTCGTCTGGTGTCACCTGCAGCGGGCCGTCAGTGCGATTCGGCCGGGCCTGCGATCGGCGGCAGCGGACGGGCGTCGCCGCCCTTGTCGTTGCCGCCATCCTTGTTCGACTTGCTCCAGCCCGCCGGCGGCGGCGGATCGCGGCCTTCCATGATCGCGTCGATCTGCGGCGCGTCGATGGTCTCGTACTGCAGCAGCAGCTGCGACATCGCGTGCAGCTTGTCGATGTTCTCGGTCAGCAGCTGGGTCGTGCGGGCGTAGGCCTTGTCGAGGATGTTGCGCACTTCTTCGTCGATCCGGCGCGCCGTGTCGTTGGACACGCTCTTGTGCTGGGTGACCGAACGGCCCAGGAACACCTCGTCGTCCTCTTCGCCATAGGCGATCGGGCCGAGCTGCTCGGACAGGCCCCACTTGGTGACCATGTTGCGGGCCATCTTGGTGGCACGCTCGATGTCGTTGGAGGCGCCGGTGGTGACCTTGTCCTCGCCGAAGATCAGTTCTTCAGCGACGCGGCCGCCGTACAGCGAGCACAGCTGCGACTGGATCGCCACGCGGTTCATCGAGTACTTGTCGCCTTCCGGCAGGTACATGGTCACACCCAGCGCACGGCCGCGCGGAATGATGGTGACCTTGTAGACCGGGTCGTGCTCGGGCACCAGGCGGCCGACGATGGCGTGGCCGGCCTCGTGGTACGCGGTCAGGGTCTTCTCGTCCTCGCTCATGGCCATCGAGCGGCGCTCGGCACCCATCAGGATCTTGTCGCGGGCACGGTCGAAGTGGTCCATGCGGACTTCCTTCTCGTTGCCGCGCGCGGCGAACAGGGCCGCCTCGTTGCAGAGGTTGGCCAGGTCCGCACCGGAGAAGCCTGGGGTACCACGCGCGATCACCATCGGCTCGACGTCGTCAGCCAGCGGCAGCTTGCGCATGTGGACCTTGAGGATGTGCTCGCGGCCCTTCACGTCCGGCAGGCCGACCACGACCTGGCGGTCGAAACGGCCCGGGCGCAGCAGCGCCGGGTCCAGCACGTCCGGACGGTTGGTCGCGGCGATCACGATCACGCCTTCGCCACCCTCGAAACCGTCCATCTCGACCAGCAGCTGGTTCAGGGTCTGCTCGCGCTCGTCGTGACCGCCGCCCAGGCCGGCGCCACGGTGGCGGCCGACGGCGTCGATTTCGTCAATGAAGATGATGCACGGCGCGTGCTTCTTGGCCTGCTCGAACATGTCACGCACGCGGCTGGCGCCGACGCCGACGAACATTTCCACGAAGTCCGAACCCGAGATCGAGAAGAACGGCACCTTGGCTTCGCCGGCGATGGCCTTGGCCAGAAGCGTCTTGCCGGTACCCGGCGGACCCACCATCAGCACGCCGCGCGGAATCTTGCCGCCCAGCTTGGTGAACTTGGACGGGTCGCGCAGGAAGTCGACCAGTTCGCCCACTTCTTCCTTGGCCTCGTCGCAGCCGGCGACGTCGGCGAAGGTGACCTTGATCTGGTCTTCGCCCTGCAGCTTGGCGCGCGACTTGCCGAAGGACATCGCGCCCTTGGCACCGCCGCCACCGCCCTGCATCTGGCGCATGATGAACAACCAGAAGCCGATGATCAGGATGACCGGCAGGAAATTCATCAGGATCGCGCCGAGGGAAATGCCGCTGGACGGCTCCTCCTGCACGATCTCCACGTTCTTGGTACGCAGCACGTTGATCAGGTCACGATCGAACGGCGCGGTGATGGTGGACGACTGCCCACCGCGGGTGGTGTAGGTCAGCTGGCTGGTGCCGCCACGCATGTCGCCGCCAAAGGCGACCTTCTGCACGTTGCCGCTGTCCACCTGGTCCAGGAACTGCGAGTAGGACGCGCCCTGCGCGCCGGCCCCGGAGGACTTCGGCGAGAAGCTCTGGAAGACCACCATCAGCACGACGGCGACGACCACCCATAGCAGGAGGTTCTTGGTCAAGTCGTTCATCCTCATTGGCTCCGGTGTTCCTCTCAGTGCTGGCGTTGCGTTGGGGTCGAACTTGCGTACGTTGCGAGCTTACTTCATGTGGGCGCGTTTTCCCTGACCCAAGGCATACACCTCGGGAGAGCGCTTGCGCGACGCTTCCGGCTTGCGGATGGAGACCTTGTCGTACCGGCGGCGCATGTCGCGCACGTAGTCGTCAAAGCCTTCACCCTGGAACAGCTTGATCAGGAACGCCCCACCGGTCTTCAGGTGGTTGTCGGCAAAATCCAGGGCCAGCTCCGCCAGGTGCATCATCCGCGGCTGGTCGACCGCGCCTACGCCACTCTTATTGGGGGCCATGTCCGACAGCACAAGGTCTACCGGCTGATCCCCGAGCATGGCTTCAAACTGCGATAGAACGGCTTCTTCCCTGAAGTCACCATGAAGGAACTCCACGCCGGCCAGCGGCGGCATGTCCAGGATGTCCAGCGCCAGCACGCGACCGGTGTCGCCGATCTGTCTCCGCACCTGCTGAGACCAGCCGCCCGGGGCGGCACCGAGGTCGACGACCACCATGTGCGGCTTCAGCAACCGGTCACGTTCCAGCAGCTCTTCGAGCTTGTAGGCGGCGCGCGAGCGCATGCCTTCGGCCTGGGCCTTCTTCACGAAGGGGTCGGAGAAGTGTTCCTTGAGCCAGCGCTGGCTGCTTTTGCTGCGGGTAGCCATTGAAAATAGGGGCTGATGGGGTCCTCATGATACCCTGATCGCCCCATTCAACCGTGTTTTCCTGCATGTCCATCGCCCTGACCGCCTCCCAGACCCGTTTCCTGCGCGGCCAAGCCCACGACCTGAAGGCCCTGCTGCAGACCGGCGGCAAGGGTGTGACCCCGGCCTTCATCGCTGAGCTGAACGAAGTGCTGGAGCGCCACGAGCTGGTCAAGGTGAAGGTCGCTGCTGAAGACCGCGACGCCCGTGACGTGATGATCGGCGAGATCGTCGAAGCCACCGAAAGCGCGCTGGTGCAGCGCATCGGCCACGTCGCCGTGCTGTACCGCCCGAGCAAGGAACAGCGCCAGATCGTGCTGCCGCGCGGCTGATCGCCCTACTGCCATGCAGCTGAACCACGAACCGCCGGATTACGCCTATAGCCTCCGTGCCGCCGATGGCCGCTCGGCCAAGGTGAATGACCAGGCACTGGGCAGCAGTTTCTTCCTGACCCCGGACCAGCTGGTCACGCAATGGCCGGTGGTGAGCGCCACTGCGCTGCAGCTGGCTGACCTGGAGCCGATCCTGGCGCTGAACCCTGCGCTGATCGTGCTCGGCACAGGTGACCGTCAGGTGTTCCCGCCGGCGGTGGTGATGGCCGCCTGCCTGTCACGCGGCATCGGCCTGGAAGTGATGAACAATCCAGCCGCCGCGCGCACCTTCAACATCCTGGCCGGCGAAGGCCGCAAGGTCGCCGCCGCCTTCATTCTGGAAGGCTGAGGTCGAATCGCCGGGTGGCTCCCGGCTAGCTGCCCGAAGGTGTGCAGCGGAATGCCGAGAACGCCTTGAGCCGGCCAATCAGGTTGCCGCCCTGCCCCCAGCGGATATCCATGACCTTCCAGTCCCGGTCCTGCCGCTGCAGCAGGACCCGGTCGGTCCAGCGATAGTCGCCCACGGCCATGTCGACATGGATCCAGGTGGCGTCACCGCTCGATCCGGGCATTCCCACGGATATCGTTTCCGGTCGATCCGGCGCCAGCAGATACGGGCTCTGGTCCAGCATGTGCGGCTTTTCATCAGGCGCCGCCAGTGCGGTGCAGGCCTGTTCATATGCACGCTGCCCAGCGATGGCTGAGCGGAGGGCCTCACCCAGCAGCGGGGAAATGGCCGTTTCGTTCGACGTCGGTGCCTGGATGGCGTCGTAGAGGCGGGTGACCACGTCACGTGGATCGCTGCTGGCGGCGGCCGCCAATGGCGCGACGATGAGCAGCACGAAAAGGGCTGTTGGGCGAGACATGCGGCACCGGATTGGGGGGCCGTTGAAGCATGCCGCTTCCCTGGCTCGCCGGGAAGCTTGAGATGCGCCACTCATGGTCGCAAATGGCCACCCACGGCGGCCAGCGTACAGCGAGTCGAGCATGGCTCGACGCTACAGGTCGGGAACGCCGAGCATTGCCCGGCGCCACCCGACCCCACGACCTCAACGCGCCGGCAGGTATTGCTGCGGGTCCACCGGCTTGCCGTTGTAGCGGGTGAGCTGACGGCGTTTGCGGCCCATGGGCCGCGCCGTTGGCGAACGCCCGGCGCGCTGCGCCGGGCCGGGGATCCGCCCAGATGGCGAATCGACGATCAGCGTGCCGGGAGGTACTGCTGCGGGTCCACCGGCTTACCGTTGTAACGGATCTCGAAGTGGACCATGTCGCGGTTCGCACCGGTGCGGCCCATCTCGGCGATCTGCTCACCGGCCTTCACGCTCTGCCCTTCATTCACCAGGCGCTTGCGGTTGTGGCCATAGGCCGACAGCCACTGGTCGCTGTGCTTGATGATGATCAGCTCGCCGTAGCCAACCAGGCCGGCGCCGGAGTACACCACCACACCGTTGGCGGTGGCCTTGACCGGCTGGCCGCTGGTACCGGCGATGTCCACGCCCTGCTTGGTCGCGTCACCGGCCACGTAGCGGCCGACGATCGCGCCATCGGCCGGCCAGCGCCAGGCGATGTTGCTCTTCACCGGACCCACCGGCGCCGGGGCCGGGGCCGATGTGGTGCTGCCGCCGCTGCTGCCACCCGAGCGCGGCGGGGTGACCACCGTGGTCGGCGCGCGGCCGCCGCTGGCACCGGCCGGATACAGTCGGATCACCTGCCCCGGATGGATGGTCGAGGGGTTGTCCAGGCTGTTCCAGGCAATCAGGTCGGCCGGGGTGATGTCATGGATGCGGGCCAGCGCATAGATGGTATCGCCCTTGCGCACCACCACGGTCTGCCCGGGCTTGGGCACCGAGGTCTTCGGCGTGGTCACACCGCCACCGGTGCTGCCACCACCAGGACGAACCACGGTTGCGGTGCCGCAGGCGGCCAGGGTGGAAACCAGCAACGCCAGCGCGCCGATGCGCACTCCCTTGCTCAGACGATCAGGATTCATGCGAACTTCGACCTCCATACAAGCCAGGCGATCAGCACCACCACCAACGCGGTGGCGATCCAGCCCAGCGGTTCAATCCAGCGACGCAGTGCCGCTTCAGCACGCGCACCACCGATACGGATGACCGCGGCCAGCACGAACACGCGCTTGCCGCGACCGATCAGCATGCTCAACAGGTACTGCGGCATCGGCACGCCGACGATACCCGATGCCCACGTGAAGACCTTCATCGGGATGGGCATGAAGCCGCCCAGCACCAGGAAGGTGAACACCGCCCACGGCGACTCGGCCATCTTGGCCTGCACGGTGGTGATGCCCTGCTCGATGGCCGGCAGCATGCCCAGTGCTTCGAACAACGGCTTGATCGCTTCGAAGGCGTAATGACCCAATGCATAGCCAATCAGCGCGCCGACCATCGAGCCGGCCAGACTGAGGGTGGCGAACCACCAGCCGCGTTTCGGCTGGGCCACGCACATCGGCGCCAGCATCACTTCCGGCATCACCGGAAAGATGATCGCCTCGAAGAAGCTCAACACCGTCAGGTAGGTCGGCGCGCGTTCGTGCGCCGCCCACTTCATCGCCCGCTCGTACAGCGGCCCGAAAATCTTCATGCAACCCTGCTCCGTGGATTAGTCGAGCATGCCGGACAGCAGCGGCACGAAGGTGACCGGCGCAAGCACGCGTTGTTCGATGCTGCCGTCAGCCCTGCGGTCCAGCTGCACCAGCGACTGCCCACCCGGCCCGCCGACCGGCGCCACCAGGCGGCCGCCCTCGGCCAGCTGCCCGACCAGTTCATCGACCAGTGCAGGCGCCGCGGCGGTGACGACGATGGCATCGAACGGGCCGTGCTCGGCCCAGCCCGCGCGGCCATCATCATGCTTGGTGCGGATATTCATGCCCAGCGCACGGAAGCGCTTGCGCGCCTGTCGCAGCAGGTCGCCGATGCGTTCGACGGTGTAGATCTCCAGGCCCAGCGCGCCGAGCACGGCGGCCTGGTAGCCGGAGCCGGTACCGACTTCCAGCACTTTCTTCGGCGAGACCTGCAGCACGGCTTCGGTCATGCGCGCCACCACCCACGGCTGCGAGATGGTCTGGCCGTGGCCGATCGGCAGGGCGGTGTCTTCGTAGGCGCGTGACGCAAGCGCTTCGTCGATGAACAGATGACGTGGCACCACCCGGATCGCATTCAAGGTCGACTCGTCGACGATGCCAGCCTCGCGCAGGCGATCGACCAGGCGGTCGCGCACACGCTGCGAGGTCATGCCGATGCCGACGGCTTCCGGTTGCAGGCGCAGGCGTGGACTCATGCCGGCTGGTCCAGCGCGGCGCTGAGGCCGCCGACCCAGCTGGCCACTTTCTCCAGTGCCTGGTAGCGGGTCAGGTCGACCTGGATCGGGGTGATCGAGATATGCCCGGTGCGCACCGCGTGGAAGTCGGTGCCGGGGCCGGAGTCCTGCTCACGACCGGCCGGGCCGATCCAGTACACCTCGTTGCCGCGTGGGTCCTTCTGCGCGATGCAGCCTTCTGCACGATGGCGGTTGCCCAGGCGGGTGACCTCGAAGCCCTTGACCTCGTTCCACGGCAGGTCCGGCACGTTGACGTTGAGGATGGTGTCAGCCGGCAACGGATCGGCCTTGAGCCGGGCGACGATCTCCACCGCAGCGCGCGCGGCGGTCTCGAAGTGTTTCGGATCGTGGTTGCGGGTAACCAGCGAGACCGCCACCGCCGGCAGGCCGAGGAAGCGACCTTCCATCGCCGCCGAGACGGTGCCGGAATAGATCACGTCATCGCCGAGATTGGCGGCGTTGTTGATGCCGGACACGACAATGTCGGGTTCGAACTCGAGCAGCCCGGTCAGCGCCAGGTGCACGCAGTCGGTCGGGGTACCGGCCACCGAGACGGTGTAATGGTCGATGCGCTTGAGGCGGATCGGCAGGTCCAGGGTCAGCGAATTGCTGGCGCCGGAGCGATCGCGGTCGGGCGCGACCACCGTGACTTCGTGACCGGCCTCACGCAGCACCGAAGCAAGCATCCGGATGCCTGCGGCGTCGACGCCATCGTCGTTACTGACCAGGATTCGCATCTTCGATTTAACCGCTTGATTTTCCAAGAATTCGATTCCATCACCGTGCAGTGTGGGCGGGACCGTCGTACTCCCCTGCGGAAGCCGTCGACCCTGCAAGGGCATCGTCTATTGTGCCGCATGCGAGCCGCCGGTCCTACCCTGCCGGCGGTCACGGCCGACATCGAACCGTCATAGGCAGACCTGCGCCAGCGGTTTACCCTGTGCGCATGTCGCACCCTGAAGACGAAGATCCGGCCGCGTTGTTCCGCGCGGCCATCGGCGAAGTGACGCCGCTGCGCAAGGATGCCGAGCCGGCACCGGCTGCGCCCCGGCCGAAGCCGCGCGCGCGCATGGCCGAACGTGACGAGGCCGAAGCCGCCGGCGAGTTCGCCCGGCTGCTGCGCGACAGCACGCCACTGGAAGCCGGCGACGTGGCCAGCTATCGCCGCGACAACCTGCCACCTCGCCTGTTCCAGCGCCTCAAGCGTGGCCAGTATTCGGTGCAGGACGAACTGGACCTGCATGGCGCCACCGCCGCGCAGGCGGAGACGCTGCTGCGCCAGTTCCTGCTGGAAGCGCATGCACACGAGTATGGCTGCGTGCGCATCATCCACGGCAAGGGATTGCAGTCCGACGGCGGTGCACCGGTACTGAAGAACCTGGTCGACCGCCTGCTGCGGCTGCGCAACGACGTACTGGCATTCCATTCGGCGCCGACCGGGCAAGGCGGCACCGGCGCGGTGCTGGTGCTGCTGGCGCGGCGCTGAAAAAAGGGGACGCCATGAGTCCAGGTAGAGTCGACTGTCAGTCGACTGCTCTTCCAGCGGCAAGCGAATACCCCGCGCTGCGCGCGCAAGTCGACTGACAGTCGACTCTACCGCGCGCCCTGCTCAGGCCTGCGAGGCGTCTTCGACCGGGCCGAGCTCGTGCAGCACGGCGGTGGCGTAGCAGCCCGGCGGCAGCGCGAACGATAGCTCCAGCACGTCATCGCCCAGCCACTGGTGCTGCAACAACGCGGGGCGCAGGCGCAGCGCGCGGCGCTCCTGCTTCAGGCGCGCGTCTTCCAGGCCGGCCCGCAGTGCCTTCGATTCCTCGTCGTCGAGCGCGGCCAGCTCCAGCTCGCGTGCCGCTTCGGTGCTGCGCAGCTCGCCTTCGCCCCACAGCGGTGCGCTGGGATGGATGTCGAACCGCGCGAGGCGCTCGGCCAGCACGTCGGTGTACGGCTCCGGGCCGAACACGCTGCGGCTGCCGTCCAGCATCCACACCTCGCCGTCCAGTGGCTGATCCCAGTTGCCCTGCTCCACGCGCGCAGCCAGCACGCGGTTGAACAGCGCCGATCGGGCGGCAGACAGCAGCAGTGAACGCTGGTCCTTGCGCATGCGGCGGCCACCGAACATCGCCAGTGCCGCCGGCACGTTGCCGCCGTCGCGGCCAAAGCGCTGCTCGCCAAACCAGTTCGGCAGGCCGCGCCCGGCAATCTGCTGCAGGCGTTCGCTGATCGCTGCGGCATCGCCCTGCACCTCGCGCAGGACCAGCTTGAAGCGGTTGCCGGCCAGTGCGCCACGCTGCAGCTTGCGGTTGTGCCAGGTCGCTTCGAGCACTTCGATCTCGTCACTGGCCAGCTCGGCCAAGTCCGGCGCAATGCGCTTGGGCAGGTGCACGCTGAAACGCTGGGTGGTGACCGCGTGGCGGTCTTTCATGCCGGCGTAACTCACCGCCATTTCCGGCAGGCCCGCCCACTTGGCCAGCACCTTGGCCACATGCACGGTGTTGGCACCGCGCTTTCGGATGTGCAGCAACAGGTGCTCGCCTTCGCCGGTGGCCTCGAAGGCCGGCAGCTCGTCAACCTGGAAATCGTCTGGCGTGGTGCGGATGCGCGCCGTCAACAACGGCGCACCAAATGCCAACGGCAGCGGAATCATGCCGCCACCAGCAACACGACCGCCTGTGCGGCAATGCCTTCACCACGGCCGGTGAAGCCCAGCTTTTCCGAGGTGGTGGCCTTGACGCTGACCGCATCCAGCGGCAACTGCAGCAGGCCGCCGATGCGCTCACGCATCGCCAGCGCATGCGGGCCAACCTTCGGCCGCTCGCAGATCACGGTGATGTCGGTGTTGCCGACGCGCCAGCCGCGCTCGCGCAGCAGGCTGTCGCAATGACGCACGAAGTCGCTGCTGTCGGCGCCCTTCCAGCGGTCGTCACTGGGTGGGAAATGCTGGCCGATGTCGCCCAGCGCAAGCGCACCGAGCATCGCATCGCACAAGGCGTGCAGGATCACGTCGCCATCGCTGTGCGCAAGCACGCCACAGCTGTGTGGAACGTTCACGCCGCCAAGCATGATGTGATCGCCTTCGCCGAAGGCATGGACGTCGTAGCCCTGGCCGATGCGGACGGGCGGGAACGGTGCGGTGCTCATGGATGCAACCCTTGCAGCAGGGCCACGCGGGCGGTCAGCCGGCGCGGCGGGAAAGTACGAATTCGAACCGGTCCAGATCGGCCGGGGTGGTGACCTTGAAGTTGTCCTCGCTGCCTTCCACCAGCAGCGGGCGCTGGCCCTGGCGCTCCATGGCCATCGCCTCGTCGGTGACTTCAACACCGGCGGCAGCGGCGTCGGACAGCGCGCGGCTGAGCTGATGGCGGCGGAACAGCTGCGGGGTCAGTGCACGCCAGAGGCGCTCACGCGGCTCGGTGCCATCGATGCCACCGTCGTCGCCTGCACGCTTGAGCGTGTCACGTACCGGTGCGGCCAGGATCGCCCCCACCGGGTCGGTACGACCGACTTCAAGCAGGCGGCCGAGATCGGCCGGCGACAGGTTCGGCCGCGCGGCATCGTGGACCAGTACGAACTCATCAGCGCGCACCGTCTCCGGCAGCGCCTGCAGGCCAGCCAGCACCGAAGCGGCACGGGTCGCGCCACCGATGCAGGTCAGCACCGGCTTGCCCGCCCACTCGTTCCAGCCGGGCCAGTCGGCGTCGTCCTGGCCGATCACCACCATCGCCCCGGCCACGGCCGGGTGCGCCAGCAGGGCGTCCAGGGTATGGGCAAGCAGGATCTGTCCCCCTGCCTGCAGGTATTGCTTGGGCAACGGCGCGCCGAAGCGGGTGCCACGGCCCGCAGCCGGAACCACGACCCAGATGGCCGCACTCATGGCACGTCCGCCGGGTGGTCGCCAACCTGCGCACTGACACCTGCCGCAGGCTGCGCCGGGTGGACCGGCGCATCCTCGACCACACGATAGAACTTCTCGCCGGGCTTGATCATGCCCAGCTCGCTGCGTGCGCGCTCCTCGATGGCGGACTGGCCTTCCTTGAGGTCCTTCACTTCGGCAGCGAGCGCGTCGTTGCGCTGCTGCAGACCCTCATTGTCCCGCTCCTGGTTGGCGACCTGGGCTTCGAGCATCATCACTTCGCCCGAATTGCCCGGACCGAACCAGAAGCGGTACTGCAGCCAGCCCAGCAGCAGGGCCAGCACCAGCAGCATCCAGCGCCAGTCGCGCATCGGCTCAGCGCTTCAGCGAAACGAACGCGTCACGACCGGCGTAACGCGCGCCGGCACCGAGGGCTTCCTCGATGCGCAGCAGCTGGTTGTACTTGGCCACGCGATCGCTGCGGCACAGCGAACCGGTCTTGATCTGGGTGGCGGTGGTAGCCACTGCGATGTCGGCGATGGTGGTGTCTTCGGTTTCGCCCGAACGGTGCGAGACCACCGCGGCATAACCGGCGCGGTCGGCCATGGCGATCGCTTCCAGGGTTTCGCTCAGGGTGCCGATCTGGTTGACCTTGATCAGGATCGCGTTGGCGGTGCCCGAGTCGATGCCTTCCTGGAAGATCTTCGGGTTGGTCACGAACAGGTCGTCACCGACCAGCTGCACCTTCTTGCCGATGCGGTCGGTCAGCAGCTTCCAGCCAGCCCAGTCGTTCTCGGCCAGGCCGTCTTCGATCGTGATGATCGGGTACTGCGCGGCCCAGTCGGCGAGGAAGTCGACGAACTGCTCGGAGGTCAGGCGCTTGTTCTCGCCGACCAGGTTGTACTTGCCGTTCTCGAAGAATTCGCTGGAGGCGACGTCCAGGCCCAGCAGCACGTCTTCACCGGCGGTGTAGCCGGCCTTGCCGATCGCTTCAAGGATGGTGTCCAGCGCTTCGACGTTGCTGCGGAAGTCCGGAGCAAAGCCGCCTTCGTCGCCGACCGCCGTGCTCAGGCCGTGGCCCTTCAGCACCGACTTCAGCGAATGGAAGATTTCGGTACCGGCACGCAGCGCTTCGGAGAACGAGGTGAAGCCGACCGGCAACACCATGAATTCCTGGAAGTCGACGTTGTTGTCGGCGTGCGCGCCGCCGTTGATGATGTTCATCATCGGCACCGGCAGCGACGGGGTCACGCCGGTCCTGGCGGCCAGGTACTGCCACAGCGCCTGCTTGTTCGATGCGGCGGCGGCGTGCGCAGCGGCCATCGAAACACCCAGCAGCGCGTTGGCACCCAGGCGGCCCTTGTTCTCGGTGCCGTCAAGGTCGATCAGGCGACGGTCGAGGCCGGCCTGGTCGGTGGCCTCAAAGCCCTTCAGCGCGGCGGCAATCGTGGTGTTGACGTTGTCGACGGCCTTGCGCACGCCCTTGCCCAGGTAACGGGTCTTGTCGCCGTCACGCAGCTCGACCGCTTCCTTGGTGCCGGTCGAGGCGCCGGAGGGAACCGCGGCACGACCGAACGAACCGTCCTCCAGGATGACTTCGGCTTCCAGCGTGGGGTTGCCACGACTGTCGAGGATTTCACGGGCGTGGATGCTGCGGATCGTGCTCATGGTCGGACCGGTTACCTGTCTGGAGAGGGGGCGACAAAACGAATGCCGCGTGATTATCCCCGGCTGCCCGCCACTTGCCAAATGGCGTGGGCGGCTTCAGCCCCAGCTGGACCCGATCACGATCAGGACCATCGACACCAGCATCACCAGCAATGCACCAGCAACCGCCGCCAGGATGGGGCCACGCCGCCGTCGCCAGGCCAGCACCATCGCCACCGGGCTGCCCAGGAAGGACAGCACCATCGTGACCAGTGCGCCCAGCAACCACCACTGCGTGGCCTGCACGCCGTTGTTCCCGTCCCCCGGCGGCCGGAAACCGGCGGTGAAGGCCAGTACGCCCACCACCAGGGCGATCCAGGTCAACACGGACAGCCCCAGGGCGATCAGGCCCCAGGGCCAGCCTCGCGCCGATGTGGTCGCATTCATCAAAGCACTCCGTAGAACAGGGCGCCGAGCCAGAGCGAGAGCAGGATGATCGCCAGGCCAGCGGCCACCTTGCCGCGATTCAGCCTCCAGGCCTGCACAGCAGCAGCGACGCATCCCACGGCACCGAGCAGCTCTGCCACCAGCAGCGCAATGAAGTACGCGCGCAGATCGAGTGCGCTGCTGCCATCACCCGGCGGCCGCACGGACGCGGCACCGATCAGCATCAGCCCGGACATGCCCACAGTGAACAGCACGGCCAGGCCCAGTGCGATCAGGCCCCACGGCCACTGTTTCCAGTGCCGGCGGCGGCGCTGGGTTTCCAGCGCCAGCCACGGGTCACGACTCACGCGAAGCGCGAGAAGCCGTGCTTCTTGGTCACTGCGTCGAGTTCCATCAAGGTCTCAAGCAGTGCTTCCATCTGGTCCAGCGGCCACGCATTGGGGCCATCGGACAGCGCCTTGGACGGATCCGGATGGGTCTCGGCGAACAGGCCGGAGATGCCCACCGCCACGGCGGCACGCGCCAGCACCGGCACGTGCTCGCGCTGGCCACCGGAACTGGTGCCCTGCCCGCCCGGCAGCTGCACCGAATGGGTGGCGTCGAACACCACCGGGCAACCGGTGTCGCGCATCACCGCCAGCGAACGCATGTCGCTGACCAGGTTGTTGTAGCCGAAGCTGGCACCACGTTCGCAGACCATGATCTGCTCGTTGCCGGTGGCCTTGGCCTTCTCCACGACCGGCTTCATGTCCCACGGCGCCAGGAACTGGCCCTTCTTGATGTTGACCGGCTTGCCGGCCGAGCACACCTTGCGGATGAAGTCGGTCTGGCGGACCAGGAACGCCGGGGTCTGCAGCACGTCCACCACCGAGGCCACTTCGTCCATCGGGGTGTACTCATGGACGTCGGTCAGCACCGGCACGCCGATCTGCTTCCTGACCTCGGCCAGGACCTTAAGGCCCTCTTCCATGCCCGGGCCACGGAACGCGGTGCCCGAAGTACGGTTGGCCTTGTCGAAGCTGGACTTGAAGATGAAGTTGACGCCGAGCTTGTCGGTGACTTCCTTCAACTTGCCGGCGGTATCGAGCTGCAGCTGCATCGACTCGATCACGCAGGGGCCGGCGATCAGGAACAGGGGCTGGTCCAGCCCGACCTCGAATCCACACAGTTTCATGGCGTTTCCTTGTTGTCCGCAGCACCGGCCGGGCCGGTGCGCTGGGGGTTGAAGCATGCAGGATGGGGGCCGAAGCCCCCATTCACAAGTCAGGCGCGCGCTTCGGAAAGCAGCTTGCCGCCGGCCTTGCGCTCGCGTGCGGCGCGGATGAAACCGATGAACAGCGGATGGCCGTCACGCGGCGTGGACAGGAATTCCGGGTGCGCCTGGCAGGCCAGGAACCACGGGTGCGCGTCGCGCGGCAGTTCGACCACTTCCACCAGGGTGTCGTCCATCGACTTGCCGGCGATCACCAGGCCGGCATCTTCCAGTTGGGTGCGGTAACGGTTGTTGAACTCGTAACGGTGGCGGTGACGCTCGGCGACGACGTCCTTGCCATACAGCTCGCGGGCCAGCGTGCCCGGCTTCAGGCGCTGTTCCTGCAGGCCCAGGCGCATGGTGCCGCCGAGGTCGCTCTTGTCGTCGCGCTTTTCCACGTCACCGGTCGCGGTGCGCCATTCGGTGATCAGGCCGATCACCGGGTTCGGCGACTGGCGGTCGTTCTCGGTGCTGTTGGCACCTTCCAGGCCGACCACGTTGCGCGCGTAGTCGACCACGGCCGCCTGCATGCCGTAGCAGATGCCGAAGTACGGCACCTGCTGCTCGCGGGCGAACTTCGAGGTCAGCACCTTGCCTTCGAAACCACGGTCACCGAAACCACCCGGCACCAGGATGCCGTCGACATCGGCCAGTGCGGCCATGTCGGTGCCTTCCAGGTCCTGTGCTTCCAGCCACTTCAGGTTGACCTTGGTGCGCTGGCGCAGGCCACCGTGCTTGAGGGCTTCGCCGACCGACTTGTAGGCATCCTGGTGATCGACGTACTTGCCAACCACGGCGATGGTCACTTCGTCCAGCGGATGCAGGGTCGCGTCGACCGCGTCTTCCCACATCGACAGGTCGACCGGGCCGGCCTTGTCGGCCAGCTTCAGCTGGTTGACCACGATCTCGTCCAGGCCCTGCGCGTGCAGGCCCGACGGAATGCGGTACAGCACGTCCACGTCCGGCACGCTGATCACCGCGCGCTCGGAGACGTTGGTGAACTGGGCGATCTTGCGGCGCTCCGAATCCGGCACCGCCTGCTCGGAGCGGCACAGCAGCACGTCCGGCTGGATGCCGATCGAGCGCAGCTCCTTCACCGAATGCTGGGTCGGCTTGGTCTTCAGCTCGCCGGCGGCGCCGATGTACGGCACCAGGGTAAGGTGCATGAACAGCGCCTTCTCCGGGCCACGCTCGGTGCGCACCTGGCGGATCGCTTCCAGGAACGGCAGCGACTCGATGTCGCCGACAGTACCGCCGATCTCGACCAGCGCCACGTCGTAGCCTTCCGTGGCTTCATCGATGCAGCGGCGGATCTCGTCGGTGATGTGCGGAATGACCTGCACCGTCGCGCCCAGGTAGTCGCCACGGCGCTCCTTGCGGATCACGTTCTCGTAGATGCGGCCGGTGGTGACCGAGTTCTTGCGGCTCAGGCGGGTGCGCACGAAGCGCTCGTAGTGGCCCAGGTCGAGGTCGGTCTCGGCGCCGTCGTCGGTGACGTAGACCTCACCGTGCTGGAACGGGCTCATGGTGCCCGGGTCGACGTTGATGTACGGATCGAGCTTCATCATCGTGACCTTCAGGCCACGGGCTTCGAGAATGGCGGCCAGTGACGCAGCGGCAATGCCTTTGCCGAGCGAGGACACCACGCCGCCGGTTACGAAAATCAAGGGAGTCATGGCTGCAAGCATCCTGTCTGGAAATGGAAAACGGCAGCACCACGCGCACCCGGAGGGCGGGCATGGAGCTTGAAGGGGGTTTTCCGGTTCGCTGGGGCAGCGAGGGAGGTGCTGGGCCGTGCGGCGGCAGGCGCCGGACGGGGACCACCCTGCGAGGTCGGGGCGGCCGTGCCGGTCAAATCGACCGTCACCTGCGACCCGCATTGCTGGCGACCACGCATGGCCGTGCCAGCCCATTCGCAAAGGGTGGACACGCACTTACTCCCGGAAAGCCATAGTTTACAGATTGATGGCCGCCAACCCAAGGGGCAGTTGCGGCCATCACCCAAAAGAAACGCCCCGCTGGGCGGGGCGTCGGGGGGCGAATCCCTTGCGGCAAGGGCTTCGGAGGGCGGAAGAATTACTTCTTCTTCCTCGCCTCTTCTTCCTCTTCCTGCTGCGGGGCCGGCTGGCCCTGCGCCTTCATTTCGGCATTGGCCTGGGCGCGGCGCTTGGCCTTGGCATCGGCTTCGGCCTGCGCCTTGTCCGCCTGGCCACCCTGCTGCGGGGCCGGCTGGCCGGCGTACTGCGCCACCACCAGCGGCACTGCAACGGCGGCAGCGGCCAGGATCGCAATGGTCAGCAACTTCTTCATGAGGTCCTCCTCGCGGTATGGCTTGGATGTTTCGACCCAACGGGGGTCGCCGGCATTCAGATTCCAGCGGCTGCCATTTTACCCCCTCTGCGTCGCCGAGACTGAACCGCAGGCGTGCAAAATCCCGTGCCAGACCCCACACTTGCCCGTCGCTCCAAGCTTTCGAAGACAGATGAACGCCCGCTATAACGCCGCCGATATTGAAGTCCTGTCCGGCCTTGACCCGGTCAAGCGCCGTCCCGGCATGTATACCGACACCGCGCGCCCGAACCACCTGGCGCAGGAAGTGATCGACAACTCGGTGGACGAGGCCCTCGCCGGCCACGCCCGCTCGATCGAGATCACCCTGTACAAGGACGGCAGCGTGGAGGTCAGCGATGACGGCCGCGGCATGCCGGTGGACATCCACCCGGAAGAGAAGATCCCGGGTGTCGAGCTGATCCTCACCCGCCTGCATGCGGGCGGCAAGTTCAGCAACAACAACTACACCTTCTCCGGCGGTCTGCACGGCGTCGGCGTCAGCGTGGTCAATGCGCTGTCGACCCTGGTGGAAGTGCACATCAAGCGCGAAGGTGCCGAGCACCGCATCACCTTCCGCAACGGCGACCGCGCCACGCCGCTGGAAGTGGTCGGCAGCGTCGGCAAGAAGAACACCGGCACCCGCGTGCGCTTCTGGCCTGACCCGAAATACTTCGACACGCCCAAGTTCGCGGTGCGCGCGCTGAAGCACCTGCTGCGCGCCAAGGCCGTGCTGTGCCCGGGGCTGACGGTCAAGCTGACCGATGAGGCCACCGGTGAAGTCGACACCTGGTACTACGAAGACGGCCTGCGCGATTACCTGAAGCTGGAACTGGGCGAACGCGAATCGCTGCCGGCCGACCTGTTCGTCGGCAACCTGAAGAAGGACACCGAGGTGGTGGACTGGGCCGTGGCCTGGCTGCCGGAAGGCGAGCTGGTGCAGGAAAGCTACGTCAACCTGATTCCCACCGCCCAGCACGGCACCCACGTCAACGGCCTGCGTACCGGCCTGACCGAGGCGCTGCGCGAGTTCTGCGACTTCCGCAACCTGCTGCCGCGCGGCGTCAAGCTGGCCCCGGAAGACGTATGGGACCGAGTGTCGTTCGTGCTGTCGCTGAAGATGACCGACCCGCAGTTCAGCGGCCAGACCAAGGAACGCCTGTCCTCGCGCCAAGCCGCCGGCTTCGTTGAAGGCGCCGCCCACGATGCCTTCAGCCTGCTGTTGAACCAGAACGTCGAGCTGGGCGAGAAAATCGCGCAGATCGCCATCGAGCGCGCCAGCGCACGCCTGAAGACCGAGAAGCTGGTCGTCCGCAAGAAGGTCACCCAGGGCCCGGCCCTGCCCGGCAAGCTGGCCGACTGCATCAGCCAGGACCTGTCGCGCACCGAGCTGTTCCTGGTGGAAGGTGACTCGGCAGGGGGCAGCGCCAAGCAGGCCCGCGACAAGGACTTCCAGGCCATCATGCCGTTGCGCGGCAAGATCCTGAACACCTGGGAAGTCTCGTCCAACAGCGTGCTGGCCTCGGAGGAAGTACACAACCTGGCCATCGCCATCGGCTGCGACCCCGGCAAGGACGACATCAGCGGCCTGCGTTACGGCAAGGTCATCATCCTGGCCGACGCGGACTCCGACGGCCTGCACATCGCAACCCTGCTGACCGCACTGTTCCTGAAGCACTTCCCGGCGCTGGTCGATGCCGGCCACGTGTTCGTGGCGATGCCGCCGCTGTTCCGCATCGACGTGGGCAAGCAGGTGTTCTACGCCCTGGACGAGGAAGAAAAGCGCTCGATGCTGGACAAGATCGAACGCGAGAAGATCAAGGGCGCGATCAACGTCACCCGCTTCAAGGGCCTGGGCGAGATGAATCCGCCGCAGCTGCGCGAATCGACCATCCACCCGGATACGCGCCGCCTGGTGCAGCTGACCGTGGACGATCGCGAACAGACGAGCTCGCTGATGGACATGCTGCTGGCCAAGAAGCGCGCCTCCGACCGCAAGGGCTGGCTGGAGAGCAAGGGCGACCTGGCCTCGCTGGAAGTCTGATCCCGGCACGGGGTCGGATCCCTTTGTGGCAAAGGGCTCTGACCCGGTTGCCCGGTAGTGCCGGCCGCTGGCCGGCAACCTCGACTGCCGGCCAGCGTCCGCCATTACCGGCTCATGCGCCCTTGGCATTACGCCGCCATCGGCAAACCCGGCGGCGGCATAATGCGCGTCCACCCGTGTGGACCATCGTATTGGCCAGCCACTCGCTGCTGTTTCCCGCCCTGCCGCTGCACAGCGCGCGGTTGGTGCTGAGCCCGATCCGCCGTGACGACGCGGCCGCGCTGTTCGCGCTGCAATCCAATCCGGACGTGATGCGCTGGTGGAACCATCCGGCCTGGACACGACCGGCCGAAGCCCGCGAACAGATCGACGACGACCTTGCCGCGCACGCGATCGGCACCCAGTTGAAGCTGGCCTTGCGCGAATCACCCAACGGCCCACTGCTGGGCGTCTGCGTCGCATTCGCCATTGATCGTGAGGCCATGCGGGCCGAGATCGGCTATCTGCTGGCGCCCGACCGCCAGGGCCAGGGCTACATGCATGAGGCCCTGCAGCAGATGCTGGGCTATCTGTTCCACACCCTGCACCTGCACCGCATCGAAGCCGAGATCGATCCACGCAACGTACCCTCGGCACATGTGCTTGACCGCCTCGGCTTCCACCGCGAGGGGGTGCTGCGCCAGCGCTGGCGCATCCAGGGCGAGCTTTCGGACTCGGCCGTCTATGGCCTGCTGGCCAACGACGAAGCGGCAGCCACCCTGCCCGTTTGATCCAATCTGGCCGCAAGCCGCTGCAGAACGTGGCCATGCCTTTGGACACATACGGCATGGCACTCCACCGGCCTAGCATCGGACCCCCCTTCCGCTGCCGATCCGGTGCCATGAAGTCCCTGCTGCACACTGCCGCGCTCTGCGTCGGCCTGCTCATCGCCCCCACCAGCGTGCTGGCCGCGCCCGCCGCTGACACCAAGCCCGATTCGAAAGACGACAGGACCGACGCGCCTGCGCTGCCTGCCGATGCGTCGGCGCGCCAGAGCATGCGCCTGGCCGGCCGCACCCTGGACTACACCGCCACCGTCGGCACCCTGCCGGTGCGCGATGAGAAGGGCAAGGTCATCGCCGATGTGGTGTTCACTGCGTACACGATGCCGGGCAAGGACCGGCCGGTGACGTTCGCGCTCAATGGCGGCCCCGGTGCCTCGTCGGTGTACCTCAACATGGGCGCGATCGGGCCCAAGGTGGTCACCTTCGGTTCGGAAGGCGACAGCGCCTCGGCGCCCGCGACCCTGCATGACAACCCGGGCACCTGGCTGGATTTCACCGACCTGGTATTCATCGATCCGGTCGGCACCGGTTTCAGCCGCGCGCGCATCGGCGATGACGAGGCGAAGAAGCAGCTGTACAACCCCGGCGCCGACATCGAGTACCTGTCGCGCTCGATCTACGACTGGCTGCTGCGCAACCAGCGCATGGCGTCACGCAAGTACCTGACCGGCGAAAGCTACGGCGGCTATCGCGGCCCGCGCATCACCCATTTCCTGCAGACCCGGCTGGGCGTGGCGATGAACGGCCTGGTACTGGTCTCGCCGTACCTGAGCCCGACGCTGGAAGACAACGCCGACGTCTCGCCGATGGCATGGATGCAGACGCTGCCGTCGATCGCCGCGGCGCACCTGGAGCGCCAGGGCAGGCTCACCGACGCGGCAATGCGCGAGGTGGTGGAGTACACCCGTGGCGATTACGCCACCGCGTTGATGAAGGGCCGCAGCGATCCGCAGGCGACCGAGGCGATGCTGCGCCGGGTGACCGAGCTGACCGGGCTTGACCCGCAGTTCGTGCGCCGTGCCGGTGGCCGTCTTGAAACCCAGGCCTACCTGCGCGAAGTATTCCGCGACAAGGGCACGCTGGGCAGCCGCTACGACTCCAATGTGACCGCGTTCGATCCATTCCCGAATGACCCGGAGCAGCGCGCCAATGATCCGCTGCTGGACAGCATCATTGCGCCGACCACCACGGCGATGGTCGACTTCGTGACGCGCGTGGTCGGCTGGAAGGTGGATGCGCGCTACCAGGCGCTGAACTACGACGTGAATCGTCTGTGGGACCGCAACGGCGAGCTGCGCCAGGGTGCGGTGACCCAGCTGCGCCAGGCGGTGGCGATCGATCCGCATCTGCAGGTGCTGATCGTGCATGGCTGGAACGACCTGTCGTGCCCGTTCATGGGCTCGATCCTGACGGTGGACCAGATGCCGGCGATGGGCAGCAACCCGGACCGGGTGCAGGTGCGGAGCTATCCGGGCGGGCACATGTTCTACAGCCGGACGGACAGCCAGGCGGCGTTCCGCAAGGATGTGCAGGCGCTGTTCCAGCGTAATTGAGGGGTTCGGCCGGGCCTGCGGCCCGGCACCCGCTGACTGCCACGGCCACTGCCACTGCAAAAGCGGGCTTCCTGGGGGCTGGCAAGGTGGGGTGGATATGCAGGACACGCCGTAAACCCGTCCATGGGGGCTCGATGGCGCCATCCATGGCGCCAACGGTCCTGCATATCCACCCCACCCCGCCGCTGACAGGTTCCTGCTGCTGTTGGTGGGTGCCGACCGTTGGTCGGCACGGGATCGGATCCCTGCTTCTGCTCTGGTAGGTGTCGACCTTGGTCGACACGATGTGTGCGGAAAATTCTTTGCCCATGAAAAAAGCCCGCCGGATACCGGCGGGCTTTTTCGTTTGCAACCCTGGCGTGGCGATCAGGTCCAGCCGAACAGCTCGAACAGCTTCAGGATCAGGTACGCACAGCCGCCGGCTGCCGGGATGGTCAGGATCCAGGCCCAGACGATGCGTTCGATCACGCCGAACTTCAGCGAGCGCGGGTTCTTGGCGAAGCCGACGCCCATGATCGCGGTGGAGATGCTGTGCGTGGTCGAGACCGGCATGCCGAAGTGGGCGGCCAGGGTCAGGATGGTGGCCGAGCTGGTCTCCGCGGCGAAGCCGTGGATCGGGTGCAGCTTGACCATCTTGTGGCCCAGGGTCTTGATGATCTTCCAGCCGCCCGAGGCGGTACCGGCAGTCATCACTACCGCACAGGTCAGCACGATCCACATCGCGATGCCGTCACCGGCGTGCGCGTCCGGGTGCATGAAGGCCAGCCAGGACGGCAGGTCATCCAGTGCGCCGGTGGCCTCGGCACCGATCAGGGTCATGGCGATGATGCCCATGGTCTTCTGCGCATCGTTGTGGCCGTGGGCGAAGCCCATGTAGGCCGCCGAGGCGATCTGGGCCTTGCCGAAGAAGGCATTGACGATGCGCGGGCGGGCCAGGCGACCGATGGCGCCACCGATCCTGGCCAGGCCGGCGATCAGGCCCCACAGCAGCACCATCACCACGATGCCGAGCAGGAAACCGGCGATCGGCGAGGTGATCATCGGCACGAACACCTTCCACAGCAGGCCCTTGTTCTGCGCCCAGCTGCCCAGGCGCTCGGACCAGATCAGGGCGTCCCAGTTGTTGTGGGCCGCCGCCAGGCCGGCGCCGCAGAGGCCACCGATCAGCGCATGCGAGGACGAGGACGGCAGGCCCTTCCACCAGGTGATCAGGTTCCAGATGATGCCGCCCAGCAGCGCGCACAGGATCACCTGCGGGGTGACCTCGACCACGTTGGTGTTGAGCAGGCCCGAAGCGATGGTCAGCGCCACCGCGGTGCCGGTCAGCGCACCGATGAGGTTCATGAAGGCGGCCAGCATCACCGCCCAGCCGGGCGAGAGCACCTTGGTCGCGACCACGGTGGCAATGGAATTGGCGGTGTCGTGGAAGCCGTTGATGAACTCGAAGACGAGTGCGGCCAGGATCACCACCAGGACAAGGGTCAACATGCGGCGGCGTCCGTCAGCTGTTCTTCAACACGATCTGGTACGCAACCACGCCGGCCTCGCGGCAACGGTCGATGGCCTTTTCCAGGATCTCGAAGAATTCCTTCAGCAGGAACATCTGCAGGTTGTCCAGGCGGCCGGAATAGATGTCGCGGTACAGCTCGAGCATCAGGCGGTCGGCCTCGTTTTCCAGCGAGCGCAGCTTCTCGTTCAGCGCGGTCATCCGGTCCAGGTTCATGTGGCGCAGGTCGGCCACCATCTCCACCACCACGCCGGCGGCCTGTTCCAGCATCGCCGCGCGCGGCGCGAAGTCGATGTGCTCCAGGTGGGTCGTGGCCAGCGAATAGCGATCGGCGAACTTCTCGATCTGCTTGGGAATCTTGTACAGGGCCGAGCCCAGCGCTTCGATGTCTTCGCGCTCGATCGGGGTCATGAAGCTGTCCACCAGCGCCTGGCTGATCTTGTCCGAGGCCGCGCGCTCGCGCAGGCGGGCCAGCTTGAAGGCGTCCAGCGCGGGCTGGCGGTCGGCCTCGCGCAGCATGGAATGCAGCGCCTTGGCGGCGTCGGAGGCCGCGACGGCGGCCTCATCGAGCAGGGTGTAGAACTGTTTGCCGGAACCGAAAATGGTCTGCAGAGAGAACATTGAGAAACCTGTCAGCCGTCGCGGGAAGGACGGCACCAGACGGAATTATGACGGCTAGATGACCATCACGGGTATCCCCGCCCCCTTTCCGGGGCTCGGAACCCTGAACCTGAACAGGCGGTTGCCACCCTGCCATGCCCCTTTGCTAAGATGCCAGCGCGCCTTCGGGCGCATCCTATGGACGACGACCCTTATCCCCCAGCGCCGCGCCGGACCCCGTTCCTGAGCGCCTGCCGCCATCGCAAGCACCCGCCCTCCCTGCCACCAACCGGGGACGACGCCCGTGTTTGAAATGATCCTGATTGTCTTTGCGCTTGTTCTGCTGAACGGCTTCTTCGCCATGTCCGAGATGTCGGTCATGACCTCGCGCAAGAGCCGCCTGAAGCAGATGGCCGCCACCTCCAAGCGCGCGGCCAAGGCGCTGGAGCTGTCCGAGAAGCCGGAGAGCTTCCTGTCCACCGTGCAGATCGGCATCACCGTGATCGGCGTGCTGACCGGCTACCTCGGCGGTGAAGCGCTGGGCGAAGCCTTCGCCGGCTGGATCCAGGGCCTGATGCCGGGCTTCGCCTATGCCGGCAACATCGGTACCGCGCTGGCGGTCAGCCTGATCACCTTCATCACGCTGATCTTCGGCGAACTGGTGCCCAAGCGCCTGGCGCTGACCCGTTCGGAGGCCATTGCCGGCCTGGTCGCGATGCCGATGAGCTGGCTGGCCAAGCTCGCCCTGCCCTTCGTCTGGCTGCTGTCCAAAACCACCCAGCTGGTGCTGCGCCTGTTCGGCCTGGGCAAGGATGAAGTCGCCTCGGTGACCGAAGAAGAGATCCGCATGCTGGTCGCCGAAAGCCACGAGGCCGGCGTGATCGATGCCCACGAGCGCGACATGATGAACCGCGTCATGCGCCTGGGCGACCGCACCGCCGACAGCCTGATGACCCCGCGCAACCGCATCGCGTGGCTGGATACCCAGGCCGGGCTGGAGCGCAACCTGGAAATCATGGCCGAACACGAGTTCTCCCGGTACCCGGTGTACCGCGACAACGACATGGACGTGGTCGGCGTGCTCGAACTGAAATCGCTGGCCACGCGCATGGCGCGCGGCGACAACGCGCTGTTCCAGACCCTGCGCGAACCCCTGTACGTCTCCGAATCGACCCACGCGATGAAGCTGCTGGAAATCTTCCGCGAGGAACAGCAGTCGATGGCACTGGTGGTGGACGAGTACGGCGAGATCCAGGGCCTGGTGACCATCAGCGACCTGATGGGCGCGGTGGTCGGCCGCCTGCAGGCGGTGGAGAACGCCGACGAGGACGCGCTGGTGGTGACCCGCGAAGACGGCTCGCTGCTGGTGGACGGCTCGCTGCCGATCGAAGACGTGCGCGAACTGATCGGCAGCAACGACCTGCCCGACGCCGAGGACGGCGACTACTACACGCTGGCCGGCATGTGCATCCATTACTTCGGCCGCATTCCGCACGCAGGCGAGTACTTCGACTGGGCGGGCTGGCGCTTCGAAGTGGTTGACCTGGACGGTGCGCGCGTGGACAAGCTGCTGCTGCGCACGTTGTCCGACGAGCAGGCCGATGAGCTCACCGCCTGAGCCCGGCAAGGGTCCGGGCGACGAGCGCCCGGCCTATCGCAACGAGGGCATCCGTACCCTGCTGGAGATGTTCGCCTCTGGCGATCCCGCCGAGCACATGCCGCTGGGCCAGATCCTCGGCAACCTGCAGCAGAGCGCGTTCGGCGTGTTCCTGTTCGTGGCGATCCTGCCGTCGTTCATCCCGATCCCGGGCATGGGCGGCGCGGTCAGCGGCCCACTGGTGGTCCTGATCGGCCTGCAGATGCTGTTCTGCCTGCGCCGGCCCTGGCTGCCCGGCTTCATCGCCCGCCGCGGGCCGAAGCGCGGCACCATGCATCGTTTCCTGGACCGCATCGACCGACCGCTGCGGCGCCTGGACAAGATGCTGAAACCCCGCCTGCCGCAACTGCTGACACCGCTGCCCGCCCACGCCTTCAGTGGCCTGCTGCTGGTGCTGCTGGGCCTGCTGCTGTCGTTGCCGATTCCCTTCACCAATTTCCTGTTCGGCTTCCAGCTGCTGCTGTTCTCGCTGGCGCTGCTGGAACGCGATGGCGCGCTGATGCTGTTCAACTGGATTGCCGCCGTGGCAGCGATCGCGTTCTTCGGTTTCAGTTCGGGGCAGCTGGTGGGTTATACGGTGGAGCTGTTCCAGCGCTGGTTCTGATCCGGAATCCGGTAGAGCCGGCCGCTGGCCGGCTGCCACGTTTCCAGGGCTGCCGGCCAGCGGCCGGCACTACCAATACCGGACATCGGTCATCACCGAAGATCAATGAAACCGTTGTCGGCCAGCGCCGCCGGTTCGTCCTGCACCGCCGACAGCACGAACGTCAACGCCTTGCCCAGCAGCGTGCCCGGACCGTCCCAGTACTCGGCACTGTCGGCGCGCACATGGATCAGGCGAAGGTTGGGGTCATCCTTGCCACCGGGGAAGAACAGCTTCATCGCCGGTGACCACAGCTCCTCGATCTTCGCGCGATCATCGACCACGCGTGCCCGCCCCGCCACCGACACATAGGTGTTCTTCGAGGGCGAGGCATACGCCACGTTGACCCGCGGGTCGAGCGCGATCTCGGCCACCTTGGGGCTGTCGCCGGTGATCACGAACCACAGGTCACCGTCGAAGGCGACCTGCTGGGTGGCCAACGGCCGGCTGTAGAGGCGGCCATCGACGCCGGTGGTGGTGAACATCGCCACCTCCACGTCCTTGATCAGTTCGGCCAGCTGGGCGATGTGTTCGGCACGGGTGTCGGCCATGTGGGGGCTCCTTCGATATGAGCCCCCATCAGACGCGGTTCGGCCGCAATGGGCCGTGACGCAATTGTTCAGCCCGCGTGGCGGGCGTGCCAGGCCTGCATGGTGAGTTCGAACGAGCGCAGGCGCGCGCGGTGGTCGTACAGGTTGGCGGTGAGCATCAGCTCGTCGGGCTTGTGCCGTTCGACGAACGCGGCGATGCCCTCCGCCACCTGCTGCGGATCGCCCAGCACGGTGCAGGCCAGCGCCCGCTCCACGCCCAGTTTTTCGTGCGGCTCCCAGAAGGACTCGATGTCGTCGATCGGTGCCGGAATCTTGCCCGGTCGGCCGCGACGCAGGTTCACGAAACTCTGCTGCTGGCTGGTGAACAGGCGCCGCGATTCGGTTTCGCTGTCGCTGGCAACGACGTTCAGGGCCAGCATCGCGTGCGGCTGCTTCAGCGTGGCCGAGGGGCGGAACTCGCGCCGGTATACAGCAACGGCTTCATCCATCGCGTCGGGTGCGAAGTGCGAGGCGAACGCATACGGCAGGCCCATCGAGGCGGCCATGCGCGCACCGAACAGGCTCGAACCGAGGATCCAGGTCGGCACCCGCAGGCCGCCACCCGGAACCGCCTGCACCGCCTGCCCGGGTTGTACCGGCTCGAAGTAATGCAGCAGCTCGCGCACGTCCTGCGGGAACTGGTCGGCGCTGTCGAAGTAGCGGCGCAGCGCACGCGCGGTCGGCTGGTCGGTACCGGGTGCACGGCCCAGGCCGAGGTCGATGCGGTCCGGATACAGCGAAGCCAGCGTGCCGAACTGCTCGGCCACCTGCAGCGGGGCATGGTTGGGCAGCATGATGCCGCCGGCACCGACGCGGATGCGCTTTGTGCCACCGGCGACGTGGCCGATCAGCACGGCGGTGGCCGCACTGGCGATGCCCGGCATGTTGTGGTGTTCGGCCAGCCAGTAGCGGCGGTAGCCCAGCGCGTCGGCATGCTGGGCCAGTTCCAGCATGTTGGCGAAAGCGGCGGTGGTGTCACTGCCCTCGCAGACCGGGGCCAGGTCAAGGATCGACAACGGGATCATCAGGCGTTTTTTCCGTCACAGGATCTCCCATGCATGGGGTCGGCCAGGCGCTGCGGCCAGTGACGATGGCGGGATGCTGATTCCCGTGTGGCGGGTTCAGGGCTGACCGGGCCGATCCGGGGTGGCCTGATCCGCGCCAAGCGCGATTGGTAGTGCCGGCCGCTGGCCGGCATACAGGTAGATGGCTTCGCAGCCGGCCAGCGGCCGGCTCTACCGCGGAAGCGTCAGAACGCGCTGGGGCGTGGCTCCGGCAGCGGCTGGTCGACCATTGGCTTCAGCTCGGCATCCAGCGCCACGCGCTCATCGAACACGAAGCAGCGGCCTTCGTAGCCTTCGCCGCCCACCTCCTCGAAGTAGCCGAGGATGCCACCGTCCAGCTGCAGCACGTTGTCCATGCCGTCGTTGACCATCCACAGCGCCGCCTTCTCGCAGCGGATGCCGCCTGTGCAGAAACTGACCACGGTGCTGTCTTTCAGCGCCTCGCGGTGCGGCGCCAGCGCCTCGGGCAGGTCGGTGAACTTGTGAATCGGCAGCACCAGCGCATCCTTGAAGGTGCCGTACTCCACTTCCTGCAGATTGCGGGTATCGAGCATCACCACCGGCTTGCCGGCGTCGTCATGCCCCTGCCGCAACCAGCGCTGCACCGTGGCCGGATCGACCGCCGGCGCGCGCGGATAGTCCAGCGGCTGACCGTCGTCACGGCGGAAGCTGATGATCTCGTCCTTCACCTTGGCCTTCAGCCGCGCGAACGGCTGATGCTCGCTGAGGCTGGTCTTGACCCGCATATCGGCAAACCGCACGTCAGAACGCAGCGCCGCGTAGAAACTCTCGACCGCCTCCGGCGCACCCGCCAGGAACAGGTTCAGCCCCTCGCCCGCCACCAGGATCGTGCCCCGCAACTGCGCCGCCTCGGCACGCGCCAGCAACTGGTCGCACAGGGCCTGGGGAGCGTCGATGACGGCGAAATGGTAGGCAGCAGTATTGGCGATCATCCTGGCATTTTAGCGCCTGCCGCCCCTCCGGGCAGATTCAGGGGTCAGAGCCCTCTGCGCAGCAGAGGGACCCGACCCCAAGCCCGGCAAACAACCGGAATCTGTCATGGGTGGGGCGGTGTGGGCAGGCGGGGGCGCAGAGCGCCATGGATGGCGCTCTACGAGGCACGCAGGAGCAGCTTTTGCCGTCCCCCGCCTGTCCACACCGCCCCACCCTCCCACTGAAGCCCGGCTTTTGACGTTGCTGTTGCCGTTGCGTCTGCGGGTGCCGGGTGCAACCCGGCCAGAAGCCCCATTACCCCCGCAACAGCACGAACGGCAGCAGCACCAGCGCCGCCGCACCGGCCATCCCCAGCAGCACCAGCACCACGTAGACCGGCCGCCGCCGGAACAGGCTGCCGAAGGTCTCCGCCGTGCCATCTCGCAATGCCTGCTCACGCTCGGCACGGATGCGCGGCCCGCGTTCGGCCTGGTATTCCGCCATCAGCGCCTTCGCACGTGGATGATCGGCGTCCTCGCGCAGCCACAGACCACCATTGGAGATGCCCCACGGGCTGGGTTCGGTGCGATACCAGGCGATGCCGTGCTGGTCGAGCAGCGTGCAGACATCGGCATATTCGTCGTCGCCGACATTGCGCAGATTGAGCAGGAGTTTTGCCATGCCCCCATGATACCCGGCGCCGATGCGCTACCCTTGCCGCCCTCGCCCTGCGCCCTTCCGGAGACGCCCGATGCGCCGCCTGCTGCTTCCCCTGCTGCTGTCCCTCGCCGCCGCTGGCTGCACAACCGAACCGTCCGGCCCGCCGCCCGGCGGCACCCTGACCACCTTCGAGCGCATCGATACCGTGCCCGGCACCGGCACCGAAGCCGTCGCCGGCAACAAGGTCACCGTGCACTACACCGGCTGGATCTACGACAACCGCACCGAAACCAAGCACGGCAAGACCTTCGACAGCTCCTTCAAGCACGGCGAACCGTTCACCTTCGCGCTCGGCGCCGGCCAGGTCATCCGCGGCTGGGATGAGGGCGTGGCCGGCATGAAGGTCGGTGGCAAGCGCACCCTGATGATCCCGCCGGATTACGGCTACGGCGACCGCCGGGTTGGCCCGATTCCGGCCGGCTCGTCGCTGGTGTTCGATGTCGAGCTGCTCGATGTCAAACCGTAATGCCGCACCGCTTCCGCGGGTCGCCGTCATCGGCGGCGGCCCGGCCGGCCTGTTCGCCGCCGAGCGCCTGCGCGCCGCCGGTCTGGAGGTGGACCTGTACGAGGCCAAGGGTTCGCCCGGCCGCAAGTTCCTGATCGCCGGCAAGGGCGGGCTCAACCTCACCCATTCCGATCCGCGTCCGCTGTTCGACAGCCGCTACCGCGAGCAGTCCACGACCGTGGGCCGCTGGCTGGATGGCTTCGATGCGCAGGCATTGCGCGACTGGGCCGGCGGCTTTGGGGTGGAGACCTATGTGGGCAGCTCCGGCCGCGTGTTCCCGGTCGACCGCAAGGCCGCGCCGCTGCTGCGTGGCTGGGTGCGCCGGCTGAAGGAACAGGGCGTGCGCCTGCATGCCAACCACCGTTGGATCGGCTGGAGCAACGACGGCGCGCTGCGCTTCGCCACCGAAGCCGGCGAGATCGATGTCCACGCCGATGCCACCGTGTTGGCGATGGGCGGCGGCAGCTGGCCGCAGCTGGGCAGCGACGGCGCCTGGGTTGCACCACTGCAGGCCCGTGGCGTGGACATCGCGCCACTGCAGTCAGCCAACTGCGGCTTCGACGTGGACTGGACCCCGTTCTTCGCCCAGCGCAATGCCGGTGCACCGTTGAAGCCGGTGGTCGCGCACTGGATCGACCTGGCCGGACAGCCACAGTCGCTGCAGGGCGAATGCGTGGCCAGCGAGTACGGCATCGAAGGCAGCCTGATCTATGCGTTGGCGGCGGACCTGCGCGAGACCATCAACCGCGATGGCCACGCGATGCTGTGGCTGGATCTGGTGCCGGGCCGCGACGAGGCGCGCCTGCTGGCCGATCTGTCACGCCCGCGCAAGGGCCGCAGCTTCGGCGAGCACCTGCGTCGCCAGGCGGGCCTTGATGCGGTGAAGGCCGCACTGGTGTTCGAGATTCTGGGTAAGGAAGCCGGCAACGACCTGCCTGCCGTGGCGGCTACGCTCAAGCGCCTGCCGCTGCGCCTGCTGCGTCCCCGGCCGAAGGCCGAGGTGATCAGCACCGCCGGTGGCGTGCGCCTGGATGCGCTGGATGATGGCCTGATGCTGCGGGCCGTGCCCGGTGTGTTCTGCGCCGGCGAGATGCTGGACTGGGAGGCGCCGACAGGTGGCTACCTGTTGACCGCGTGCTACGCCAGTGGCCTGCGCGCCGCCGAGGGCGTGATCGGGTGGCTGGCCGGGCGGTGACGCCTGCATTGTAGAGTCGAGCCATCCTCGACTGCCTTACAGTCCCCGGGCGCTCACCATGGCCTGCGCATGCTCACCGAAGCCAGCGCCACGCCGCTGGGATGCGGGTAGACCTGTTCGCGCACGCTGATGAATCCCTGCCTTTGGTAGAACGGCACCGCATTGAGCGAGGCCGACAGCACCACCTCACGCTCACGATCGGCCATTGCCAGCAGGCGCTGCATCAGCGCCTGGCCAATTCCCTGGCCGCCACGATCAGGATCAACGAACAACGCGTCGACTTCATTGGCATCGGCATCGAACACACCGAAGCCAAGAAGGCCGCCCTGCCCATCCTCGGCCACCACGCAGCCGCCCTGCCCCAGCAACCGCGCGTACTGCGACGGCGGCGGCGAGGCCGACCAGGGCGCAATCACTTCGGGCGGATAATGGCTGCTGCAGGTCTCGCGCACGCAACGCGTGCGCAACGCCCACAGCGTGGCGACATCATCCGTGGTGCCGGTCCGGAACCGCATGGCATCTCCTTGCAGCGTCGAGCCATGCTCGACTGTTCTTCGTTCCAACATCGCGATGAGAGAAGCAGCCGAGCATGGGCTCGGTTCTACAGCAACACGTTATCGCGACTTGCTGGCCCGCAGCGCCTGGATCTTCGGCGGCGGCTGGAAGGAATCGCTGCGCGCATCGGCCCAGAACGCATGGAACACGGCGTGGTCCGGCACCTTGTGCAGCAGCTCGCCCGGTTCAAGGTAGCGGTACAGCGAGGCCAGCGAACGGATCTCAACAGGCGAAACCCGACGCAGGATATGCTCCGGGCCCAGTTCCGCCGGGTCGTTCAGGCCCGCGGCACACAGCAGTTCCTTCAAGGCATGCAGCGTGTGCTCGTGGTAGCTGTACACACGGGCGGCCTTGTCCGGTGCATCCAGATGCTTCCAGCGCGCCGGGTCCTGGGTCGCGATGCCGGTCGGGCACTTGTCGGTATGGCAACTCAACGACTGGATGCAGCCCAGCGCGAACATGAAGCCGCGGCCGGCATTGCACCAGTCGGCACCCAGCGCGATGGTGCGCGCGATGTCGAACGCACTGGTGATCTTGCCGGCTGCACCGATGCGGATGCGCTCGCGCAGATCGAGGCCGACCAGGGTGTTGTGCACCAGCAGCAGCGCTTCGTGCATCGGCACGCCGACATGGTCGACGAACTCGGCCGGCGCCGCGCCGGTGCCCCCTTCGGCACCGTCCACCACGATGAAATCCGGCAGCAACCCGGTTTCCTGCATCGCCTTGGCAATGCCGAACCACTCCCACGGGTGACCGATCGCCAGCTTGAAACCGACCGGCTTGCCCCCGGACAGCTCGCGCAGGCGGGCGACGAACTGCAGCAGCTCGACCGGTGTCGAGAACGCCGAGTGACGCGACGGCGACACGCAGTCCACGCCCATCGGCACGCCCCGGGTCACCGAGATCTCGGCAGTCACCTTCGGCGCTGGCAGCACGCCGCCATGACCCGGCTTGGCACCCTGCGACAGCTTGATCTCGATCATCCTGACCTGTTCATGGGTGGCATTGGCAACGAAGCGTTCCTCGCTGAAACCACCCTTCTCGTCGCGGCAACCGAAGTAGCCCGAGCCGATCTCCCAGACCAGATCGCCGCCCATCTCACGGTGATAGGGCGAGATCGAGCCTTCGCCGGTGTCGTGGTAGAAACCACCACGCCGCGCGCCTTCGTTCAGTGCGCGGATGGCATTGGCCGACAGTGAACCGAAGCTCATCGCCGAGATGTTGAACACGCTGGCCGAATAGGGCTTGGCACAGTTCGGACCGATCAACACGCGGAAGTCATGCTTGGCGATGGCGGTTGGCGCCAGCGAATGGTTGATCCACTCGTAGTCCACCGCATAGGTGCTGCGCAGGGTACCGAACGGCACCGTGTCCATCTCGTTCTTGGCGCGCTGGTAGATCAGTGCACGTTGCTGGCGCGAGAACGGCACATCCTCCAGGTCACTCTGCACGAAGTACTGGCGGATCTCCGGGCCGATCGATTCCAGCCCGTAGCGGAAGTGCGCCATCACCGGATAGTTGCGGCGCAGCGTGCTGCGTTTCTGCAGCAGGTCCCAGGTCCCCAATGCCACCATCGCGGCAGTCAGGCCGACGCCCCAGTACCAGGCCGGCCAGATCGTGGCCAGCCACAGGCATATCGGGAACATCAGGATGGCGAGCAGGTAGACGATGTACCGGTGCATGGCTTTCCTCGGTTGCAACTGTTCCCGAGTCTACCGCGCCGCTCGCTGCCAAGGCTTACAAACGATCGTCAACGACGTTGCGCGGCCAGGCCGATTTGACGTCGTAGACCAGGCCGCCTGGCGCCAGCAGCGCCCGGATTGCGTCTTCATCCATTGCCTTGAAACGGGCGTGGGCCACCGCCAGCACCACCGCGTCATAGCGCCCTGCCCCGGGTTCGGCCAGCCAATCCAGGCCCTCGCCGGTCAATGCCGCCGGGCCGACCCACGGGTCGCTCACCTCCACCTGCGCACCCGCATCGCGCAGGCGCTGGGCCAGTTCCAGCGCGCGGCTGTTGCGCAGGTCCGGGCAATCCTCCTTGAAGGTCACGCCCAGCACCAGGATGCGTGCCTCCGCCGGTGCACGGCCACGCTCGGCCAGCATCGCCAGCACGCGCGCCGCCACGTGCTCGCCGACGCGGTTGTTGACCTGCCGCGCGGTGTGGATCAGGTCCGGGTGGTAGCCCACGCTTTCGGACTTGTGCAGCAGATAGTACGGATCGACGCCGATGCAGTGACCGCCAACCAGGCCTGGCCGGAACGGCAGGAAATTCCACTTGCTGCCAGCGGCGTCCAGTACGTCCTGGGTATCAATGCCGAGCCGGTCGAAGATCAGCGCCAGCTCGTTGACCAGCGCGATGTTGACGTCGCGCTGGATGTTCTCGACCACCTTGGCTGCTTCGGCCACGCGCATCGACGGCGCCGGGAACGTACCGGCGTCGATGATGCGCTGGTAGAGACCATCGATCACCGCAGCGACTTCCGGGGTCGAACCAGACGTGATCTTGCGGATGTCGGCCAGGCGCCGCTGGCGGTCACCGGGACTGACCCGCTCCGGGCTGTAGCCGCAATAGAATTCTTCGTTGAAGCCCAGGCCCGAACCCTGTTCCAGCAGCGGCACGCACACTTCCTCGGTGGTGCCGGGGTACACCGTGGACTCGTAGATCACCAGATCGCCGGCGCGAAGATGACTGGCAATCAGCCGTGTCGCCGAACGCAGGGGCTCCAGGTCGGGCTGCTCGTATGCATCGATCGGGGTCGGCACGGTGACGATATAGACGTTGCAGGCATCGAGCAGCGAAGGATCGCTGCCGTACTGCAGATGCGTGGCTTCGGCCAGCTCGTCGGCCTCCATCTCCAGCGTGTGATCGCGGCCACCGCGTAGCTCCGCGATGCGGCCGGCATCGATGTCAAAGCCCAGTGTCGGCCAGTGCCGGCCAAACGCCACCGCCAATGGCAGGCCGACGTAACCCAGGCCGATCACGGCGAAACGCGGCGTCACCGCCGCCGCAACGGGCACGCTCATCGGCATATCCCGTGCACCGGGTGAAACCGGATGCGTGCCGCCATGGCTTGGGCCAACCCACTCATTCGCTGTACCACTCCGGAAAACCCGCACCAGAAAGGCTACAGCCTACCGGCCCCGGTACCCCGCCGCCAAGGCGGGCTCAGGAACCCAGCGCGACCGCAGCGGGTTCCAGCTCGCCGTCGGCACCGGTCCAGGCCTGCAGCAGGCGCTCGAAACCACCGCTGCCAAGCAGGAAACCCGGCCACGCCGCGTCAACGATCTGGGTCAGCAGGTCCGCATCGATCCGCCGCGTACCCATCGACCAGCGCGGGAACGCACGCTGCACCACCGGCGCGCGGCACAACAGCCTGATCTGCGCGTGGCTGCGTGCATTGAAGATGCGCTGGAACACCGAATCGATGCCATCTTCGGGGCCTTCCAGATACTGCAGGAAGCGGCTGCCGTCGAACATCAGGACACCGGTGACACCGGCTACACGATTGAATGCCGTGGCGTCGGCCAGCAGGCGATCAAGATCGGTTGTCCGCAGATCGGCGCGGGCCTCACTGGCATAGGCAATCGCGTGCAGCGACATCGGGTGGCTCCCCCCCTGGGAACGGTGGCTGGGACTATGACATGAACAGGGATAACAGTTAAGCACGTCGCTCACGCGCAATCCGGCTGCAGCGACACGGGTAGGCTACAATCGGCGCCGCGCTGCAGGCCCGGATGGCGAAACTGGTAGACGCATCGGACTTAAAATCCGCCGGGGGCAACCCCATGCCGGTTCGATTCCGGCTCCGGGCACCACACGCACGCAGCACATCCCGCTTTCAGATCGCCCGCGAGTAACGTGGCTGCTCATGTGCGGCACGCAGATACGGGTCGAAGCACATTGCCAGCAACCGCAGCAACGGTCGCCCGGGTTCGCTCGCACGCACCACGCCATCGCGGTATTCGGCCAGGCCATCCTCCTGCAGCCGCTGTACCGAACGCAGGTCCTCGGCGAAGTACTGCTGGAAATCCACGCCGTGGCGCTGCCCCAGCACCGCACCATCCACCTCGCCCTGACACATCAGCTGCTGGATCAGCTCCGCGCGCAACTGGTCGTCGGCACTCAGCGCGACACCGCGCCAGACCGGCAACTGCCCCTGGTCCACCGCGTCCTCCCAGGACGCCAGGTCACGTGGATTCTGGCTGTAGGTGGCGCCGATATGGCTGATCGCACTTACGCCCAGGCCGAGCAGATCGGTATCGGCGTGGGTGGTGTAACCCATGAAGTTGCGATGCAGCTGGCCGGCACGCTGCGCGCGTGACAGATCCTCTTCCGGCAATGCGAAATGATCCATGCCGATGTACTGGTAGCCAGCCGCAGAGAGCTTCTCCACCGCCAGGCCCAGCAGCGCCAGCTTGTCTTCCGGCGACGGCAACCGGCTTTCGTCGATCTGCTTCTGCGCCCGGAAAAGATGCGGCAGGTGCGCATAGCCATACACCGCCAGGCGGTCCGGGCGCAGCGCCAGCACCCGTTCGAGGGTGCGGCCGAATCCTTCCAGGCTCTGCCCGGGCAGGCCGTAGATCAGGTCGACGTTGACCGAACGCATGCCGCTGTCGCGGCAGGCGCGCAGGATGTCCAGTGTCTGCTGCACGCCCTGTATGCGGTTGATCGATTCCTGCACCTGCGGGTCGAAATCCTGCACGCCCAGGCTGGCCCGGTTGAAGCCCAGGCGCGCCAGCATGGCGACGTCACGGGTGTCGATGAAGCGTGGATCGAGTTCGATCGAGAAATCGCGCTGCGGTGAATCGCTGAAATCGAAGCGCCTGCGCAAACCTTCCACCAGTGTGGTCATCGCCTCGGCATCGAGGAAGTTCGGCGTACCACCGCCCAGATGCAGCTGGATGACCTCGCGCCCGTCCTCGAACTGTGGTGCCAGCAGATCGGCCTCGGCCAGCACGCGCGACACATAGCTGTGGCCACGGCCGCGATCGCGGGTGATCACCCGGTTGCAGCCGCAGTAGAAGCACGGGCTGGAACAGAACGGCACATGCACGTACAGCGACAGCGCGCGGGCCAGCTGGTTGCTGTCGGCGATCGCCTGGCGCAGCGCCGGCGCGTCGAACCCATCATGGAAATGCGGCGCGGTCGGGTACGAGGTGTAGCGCGGGCCCGGCCGGTCGTGCCGGCGCAGAAGGTCAGGGTCGAAAGTCCAGGCCAGGCCACCAGCGGCGGGAGAGAACGTGTCCATGGCGCCAGCATCGCGCCGGGCGGCCTGCGCCGCCTTGACCCAGATCAATCCTTGGCGGGCATCCCCAGCACCGGCAGGCCGACCTGCGGCCATCGCAGCATCTGGTAGCGCTTCCAGAAGGTGTCACCGATGCGCGCAGCCACGTCGTTGGCCAGCTCCTGCATCGGCGGGTTGTTGCATTCGGCGGTGGTGATCCGGAACAGCACCAGCCAGCGGTCGAACAGATCCTTGTCCAGCTGGATGGCCATGTGCTTGGACATCGGCGAACCCTTGAAGCGCCGGGTGCCGCGCAGCATCGCCGACCAGAAGTCGACCAGCTGGGCCAGATGCTCCGGCCAGTCGTGGACGTGGGCCTCGAACACCGGCCCCAATCGCTCCTCCCCGCGCACGCGGGCGTAGAAGTCGTGGACCAGGCGGGTCACTTCCTGCTCGGTGCACAGCTCGGGCGAGGCGACAGGAAGGACAGGCGGCGTTGCGTTCATCGGGGTACCCAAAGCGTGCCGGCAGTGTGCCGCAGCCGGCCGGCACCACCGTTGATCCAGATCAATGTCGGCGCAGTCCGCTGCACCTAGGCTGGCACGCTTGCAGGAAGCATGCCCTGCGGATGCCGCGCCAACCCAGGCGAGTATACGCGCCGCCCACTTTTCGATCCGGGACAGCATGAACAGACCCTCTCCCAACCGTCGCCAGCAGTTGATCCAGCAATGGGGCGCGATCCTCTGGCCCAGCTTCATCGCTGCCGGCCTGGCCAGCGTGGTGTTCTTCGCCTTCGTCGACCCGCTGCGGTTGCAGGCCATCAGTTTCCCGGGCACGCAGATCAGCCGTGAAATGGGCTACACGGCCGGCTTCTTCATGTTCTGGACGGTGACGGCGCTGTCCAGCGCGATCACCTGGTACCTGCAGCGACCGATGCCCAGCGGCGACGACGACGAGTTGCCGCTGGGATGAGTACGACCTGCACACCGAGACCACGGCACTGGCGCGGCACGCTCAGCGCCGCCTTGCTGGTGCTGTTCTACGCATTGCCATGGCTGCGCTGGGACGGCCGCCAGGCCTTGCTGCTGGACATCAACGCCCGCCGCTTCGATCTGTTCGGCTGGACGCTGTGGCCGGGAGACGTCGGGGTGCTGGTCGGCCTGCTGGCGGTGCTCGCGGTGGGGCTGGCACTGCTCACCCACCTCGCCGGGCGCATCTGGTGCGGCCACGCCTGCCCGCAGACACTGTGGCGCCGTGCCTTCGACTGGATCGCCGACGGCATGGCCCGCACGCTTCCGGCACGCGTTGCGCGCGCGGCCACACAGCTGGCCTGGGGGCTGCTCTCGCTGTGGACCGGCATCACCTTCGTGGGCCTGTTCAGCCCGATCGCCGAGCTGGTGATCGCAGCGCCGCGTGCCGGCTGGAGCGGCTGGGAAACGTTCTGGGTGCTGTTCTATGCCGCCGCCACCTGGGCTAACGCCGGCTTCCTGCGCGAGCAGGTCTGCCGTTCGCTGTGCCCGTTCGCACGCATGCAGCCGCTGCTGACCGATCCACATACGCCGCGCATGCTGTACGACGCACGCCGCGGCGAGCCACGCGGACCTCGCCCATCCGGCCTGGGCGGCGTACTGGGCCGTGGCCGCGGCCTGCTCGACCCGACCACTGCACAGGACTACGTGTTCCGCGCCGCGCATCCGCTGCTGGCCGGACCGATGCCGACCTTCAGCGCCGACCGTCTTGGCGATTGCACCGATTGCGCGGCCTGCATCAGCGCCTGCCCGATGCAGCTGGACATCCGCCAGGGGCCGCAGGCCGACTGCCTGGCCTGCGGCGCCTGTCTGGAGGCCTGCGCACAGCAACAGCACCGGGCCGGGTTCGGTCCGGGGCTGGTGCGCTACTGCAGTCCGCAGGCGATGGCCGGACAACCGAAGCGCTGGTGGCGCCCCCGGACCCTGGCCCTGCTGTCTTTGCTGCTGGCGCTGCTTGCCTGCGGCGCCTGGCGCCTGCTCTGAATCAACGCGGCCCGTCGGCGTGCGGTGGTACCAGCTGCGCGCGTCGGACAATGCCCAGCTGCTCGATGATCAGCGCCATTTCGTTGGTGAACTCGGTACGCTCGGTCCCCTGCGGGACGAGCCGGTCCAGCACCTGCTGGTAGGTATCCCAGAACGCCGGACCGCATCCGTGTTTGTGATAGCTGGCTTCCAGTTCGCGGCGTACCCGTTCAGCCAAGCCATGCATGCCGTATTCCATACGACCTCCGTTGGACTTGTTCTGCATCGTTGACGGTCTACCGACTCACTTGCGTGCTACTGAAAGACTCCCAGGCTTCACGCCCGGTTGATCCAAATTAGTCACAGATTTCACGACAGGTCAATTACATGCAGCGACTTTCGCGATTGAAATTATTAATCGTTCACGAAAATACATACGGGACCCCGCCCCTCCCGGATGGGGTGAAGCCGACAACGCGCCCAAGGCACCTGTCCGGCAGCTGGTAGGCCTCGACAATAGGTACTGCCAAAACGATCAGTTTTTCCTATTTTGCTAAGTGCACTTAACAGAATGCGCTTAGCACGCTAAATGCGACAAAAGGCGGCGTAATTCAGGCGGATTCGACTTCGGCGGCGCCCGTTGCGGGGAACAGGTTCGGGTAGCGCTGATGCAGGATGTACTGCCGCAGAGCGGGGATCGGGAAGTCTTTCGGCCATTGCGATACCGCGGAACGGCTGATGCCGAAGAAGCGCGCCAGCTCCGCATCGGTCTGGAACCCCAGCCGCGTACGCACCTGCCGCTTGTTCCAGAATTCGGTCATGGTCTGCCCTTTTGTTAACCAGACTTATTCTTGCGGCAAGGATTCTTCGCATTCCACGCGTTAAGCTGGCTTGCATAGATGAATACTCTCGGCCAACGACTCGCCGCCGCCATGAAGAAAGCCGGGCACCCCCGCCCGGCCGACCTGGCCCGCGCCGCCAAATCCACCACGGCAACCATCAGCAACTGGCTCAACGACCATGTCAGTGCGTCCCATGTGAAAGCCGAGCAGCTGTTCCGCATCGCCGATGCGGCCAAGCTGGACGCACGCGAGCTGCTGTATGGAGTGAACGGGCGCGGCGTCGGGGAGCCGGGTAACGCCTACATTCCCAGCCAGGCCCACCTTGACGTCTGGCAGGACGCCTACGAGCTGGTCAGTCACCTGGTGGCCGAGAATGGCCTGGAGATCGACCACCGCCGCCACGCGGCGCTGGACCTGCTCGCGTTCGAACTGCTGATGGATGGCTTCAGCCGCAGCAAGGTGGCCCGCGTGCTGACGACCTCGATGACGTGAATGCACCGCCGCTGGTAGCATGGACCGCGACGGGGATGGGGCTCCCCCGATAACCGCCTGAGAAGGCTGATGGCTCCTGCCAGGACGAACCCGGTGTTCGTCGACGGCAGGTCGTGCCTGCCCTCGGCGTTCGCCATTGACCCTGCGAACCCGCATTCGAGGCACGCCATGCAAGCATTGAACAACTATTTCCTGGTCTTCGTCGGCGGCGGCATCGGTGCCTGCCTGCGCCACGCCTGCAACCTGATCGGCGCCCGAGTGGCCGTCGGCAGCCCCTGGCCGTGGTCGACCTTCCTGATCAACATCAGCGGCGCCCTGCTGATGGGCGTGGTGGTCGAGGTCTTCGCGATGCGCAATGGTGCCTCGCCGCAGCTTCGCCTGTTGCTCGCCACCGGCATCCTTGGCGGCTACACCACGTTCTCTACCTATGCGCTGGAGATCGGCCTGCTGCTGCAGCGCGGGCAGCACGGACTGGCCGCGCTGTATGCCGGTGGCTCGGTGGCGCTGGGCCTGGCCGGCCTGTTCGGTGGCATGAAGCTGGCCCGGCTGGTGCTGGGCTGAGGCTCAGGCCGCGCCAGCACGCGCCTGTCCGCGCCATTCGCGTGGTGACTGCCCCGTGTGCGCCTTGAACGCGCGCGAGAGTGCCGCCTCGCTGCCATAGCCCACCTCGTCGGCAATCCGCTTCAGCGGCCGGCCCTGGCGCAGCGCCTGCTGTGCCAGCCCGACCCGCCAGCCTTGCAGGTACTGGCCCGGGGTGGTCCCCATCGCTTCGCGGAAGCTGGCGGCGAACACGCTGCGTGACATGCCGGCCACCTCGGCCAGATCCTCCAGCGTCCACCCCTGCGCCGGGGCTTCGTGCATCGCCACCAGCGCCAGCCGCAATCGCGGGTGGCCAAGCCCAGCGAACAGACCGCCGCGCATTTCGCCACCTTCCATCAGCTGGCGCAGCACCTGGATCATCACCACCTCGAACAGGCGGTTGACCATCGCCGCGCGCCCGCAACGCTGCTCGAACGCTTCTTCGAACAACAACTCCAGCGCTGCGTTGCCGCCATACAGCCCAGCCAGCGGCAGGCAGATGAAATCCGGCAACGCGGCGCTGATCGGATTGAGCCGGCCGCCTTCGAAATGCAGGTTCGCGCAGGCCATGTCGGCGCCCTGCTGTGGGTCGGTACTGAAGCGGTGCGGCATCGGCCGCGGATACAGCAGCAGGCTGGGCACATCCACCTGTACGGTCTGCTGGGCATGACTGACCTGCAGCGGGCCACGTCGCACCAGGTGCAGCTGCCCGGCTTCATCCTCACCCTCCAGCGTGTTGATGCCGCACAGCGCACCGGCATGGAACACCGAGGCAGTGACCGCGAAGCGTTCAAGCAGAATGGCGAGACGGTCGACCATGACGGGACTCCGGGTCAAGCGAGATAAGCTCAATGTGACAGATCGTATCGGAATCAGCACTGGAAAGGACGGCACTGGCCGCGTGATCTGGCGGGCGCTATACAGGCCGCACATTCCCGCGCATGGAGGCACCGATGTCACTCCGCATCGCCCTGGCCCTGTTGCCGCTGCTGCTCGCGACCCCGCACGCGCTATCCGCCTCACCCTCGAAGATCGAACACCTGGCCTGGCTGGCCGGTTGCTGGCAGCTTGATGGGCAGCCACCCGGTGCCGGCGAGCAATGGACCAGCCTGGCTGGAAACACCCTGTTCGGCAGCAGCCGCAGCCTGCGTGACGGCCGTACCGTGGGCTTCGAGTTCATGCAGCTGCGCCAGCATGACGACGGCCGCCTGGTGCTGACCGCCCTGCCCTCTGGCCAGAACGCCACGGACTTCAACGCCACCCGGGTCGATGCCAACGAGGCGGTCTTCGAGAATCCTGCCAACGACTTCCCACAACGTATCCACTACCGGCGCCTCGACAACCAGCGCGCACATGCGCGCATCGAGATCGCGCAGGACAATCCGAAGCAGGCAATGGACTTTCCCATGCATCGCGTCGCCTGCGGTGGACCGACGCCCGCACCCTGACACGCAGACGCCCCGGACCCGCCGGGGCGCCTGCATGCGGTCAACGCCACACGGGCATTCACCCGGCCAGCGTGGTTTCCAGGGCCTTCAGGCCATCGCGATAGATGCCCTCGAACAGCGCGGACGCTTCTTCGTTGCTGACGCCCACCGGAGTGAACTCACCGGACCAGTCGATCCGCGAACCGTCGCCCTGCTCGACCACACGCAGGGTGGATCGATAGTCGCTGACCGGGAACGGGGCCTGCAGGATCGAGTAGGTGTAGCTGCGATCGGCCTGGTCGAAGGCTTCCAGGCGCTCGACGATGGCATCGCCATCGGGATTGGCCAGATGGCGCACGCGACCGCCTTCGCTGAGCGTGCTCTGGGGAATGTACGGAAGCCAGTCGGGCAATGAATCGAAGCCGCCGATGAGGTTCCAGACCTGGTCGGCCGGGGTCGGCACGGTGATGGATACAGAAGCAGTTGCCATGGGAATGTCTCCTTCGGGACTCAGATGTTGTCGATCGGCAGCGGAGCGTTGGCCGCGACCAGGCCCTGGGCGCGCAGCGCCTGCCAGAACCCGGCCGGGATGATTTCCTTCAGTGCGGCGTAGTCTTCGGCGATGCGCTCGGGACGGCTGGCGCCCGGAATCACCGCAGCCACTGCCGGGTTGGCCAGCGAGAACTGCAACGCGGCCGCCTTGATGCTGATGCCGTACTCGGCCGCGATGGCCTTGATGCGCTCGACCTTGGCCAGGATCTCCGGCGACGCCTTCTGGTACTCGAAGTGGCTGCCACCGGCCAGCACGCCGGAGCTGTACGGACCGCCGACCACGATGCCGGTGTTGCGCTCGGCCGCCTTGGGCATCACCCGCTGCAGCGCACGCTCGTGGTCGAGCAGCGAGTAGCGGCCTGCCAGCAGGAAGCCATCCGGACGGGCTTCGTCCAGGTCCAGGGTCAGCTCGATCGGCTCGACACGGTTGACGCCCAGTCCCCAGGCCTTGATCACGCCCTCCTCGCGCAGGCGGGTCAGCACCTTGAAGGCACCGCGGCGTGCGGTCTCGAAGTACGACAGCCACTCATCGCCGTAGAAGTCCTGTGCGATGTCGTGCACCCAGACGATATCCAGGCGATCGGTCTTCAGGCGCTTGAGGCTGTCGTCGATCGAACGCAGGGTGGCGTCGGCCGAGTAGTCGTTGACCAGCTTGTTGGGGCGGCCGGCGACGAACAGGCCGCCCTTCTCGCCAAGGTCGCGGGCGCTGGTGTCTTCCACTTCGTCCAGGATCAGGCGGCCGACCTTGGTGCTGAGCACGAAGTCATCGCGGTTGCGCTTGGCCAGCGCGTCGCCAAGGCGGATCTCGGCCAGGCCTGCGCCATAGAACGGGGCGGTATCGAAGTAGCGGGTGCCCTGTTCCCAGGCCGCGTCCACCGTGGCCTGGGCCTCGGCTTCCGGGATGTCACGGAACATGTTGCCCAGCGGCGCGGTACCGAAGCCGAGGGTCTTGCCAGCCAGCAGCGTGTTGATGCTCATGGGTTCCCCCTTGGGGAGGTTGTTGAAGTTGACGCACAGGCTAGGCTTGCCCGATAAGACTGTCCAAGACATAATTTAATTATCTTGAGTCCCGCAAGGTCTTATGCTCGACCTCCGCCAACTGCGCTACTTCGTGGCCGTCGCCGAAGATGAACACGTCGGCCGCGCTGCCGAGCGCCTTCACATCTCCCAATCCCCGCTCAGCCGGCAGATCGCCCAGCTGGAGGAACGGCTGGAACTGCAGCTGTTCGAACGCTCGCAGCAGCGCATCCGGCTGACCGCCGATGGCCGTACCTTCCTGGCCGAGGCGCGCGCCCTGCTGACCCACGCCAATCGGCTGGAATCGCTGGCACGCCGGCTCGGCCGCGGCGATGAAGGTGGCCTGTGCATCGGCTATCTGGAGTACGCGATGCACTCCGGCGTATTGCCGCCCGCCCTGCGCGAACTGCGCGGCGACCGTCCTGCCGTACACATCGCGCTGTACAACCAGCAGTCGGACGTGCAGCTGGAAGGCCTGCGCCAACGCAGCCTGGACATCGCCCTGGTCTGCGAACCACCCGCGTTCGACGATCCAGACCTGGAAGCCACGCAGGTGCTGAACGATCCGATGCTGCTGGCGCTGTCGGCCGGCCACCCATTGGCCACTGCAGAGACCATCACGCCCGAGGATCTGGCCAGCCAGCAGTGGATCGGCGTGATGCACAGGGAAAACGCACTGCGCCACGACACCTTCATCGCCGCGTGTGCGAAAGCCGGGTTCACCCCGACCATCGCCATGGAAGCGACCGAGCCACTGGCCGCGCTTGGCCTGGTTGCCGCCGGCCTGGGCCTGACCACCGTCCAGCAGAGCCTGGATCACCAGGCGCCGGACGGCGTGGTGCTGCGCGAGCTGCCGTGGTTCAGCTACCGCACACCGCTGTGGGCGGCCTGGCACCGCATCAACCTGCGCCCCCTGGTCGAAACCTTCCGCAGGACGCTCGTGCGCACCGCCACCGAAGGCAAGCCGGCATTCGGCGACTGAGCCGACCGCGCTATGCCGGGCCTGCCTCGGTGTAGCGCATCACCATGAAACCCTCTTCTGCGGCCGGTGCAACGAAGTGGCGGGTGATCTGCTCGAATTCCTCATCGCTGGCCTCGAAGGGATGCTCGCCGCATGCATTGCGTGCACGCAGCCGCGCCTTGCAGACCTCGTCGGCGATATCGAGGAAGTGCAGTTGATGCGCGGCGCCCACTGGCGAGAACACTTCACGTGCCCACGCGCGGCTGGCGGGCGTATTGAATGGAAAATCGAGCACCACCGAGACGCCGGCCCGCAGCAGCGTACGCAGATGATCGGTCAGCACGCTGCGCAGCGTGGCTGCGCGCTGCAGATAATCGGCGACGGAGTGGATTTCACCCGGGTGCAGCGTGGCCAACCAGGCATCTTCGCTGATCAATACGTGGCGAGGATTGGCCGCCAGCTGTTGCGACAACGTCGATTTTCCTGCGCCGATCTTGCCGCACAGCAGGTGCAGGGTTGCGCCGCCATCGGCGGATGAAGGGTGTTGCATCTGCGATCTCCTCGGTGGATTCCAGTTCCCGGGAGAGCGCTGCATGCAATCCGCCTTCCCGGGCGGGTTGCAGGGCCGTGACGACCGCGCGCTACCCCGCCTTCCCTTGGGGAATGCGGATAATCGACGCGGTGACGTGCGGAGCCATGCCACCAGCGTAGAGCGCCGCCTGTACGGCCCGCAATCCCCTGCGGCAGTGCAGCGCGCGCAACATTCCGCTGGCATCTATGCTCGGCGCCATTCCCGCATGGAATGACCACGATGCTCCCCTTGCTTCGATGTGCCCTCGCCCTTGGCCTGCTGCATGCTTCGACGGCATCGCTGGCAGCACCAACCACGGCACCACGCACGCTCAGCGGCGAGCTGCAGGGCGCCCCTTGGCGGCTGGATGTACCGGCAGACTGGAACGGCGACCTGGTGATGCTGGCCCATGGCTATGAGCCCGTGGGCGTGTCACGCACCACGCCGATGGCCGCCGGTGACAGCACCGCAGCACTGCTGGGCGCGGGCTACGCCGTCGCGCAGAGCGCGTATTCCAGCCAAGGCTGGGCGGTCGCCGAGGCGATCACCGACATGGAACACCTGCGACAGCATGCGCTGGGTGAACTCAAGCGCGTGCGACACACCTGGATGCTGGGCTTCTCGATGGGTGGTGCCGTAACCATTGGCAGCCTCGAGCGTTTCCCGCAGCACTATGCCGGTGGTGTGTCGCTGTGCGGCGCCAATCTCAGTGGCGAACAGATCGCGGCCGACCTGCTGACCACACTGGTCGCGTTCGATTATTTCTTCCCCAAGGCTGAGGGGCTGCCGGTCACCGGGTTGGCGTCGCGCGAAGCAGCCACGCTGCCCCAGAGTGAGCTTTACCAGGGCATCGCCACCGCGCTGCAACGCGACCCGGCGCATGCCGCGTTGCTGGCGCAGCGGCTGCAGGTTTCCCCCGATGAAGTGGCCGGCACGATCAGCCTGCACGCCCTGGTCCTGCACGAGCTGGCCACACGCAGCGGTGGCATGCCGGTCGGCAACAGGGGCACGGTCTACAGCGGCTTCGGCGATGACGCCGCATTCAACGCCGGGGTGCGGCGCATCGATGCTGTACCTGCCGCGCAGGCCAGGGTGCGCGCGACGCTGGCGCTGACCGGCGCACTGCAGCGCCCGCTGGTGATCCAGTTCAACCACAACGACCCGACCATCGTGCCGCACATGCAGACGGTGTATCCGCAGTTGGCCGCACACGCCGGTGCGCGGCCAGCGCCACGGGTACTGCCATCGGTGGGCGAAGGACATTGTGGCTTCTCTGAAGCACAGGTTGTCGATGCCTTGAAGACAGTGCAACGCTGAGTCCATCGCGTAGCGAAACGCGTCCGCCACGCTGGTAACGCTTACGGTGCAGGGACCCGCGCAGCATGTGCCGCCTCCCCTCGATCTGACCGCGCACCTGTTCGGCATGCCCGAAGGCGAGTGGCTGGGCTTCGACATGTCGGTGCCGTTTGGCCACCCGGGTGTCGGCCGACCAGCACAGTGCCGTTCGATGCGCGCGGTCAGATCGGCGCGCTCGGCCAGGTCTTGGCCGTGCGCCCGTAGCCGCAGCAGGCGGGGATCAGCCGCCCAGCGTGCCCATCGTGAAGGTGTAGCCCGAGCTCATCAGGAATTCGCGCATGCGCATTTCCGCGCGCCGCGGTGAGGCCAGGTTGGCCGGCGCATACAGGGCGTACACCAGGCCTGATCCCTCGATATGTTCGCGGCGGACCTCGCAGCGGGCGGTTTCCGAGGCAATCACCCATCCGTCCTTCAGCCGCTCCGGCCCGATGGATTGCCCGTTCTTCAACCGAAAGGTCAGCCAACGCACATCTGCCATGATTTTGCTCATTTCCGATTCGCTCCGTGCCCGAAGCGACCCGTGATGTCCTTGCTCGCCATTGCAGCTCCCTGAGACGTGGAACTCGACCATAACGCCTTGCCATGTCGCGGGTGACTGAGACTGGCCGCGCCGCTCAGGTCGCCAGGTTGAAGAGCCGCCACAACGCCTCGCGCCCGGGTGGCGTCAGCCGCAGTTCGCGCCGGCCCTCGACGCGCCGCAGCCAATCGTTGTTCACGAAACTGTCCAGCATCGCCTCACCGACCAGCCCTGCCAGGTGTGGCCGCCGTTCGGTGCAGTCCAGGCAGCCACGGCAGTAGCGCGCCGGCTTGGCCGCCACCGGCTGCTGCAGGAGCTCGCGCAACGGCAGGCCCAGTCCGGCAAGGAATGCGGCGCCTCCAGCGCTGATCTGCCAATGCCCTTCGCATGGCAGTACATGCCCCGCCTGCAGCAGGCGATCGGTGATGGCGACCGCGTGCACGCCGGCCAGGTGCCGATAGCAGGAACGCGCCTCGCGCAGTGCAGGCATGCTGCGCGCGGCCGCAGCGGTACAGGAAGGGGTACGGTCGGCCACGCGCAGGATGCCTTCGAGCATCTCTGCCACCTCGCTTGATGCCAGCCGGTGGTAGCGATGACGCCCCTGCGCCACCGCCACCAGCAGGTCGCCCTCGACCAGCCTGCGCAGGTGCGTGCTCGCCGTCTGCGGCGTTACCCCGGCCACGCGCGCCAGCTCCATCGCGGTGTAGGCCCGTCCATCCATCAACTGCAGCAGCATGGCGGCACGCGCCTGGTCCCCGACCAGGGCACCGACACTGACAAGGGAACCGGAGGTGTGGACCATGCCCCATTGTGGCATGCCGTCATCTGCCAACAGTTCGATGCAGGCCGAAGCGTCAGCAGCCGACTGCTCGCCACAGTGCTCGCCCGCAACCGCGAGACCTGCCGTGAAGACCGCTTCGATCCATCGCCGCCGCATCACCCCTTCGGTCCTGTACCCAGGCACGCCCGTGCTGCTGATGACCACGTTGAATGACGACGGCAGCAGCAACATCAGCCCGCTTTCTTCGTTCTGGGCGCTGGGCAACCGGGTAGTGCTGGGTCTCGGTACGCAGGGCCAGGGCTATCGCAACCTGCAACTGCGCAACGAGTGCGTGCTGAACTTCCCCTCATCCGCGCAGGCCGCACAGGTCGAGGCGATCGCGCGGGCAACCGGCTGTAACCCGGTGCCGACCGCCAAGCAGGCGATGGGCTACGTGCACGTGCGCGACAAGTTCGCACTGGGCGGATTCACTGCCGTCGTGTCGACGCACGTTGCTCCGATGGCCATTGCCGAGTGCCCGCTGCAGGTGGAGGCCACCGTCATGGCGATGCATCCACCCGGCGAGGATGATGGCCAGGGCTTCGTGATCGTCGAAGGCCGCATCCGCTGCGTGCATGCGCACGAAGACATCACCGTGGACGGCACCCAGCACATCGATGTGGCGCGCTGGAAACCGCTGATCTACCTGTTCCGGCACTACCTGGGCGTGAGCGCGCCGGTCGGGCGCAACTTCCGTGCGGAGACACCCATGCGCCTTCCCGCCTAGCGGGAACGACTCATGGCGTACCCGCGGGTACGTTGCTGAACTTGTCGCGCACCGAGCGCTCGCGTTCACGCCGGGTCGAGGCGCACCGTTCGCGCGCACTCGCCATCTGTGTATCCGCCGCCATCCGCTCGGCACTCAACGATTGCTGCAGGCTGGCAATCTGCGCACGGATGCCCGAGTCACGGGTTGCGCCGGCCAGGTTGTTGCTCGACGCGGCCATCTGCCGGTTCAACTCGGCGATCTGCCGACCGATCTGCTGGCTGCGCGACTCCAGCGGACCGTAGATGCGCGAGCGCTCGCCCTGCACGCAGTTGCGCTCGGCGATACCGGCGTCGGCCAGTTCGGTGTTCTGGTACACCGCCGCGCGGTTCGATGCCTCCCCCGCCGTTTCCGTGGAGGAACGGCTGGAACGCAGCTTCATGGGTTCAGCGCCGGCAGCACAGGGATTCTGGCTGTATACCGTTTCACCGGAAGCGCCCTTGCACTTGTAGACCTGGGCCGATGCCAGCGGGAAACACCCCAGCAGCATCATCGCCATCACTACCTTCCCCTTCATCCTGCACCGCTCCCTGGTTCATTGGACAACCGCCACGATACGGTGGTTTGGTGGTGACTGCACGCTGGCGCCGTTCAGACCGTTTCGCCCTGCAGATCGAGCAAGGCCGTGGTCCAGCGGCGCGCTCCCAGCGTGGCCACCATGCCGCCGCGGTAGACGAACCTGCGTACGTGGCCGTCTTCAATGAAGCAGGTCTCGTTCTGCATCGGCACATAGCCCACAGAGGCATAGTGCCGATGGTCCAGGGCGAACAGCACGGCGAAATCGATACCGTGCCGGCGCAACTCTGCATGGGCCGCTTCGATCAACCGCGAGGCAACGCCCTGCCGGCGAACGTCGACACGCACCACCACGCCGCCAATCAAGCCCATGCGTTCCGGCTCGCCGTCCAGCAGTACGTTGCGTTCATACAGCGCGAGATGTGCGACAACGTGATCACCTCCCATTGCCAGGACCAGAGCGACCTGCCCCGGGATGGCGTAGCCCTCGCCCTGCATGTCCGGGAAAGCCTGGCGGAGCAGATCCACCGCCTGCTGACGGTGTTCCGACGCTACGCTTTGCCAGCGGCATACCTGAACGCGCATTGCCCTATCTTCGTCGAATGAATGTGTGTCCAGGCCCATCGTGCCACGGAAACATGACCGGGCCCGCAGTAACGTTTCACTGTCAGTGCAATGTGATCCAGTACGAGACGATATCCGTGTAGATGCCCTCGCGCTTGACTGCGCGCGGCTCCCTGCCGAGTACGCTGAAACCCAGCGATTCATACAGCCCGCGCGCAGCAGCATTGTCCTCCAGCACCGTGAGGGTGAGCGATTCAATGCCCTCGGCGCGCGCAGATGCAAACGCAGCAAGAAGAAGGTGGCGGGCGATACCCTGGCCACGGTGGCCGGTGCCCACATGGACACTGTGCACTTCCGCCGTATGCCGTCGCGCCGTCCGCATCGGGCGTACGTAGCGCAGGAAGCCCGCAAGCTTGCCGTCGATGAAAGCGCCGAAATAACGCGTCCCGGGATCAGCAAGCTGGGCGCGCATCACGTCTGCTGTCTCATTCTGCGCCTCGGCCAGCGTGGACAGGAACGCAGCGGGCGACTCGCGAAGCGCCTGCAACCGCGCCTGCCAGAGAATGTCGGCGTCGTCAGCACCAAGTTGCCGGATGACCATGCGACACACCCGCGAGGTTGTTGATGCACAGGTGTCCAGCTTAGCGCGGGTTCGCCTGATGCGGCGTGCATGCAAGAATGAAAACCGTCCCTTCTTCATTCACCGCCATGACTGAACTGCAGATTCCCCGCCTTGGATGCGGCGCCGTCGTCCGTGATGCCGGCGGCCGCATCCTGCTGATCCAGCGCGGACGCGATCCGGAGCGCGGGTATTGGGGCCTGCCTGGCGGCAAAGTCGACTGGATGGAAACGGTGGAGGCTGCCGTGGTCCGCGAAGTCCGCGAGGAGACCGCCTTGGAAGTGCAGCTGCTGCGCCTGCTGTGCGTGGCCGATCATTTCGAGCCGGCGCTTGCTCAGCACTGGGTCGCGCCTATCTACGAGGCACGGGCACTTGCGGGTGCCGAGGCTTCCATCCAGGAGCCGGGCGTGCAGACCGGGCTGGGCTGGTTTGCCGGGGATGCTCTGCCCCAGCCGCTGACGCAGGCCACGGTGCAGGCGCTGGCCAGGCTGTAGCCGATCAGGCCACGACCAAGGCGGCACGGATGCCGCCCGGCCTTGCGGCTCACTCGATCGGAAGACCGTGCATCTTCAGGAACGAGAGTTTGTCCCAGTAGCCGCGCTGGAACGTGATCAATCCTCCGTCAACCGTGAAGAAGCCGCATCCACGCAGGCCAAGAGGGTCGCGTCATTCCAGCGCAGCGACATTGCCGGCCTCATGGATGACTTCGGGAATGCAGACCATTTCAGCAGTGCTGAATTCACGCTCGAAGGTGGCACGGATCGCATCGCGGCCCTTGATCGGGTCCTGGGTGACCTGGTGATTGATCGCGTCGGGGTGATACAGCTCCGCCAGGCCAGCAGCATCGCCTGCGTTGAAGCGCTCGATCCAGGTTTCCACGATGTGTCTGGGAGTCATCCGCATGAAGTCCGCTAAGGCCCAGACCCGATCATAGCGCTCGTACAGCACATTCCAGACCGCAGAAAAACGAAAAGCCCTGCCCGGAGTCAGGGCTTTTCAATTGGAGGCCTCAAGCGGAATCGAACCGCTGTAAACGGATTTGTAATCCCAATCAAATCCTTACTCATCAATAGCCTGAGCGGAGGCGACACCGGCCCAACCGCCCCAACCGATCGAGTGCTGCCTTGATCCGCTCAACCGCCTTCGCTCTGGCCTCGGCCAGGCGTCGGGCCTGTTGCTGCTGTTCGCGGGTCGGCGGCAGACCGGGCAGTGGCGGGGGCAACTGGATCGGCGTGCTGTCGGTCAGCCGGGCGACGGCCTCACGCAGAGGCAGCTCGGGATACAGCCGGGCCGCGCACCAGCGTTCCGCGTAGCGCTTCGCCTGCCGGACGTTGGCCGCGCGCCCCCTTCACCTGCCCCATCTTCTGGCCTTCCATCCACAGGCGCACCCCAAGGGGAGTGACGCCGGCCGTCTCCTGACCGTTCTACCAGAGCGCCCAGCGCTCACCGGTCTGGACCCAACCAGAGGGAATGGGCGCAGTGCAGAAGCCCTGGTAACCGTAGGAAGGGAAGGACGCATGGCCAGAAGGACACGACCGGCCACCGCGTCAACGATTCGACAAGGCGCGCCCAAGTCCCCGGCCTGTAACTGAGCCAGTCGCCGATGCCGCAAAGCTCCCACCAGCCACTATTGTGAACAAAAAATGAACTTCAGTTGCACCTTGGCCGGGGGTGGTTCCGCCCGTCGCCGTTTACAAATAGAGGTCTGTAAAGCACTTGGCACTCGGAGACACCCCAGATCGAGCACCATCTATGCCCCCCCCTGTACACGCACTACGTTCATCAGCAACAAAGGAGCGCTATGAGTCGACGGATCAAAGCCCTGAGCCTCGCTGTACTAGCCATGCTGGCAGGAGCGGCAGTTTGGTACGGAACAACCGCACCGAGTACGCAGCCAAACAAAGCCGCCTCATCGTCAGAGCCATCCAGCGCTCTGGAGCACGCCACTCGAGGGCCCGCGATCTCCGCCTCGCGGCCGGTCTCTTCAAGATCCACACCAGGGTCTGCGGCCAACAGATTAGTTCGTGTGCGGCAACTGTCCGGACGCGCGTACGCAGTGGAAGACTATGGACCAATCCCACCAGGGACAGTGCACGAAGTCATTTCAAGACTTTCGCCGTTGGCATTAGCTGGTGATGCGACAGCGTCCTACGGAATATTCCAGAAGCTCAATGAGTGTAAGGACATCAATCGACGCGCGTCTCGAGGCGTCGCACTTCACGCTTCCGAGAATGTCGCGACCGCGTGCATTGAACTATCCGCTGAAGATGAACTGAGTTCCAGTAGATGGCTCTCGCTTGCAGCAGAGCAGGGGAACATTGGAGCACGACTCCTTTATGCCGCGGACTCACAATCCGCCCTTGGAGGACCAGCGGAGCTGCTTCGCAATCCAGACCGCACGAAGGAATACAAGCAGACAGCTGTTGGCTATCTGCAAGAAATGGCAAACCAAGGCAGTGCGGACGCACTCCTACAGCTTGGTAATGCCTATCACGCTGGTGTACTTGTCGACGAGGACCGAGTTACAAGCAGAGCTTACTTTGAAGCAGTTCGTCTCGCAGATCCGTCGATAGTGCCAGCTCGACAAGTTAGTACCTTGGACAAATCGCTAAGTGCAGAACAGCTGAACTTGGCACTTCGAAAGGGAAATCAACTCTATGACTCATGCTGCAGATAAGAAGTTCTTCCGCATCCCCCGCCGCAAGGCCATTCTACTTCTGATAGTCGTCGCTGCGATCGCACTCGCAGCAAGCACGTTCGCTTTCGAACGCGGCCCCTACTTCTGCACCGATTGTCACGTCGAATCACCGGTACCCGACGCAAGAACCCTAGAGGTCATTAAAGACTCGCGGGCACCAATCGACTATGTGCCATTCTTTGCGTGAGCGACTGGAACAACGTACCAGATATGCAATCCCACCCACTGCACCGTCTATCACGAGAATTTTGAATCCAATTGGGTGGGCGAAGGCCGGACCCCTCGCGAGGGTGTTATGCCCGAGCCAATCTACGAAGGCGGCGGCGTGGAGACTGGCGGAGGCGGCACCGAGAATGGGGGTGGCGGAGTTGGCGTCGGTGGCACCAACTTTGGCGGTGGATGTGTCGGCAACTGCAGTGGCAGGATAGATGTCGGCCCAGTCCAGCAAATTTGATTTACCGATGCAAAGCCCAGCTCACTCAACGAGCAGGGCTTTTCTCACAAATGCCACGCGCGCCGGTCATCCTGACCAGATTCCAGTAGGCAGCGATGATCCGGGCGTAATAGCACATACGCTTCTCCTGTGAGGAGTATTTAGATGGTGACCTCCATCACTGGAAGGTTGGGAGCCGCTTCAATCAGGCGACCACCTCGAACCCAGACGTTGTAAGGAATGGTTTGCCGCCGCTGGCCGAAAGCCCGCACCTGTACCCCGTCATACGTCGTCAGCTTGCTGGTGCCATCACTGTTGTGCGCGGTGACGGTCGCCAGCAATCGAGGATTGCTGCTGACCAGTTCGCCGAATTGATCCCAAAGGTCAGTTCGCATCGTTGTAGTGCCTTTCGAGGGTTACGGTGTGCTCGATCACAACATCAACGCGCAGCGACTCGCACTGCCCATGCCATCTCCCCGCAGCGCCAACCACTTCCACCAGGTCCAATGGCATGACTGGGCCGACCTCACCTGGCTTAATCGGCTTGGGGAACAGCGGCATAGTGAGGTCGACGGCCGCTTGCTCACTTCGTTCACCAAGGATGTTCCGCCCGCGCTCGGCGCCGACGGCAGCAGCATGATCAGTGGGCTGCTGACCTGCTGTGCGAAAAGCTGACCTGCCTCACCGTCCTTGCGTACTTTGCAGGTGACGCCCTTTCCCGGCAGCTCACCAGTGACCACCACCGCATCGTGCAGCGGTTCGCTACGCATCTGGAGGCTCTCGGCAAGGACGATGTCCTCCTGCACAACGTGATCAGGAGGTGATTCCCGCCAAAGCTACGGGCTGACTGGATAGCTGGCCCGAACCCGCAACACCGGCTGCGCCGGGTCGGACTGCACACCACCGCGACACTTGCCCCGGCCAAGCCGCTGATGGCATCGAGAGGCGTGTTCGCGTCGCAGATTCTCCGCTGCCGCCTCGGTGTTGGCTAGCTCCTCCGGCACCACGCCGCGGTCAAGCAGCACGTCCAGACGACGTACATACTCGTTCCTCGGCTTCATAGGACCTGCTGACAACGGGTGGCAAACAGATGATTTCATGGCCGAATCAGGAGATTCTGCACAAAGGCATCGAACGCCACGCAAAAAAAAGCCCTGACCGGAGTCAGGGCTTTTCAATTGGAGGCCTCAAGCGGAATCGAACCGCTGTAAACGGATTTGCAATCCGGTGCATAGCCACTCTGCCATGAGGCCAACGTACTGCGCGCCAGGAACTGGGCCCTGACAAGACAAAACCCCATGATGGGGCCTGTCGGAACATGGAGCGGGAAACGAGACTCGAACTCGCGACCTCAACCTTGGCAAGGTTGCGCTCTACCAACTGAGCTATTCCCGCGTAAGCCGACATGCTACCGGAAATCCGGAAAACACACCAGCGATTTCACATTTCTGACTGCGCGCAAAGCCTTGTGGCCCAACGTGCCCCGCCTTGCCGTGGCGGGAGAAAAACAAGGCCCCTGCCGGGGCCCTGTAGAATCTGGAGCGGGAAACGAGACTCGAACTCGCGACCTCAACCTTGGCAAGGTTGCGCTCTACCAACTGAGCTATTCCCGCAGATTCCGTTCGACCTGCGTCGAAGGAGCGCTATTGTGTCCAAATTCCTTCACGCCGTCAACAGTCTTCACATCATGCAGTCACGGGCGTCCGCAGTGGGGTACGCTGCCCCGCCCGGCCCCGTTCGCCCATGCTCCTTCGCGGCACGCCTCTGTTGATCGCCCTGCTGCTGCATCTGCTGGTGGCCCTGCTGTACTGGGCGCTGATGCCGATGGGAATGAACTGGTATCGCGACCATTTCGGCTTTGCTTCACATCGTGACATCGGCCTGGGCATCGCCCAGTTCTATCTGTTCTGGATGTTCATTGGCGCCCAGCCGCTGATCGCGGTGCTGCGGCCACTGTTTGCCAAGCTGCTGGTGCTGGCGATTCCCCTGGCGTTCGCGAGTTGGACACTGATGCACAACCATCCGCTGCGCCTGCTGTACTTCACCCTCGGGCCCGGCCTGCTGGCACTGGCCGCGATCGTCACAACCGCGTGGTATGCATCACGCAAGCGCCTGCCTGCCACCACGGACACCGCCGATGCCTAGACGCTACGTCCGCCTGTTCTGGTTGCTGGTTGCGTTGACCTGGCTGGCGCTGATCGCCGCACTGGTCAATGCCGGCTTCACCCCAGACTACTGGCTGCTGCATCACCTGGAAGGCGCCGAGTCGCCCTACCCGACCAGCACTGTCATCGTGTTCGCGTTGCTGGGCACCGTCGAACTGGTGGTAGCCGCCTTGATCGTGCGGCCGTGGCGACTGAAACGACTGTGGCTGCGCCTGCTGATCGCCTTCGCCCTGCTGCTGGCATGGTCGGTGCCGTGGATGCTGTCAGCCATGCACCAGCCGCCGGTACACGGCATGCATCTGCTGTGGTTGTTGATGCTGGACGTGGGACTACTGCTGGCGCTGTGCTTGGTGTCGGCGGTGAGCGCGTGGCGGGCTTTCATAAGCTCACCGCATGGCTTCCGCAGGGAGAAGACGCGCAGAGATGGCCTACGCATTTCAGAATAGTTGCATGGACCCGCAGCGGACCGGCGAAGGACAGTACCTGACCCGAGGCCCACAGAGCCGGCAATACTTTCACTGTCGCTGCTCTGCATATGCCTCTGCCAAACCGGGATAATTCATGCAGCAGTCGAGCCAGCAGGCATCACAGCTCCCCGACGACGCGGATCCGCTTGAGGCAGCGTTACCAGCGATGGCTGGAGACCGGCCGATTACTCCCCTGGAACTTGCCACGCGACTTTCCGCAGCCTGCCCCTTTCAGGTCGTCCGATACGCCGACATCAAGGGTGAGGTACCGCAGGACTCAACATACGCACCAGAGCACTACGTCTGGGGTGATCCCGATGAGTTAGTTCTCTTGGTTGATGGCGACCTCAAGCTCGACACGCTGGACCTGGACGACCCGCTGGCCCCGTGGCGGGAAGAAGATCTTGGTGCGTACATCCGTTTCATCCTGGTTCGCGGCAATGCAGAGATAGCGCGCCATGTTCACAGCCTTGAAACCGACGGCGCATGCGGATTGCTTGTCTCGGGCGACCTGACGACAACCAATGCCATCGCCGGCGGACAGGAAATCCGCGTAGGCGGCAACCTGCTGATACGCGAGCTGTTCTGGGGCGACTACAACCACGGGGAACTGCACGTGGTCGGGAACACCCAGGCAGCGCTTCTCATTCAGACCGACTACTCCATGCAATTCGATGGCTCGGTTCACTGCATTCGCAGGATGGACGACGAAGCCATCATTGACGACGGAATTGAGCAGATCATCGAGCCCGATTGCCTCTCACGCGAATCCGAGGGTCCGGACAGCTTCTGGTCACTGGATGCAGGAGCCATGCTGCAAAGGCTCACTGCCGGGAAGAGCGTCATCCGTGCGGAGGGTCTGTCAGCGCCGGACCCGACGCTATGCACAGTGAACCTGTTTGGCGATGCAACTGTCAGCCCAGAAAGTCTGCTACGCGCCTGTGGAGAAGACATGCTTCCCATGGATACCCGGACCTATGAATTCCACCGCAGCGGCATCTCACTTCTAGCAAGTGCGGACAACACCGACGCCGACGCCCGCGCATACACCGTGCAGATGGAAGATCCATCGAAGAACATCGCTGCACGCCTCGTAATGCGGCGCACTGAAGCGACCGCCAGCACCACAGCCTCTCACATGGGAGGTGCTGGATCTGGTTGGAGCCTATTGAAATACGTCTGCAGCGATGCTGGACAAGTTCAGCCCGAATGGGACGAGGTGGAGTCACACGACATCCAGCCCCCCTTCATCGCACTTATCCTCGACGGGTGGCGATTTCTTAAGGAAGGCGCATCGAACCGCCAAAGGACCACGGAGACAATTTCAGCGGCCGAGATACGCGATCTCCTGGCGCTTCCGATCTGCCAGCCATACGACGACTACGGCGATGGTGAACGTTGCGGATTCTGGGTGGGTCACTGTCATGCTGCATTTCGCCAAGAGAAACGCGGGCCTGGCCGCGAGGAGCCCATGCTCCGCCTTTCACGGGAACTTCAACAGGTCGACGGTAGCAGCGTCATCGAAAGCTACTACTACTGCATTGAGACATGCATGGATGGAGGGGAGCGCGTTCACATTCGTTACAAGGCAGACCTGCGCACTGAAGACTCGCCGGTTCAGATAGATCCCGTCGGAGGGGAGGCGCTGGCCGACGCACTACACCTGTTCAAGCGTGGCGCAAGGGAAATGCGCGGCACAAATTCGGGCTTACTGAAAGGAAGAACACCCTACCTCGCGAAAGACCATGCGTTCGCGATGAACTTCTGGAAGCAGCAGGGATACCTGCCCGAGTAGATGCCAAACCTCTTTCAGAAACCGACGGCAATCCAGGTCTTCTGGCTATCCGCATCCGTTGTATGGCTGCTACTGGCGTTCGCACTCATCCATGCCGGCTTCAAGCCAGACTACTGGCAACTGCGTCACACCGAGTCTGGAACACTGCCTTACCCCACAAGTTCAGTCGTCACCTTAACGCTGATCATTCTGGTGGAGATTGTTGCCCTGGGCCTGATCGTGCAGCCATGGCGATTTCACCGTCTGTGGCTGCGAATGCTTGTCTGCGCCTTCCCCTGGCTGGGCTGGACAACACTCTGGGGCGTGACCGCCATGCATCAGTCTCCCGTGCGCGATGTGCACCTGTTCTGGTTGCTTGCAACCAGCGGCATCCTTCTTCTGGCGCTGCTGGTCGTGGTCCCGGCCTCCGTCTGCCCGCGCCTACGCCGCTGGCTCAACGGCTGACCGGACCTACTTCCGGAACTCCACCCGCACATGCTGGCCGAAGCGCGCCTTGGCCTCGCCATCGAACTCCAGTACACACTCCACTACCTTGGCCACGCCACGCCCTGCATCTTCAGGCAGGCGTGCCTGCGCGAACACAGGGCTGATGCGCACCACGCGTGCGGACGGCAGCGTGCCGGTGTTCTCGGCACCATCGCTGTCCGGCACCACGGTAGCCTTCATGCCCACCTGCACGGCATCGGCATAGGCGGCGCTGAGTTCGGCACGTACCTGCAGCGGGCGCGCGGGCAGCAGGGAGATCGCCGGCTTGCCCGCCTGCACGAAAGCTCCGAGGCCAGGCACCTGGCCGACCACGGTGCCGGCTTCCGGCGCGCTCAGCGACATCTGCTGCAGTTTCAGCCTGGCGTGTTCCAGCTTGTGCTGGGCCAGGTCGACCTGCGCACCGGCCACGTCAACATCGGCGCGCACACCCGCCAGCTGCTGCTTGGCCGCATCGGCCTGCTGGTTGGACGACACGCCTTCGCTGGCCCCCGTGGAAAGGCGAGTAGCGTTGCGCTCCAGTTCGCGCAGCTGCGCCTGACTGCCCTTCAGGCGGTCATTGGCCAGGGCGAGATCGGCGCTGGCCATCGCCACCTCCTGCTGCAGCAAGGCACCATCCAGCGACAGCAGCAGCTGCCCCTTCTTCACCGTGGCGCCTTCCTTCACCGGTGCGGCGGTGATCGAGCCATCCACCGGCGGTGCCAGCGCGATCAGGCCACCCTCGACGTCGATGATGCCGCGCGCCACCGCGACCTTGCCGACGGCGGTTGCACCGGCCTTGCCCGAAGGCGACTGTGCAGGCGCAGGCGCGTCCCTGGAACAGGCGCCGAGCAGCAGTGCCGCGGACAGGGCCAGGCTGAGGGGAAGCAGGTGCGACGTCTTGGTCATGGGGCGGACTCTACAGTTTCGTTCTGGCGGCGGTCATCACGGACCATGCCGTCTTCCATGGCGATCACCCGATCGGCATGCCGGATCAGGCGCGGATCGTGGCTCACGCACAGCACGGTGGCGCCATGCGCACGTGCGTAGCGATGCAGGATGTCGATCACGCGCTGGCCGTTCTCGGCGTCCAGCGCGCTGGTGGGTTCGTCTGCGAAGATCAGCGTCGGCGACTTGGCGAAGGCGCGGGCAACGGCCACACGCTGCTTCTCGCCGCCGGACAGCTGCGCCGGGCGCATGTGACTGCGGTGGCTGAGGCCCACTTCTTCCAGCGCCTTGCGCGCCAGCGGTTCGCTTTCGCGATTGCGCATGCCGCGGTAGCCCAGCGGCAGCTGCACCTGCTCCAGCGCAGTCAGTGCCGGGAACAGATTGAAGCCCTGGAACACGAAACCGACATGGTGCAGGCGGAAGCGCTCCACCTCGCTTCGGGTCATGTGCCCCACATCCTGGCCAAGTGCGTGCACGCGGCCACCATCGGGCGCGGACAGGCCGGACAGCAGCGACAACAGCGTGCTCTTGCCGCAACCCGACGGGCCCGATACCAGGGTCAGCTCGCCAGGATAGATGTCCAGCGACAGGCCGCGCAGCACCGGCACCTGCACGTCGCCGGACATGAAGCCCTTTTCAAGTGCATCGGCCCGCAGGGTCGGGGCGACGGCGCGTGTGGAAGTCATCGGCCGGTCCTCAACGCAGCAGCAACGATGGATCGGAGCGGACGACACTGCGCACCGCCATGATGCTGGAGAGCATGGCCATCACCGCAACCAGTGCGACGCAGCCGAGGATCACCATCGGTGTCAGCTGCACCGGCACGCGCTGGGTCTGCGCGATCAACAGCACCACGGTGCTGAAGGCCGCCGCCAGCAACATGCCCACGCCACCGATCAGCAACGCCTGCTCGAACACCACCCGTGCCAGCGCATAGCGGCCTGCACCGAGTGCATTGAGCGTGGCGTACTCGCGAACCGAGCCAGCCACCACCGACGCGAACGACTGGTTGGTGATCACCGCGCCGACGAAGCAGACGATGACGGCCATGAACAACACCGCGATGCCGGCACCGGTGTCGAACAGCCAGTACTGCTGCGAGCGGCTGGCGAACTCCGGCGCGGTCCAGAACTCGACCGGCGTAGCCTGGCCCATTGACGCGGCCAGGCGATCGCGCACGCGGTCGGCCAGGTCCGGCGAGCGCAGGCCCGCCACGAAGTAGGTACTGCCCTCATGTGGGTCGGTACCGGCGATGGCGCGCGCGGTATCCAGCGAAGCCAGTACGTTGACACCACCAAGGCCACGCAGGCCCGGCTGCGCGGCAACCACGCGCACGGCCTTGCCATTGATCCAGGCGCGGTTGTTCTGCAGGTCCACGCCCAGCGTATCCAGGTCGGCGCTGTCGACGATCACCGCACCCGGTTCGCGCAGCTGTGCACGCAGGTCGGCAGGCAGGATGCGCGCGAACATCATTGCATCGTCGCGGGTGGAGATGCCGGACAGGTACACCGACACGTTGCCGGTGCCCTGCGCGCCGGACCGCCACTCACCATCGACCCATTCGTAAGGTTCGACGCGGGTGACATCCGGATCCATGCGCAGGTGGCTTTCCACATCGGCGCTGATCGCATGGCCGTAGTTGACGCTCTGGGTACCGGGGAAACCGGCCCAGATATCGGCCGAAGATGCCTTCACATAGATCGCGGCGGTGCCGAAGATGCCCAGCACCAGCGCCGCCTGCACGATCAGCAGCACGCCGGCGAAGCACATCGCCAGCACCACCGGCAGGAACCGGCGCCACTCATAGGCCAGGGTCTTGCGGGCCAGCGCGATCATTGCGGTTCGCCCTCAGCCTCGACCGGCAGCGGTGCGCCACCAAGGGCGCGGTACAGCGACGCAAACGCCAGCACGCGCGCGCCCTGCGCACCGATCAGGTCGGCCTGCGAGGCCAATGCGGCACGCTGCGTATCCAGCCCATCAAACTCGCTGGACAGGCCCAACTGCACCTGCCGCGCCTGCCGCTTGACCTGCTGGTTGGCGACATCATTGGCCGCACGCAGCGATTGGATGCTGCTGTCCTGGCGCGCCAGGCTGCCCAGTGCACCTTCCACTTCGCTAACGCCTTCCAGCACGGCCTTGCGGTAGCCGAGCAAGGCGGCGTCCAGTTGCTTTTCGTCGGCATGGAACCGCGCGCGGCGCTGGCCCCAGTCCCACAGCGGAATATCGACGTACGGGCCGATCGACGGACTGGAGTCGGAATTGGAGCGCGCGTTCTGGGTAAGGTTGTAGGCGTACAGAATGGAGCCGCCGAGGCTGATCCGCGGGTACATCGCGGCGCGCGCCGAGCCCTTGCTGGCGGCGGCCTGCATCACTTCCGACTCGGCCAGCAGGATCTGCGGCCGATGGCGCAGCAGATCGGCGGGGACCTGCTGCAGCGAGAACGTGCCCAGCGTCGGCGGCGTGCGATAGGCGCGCCAGGCCGGATCCGGGCCATCTCGGCCCAGCAACACTGCCAGCGCGCGGGCCGCGTTGTCAGCGTTTTCCCGGGCCTGTGCCGTGGCCGCGCGGGTGGCGACCTGGCGTGCACGCAGGCGATCCAGTTCGCCCGGCTCGTCCAGACGCAGGCGCTGGCGGACCAGCGCCAGCTGTTCGCCGCGATCATCCACGGCCTGCTGTCGGGCCAGCAGATCCTGCTGGGCCTGCGCCACCGTCAGGTCCAGATAGCTGCGCACCACGTCGGCAATCACCGCTACCTGCGCGGCATTGCGCAGCGCCTCGGCATTGCCGGCCGAGGCCTGCGCGCTCAGCTGCGCACTCTCGGCGGCGCCGAACAGGCCCAGGTCCCAGATCGCTTCAATGCCGGCATGGAAGTAGGTATCGACAGCGGCGGCGTCCTGCACCTGCTTGGCGCTGGCGGAGATTTCCGGCAGGAAACGCGAGTCGGACGTGCCAGCGACGATCCGAACGGCCTGCAGGCGCAAGGTGGCCTGCTGCAGGTCGAGATTGCCGGCGACCGCCTGATCGACCAGGCCATCCAGCGCCGGGTCGGCCAGCACCTTCCACCACTGCCTGGCGTCCACCGCCACGCCCTGGCCCTGCGGTACCTGGGTCCAGGCGCTGGGTGTGCGATCAGGCAGGTCCGGGACGGGCACCGACATGCAGCCGGCCAGGGCCAGGGTTGCCAACAACGCACCGGGGCGCAGCACTGCCTGCAGGGAGAGTCCGCGCCCGGTCCTGGGCACTGCCACTGAAGTGATACGCCTGACCACCAGCCCGCCAACGTGTAGAAGGAGCATGAAGGCTACCGTGCGATTGTGGAGCGAACATGGAGAATTGGTCCGAAAAAGGTCACAACACGCATGCGGTTCAGGCAACGATGGCGTTGGCCTTTCGCCAGCCTTTCACTGCATGCGACGCACGGAACGCTGGTGCGACATCCGGGCCATTGCGTCTTGTTGCCAACTTCCCCGAGCCCCGCCCCTGCGGTCATCCCCACGACCGATACGCCCCGCCATTCCGATTGCGACACTAACGCTGGAATCGTCCCGCCAGGCCGCCGATATCACGCCCGCCATGACGACGCCATGGCGCGACTGTAGCGCCCCGTGCCGCCAACGTCATGACAAACGAAAAACGCCCCCTTGCGGGAGCGTTCTTCTTGAATCTGGAGCGGGAAACGAGACTCGAACTCGCGACCTCAACCTTGGCAAGGTTGCGCTCTACCAACTGAGCTATTCCCGCAGATTTCGTTCGACCTGCGTCGAAGGAGCGCTATTGTGTCGATATTGCTGCACGGCGTCAACAGGAATTTTCGCCTGCATTTCGGGGAGGCGTTCAGGCCCCCAGGACCGATACCTCAGGTTCGCAGGCCACGGCGGTGGAAGTAGACCTGCTCGGCGATGCGCCGCGTGGCCGCCGTGTGCAGCAGTGCATTGAGCGGCCAGTCGGCCTGCAGATGGTCCATCGCCCAGCGCAGCAGGCGCTTGCCATGGAATGCCGGCGCCACCCGCCGCGCCACCCGTTCCGCTTCCGGCCCTTGCCCACGCAGATGGCGGGCAATCGCCTCGCCGACCGCCCAGCCGTGCCGCCACGAGGAGTGGATGCCCCCGGCGGACAGCGGCGAGACGATGCCTGCCGCGTCGCCGGTCAGGATCACGCGTTGGCCGGTGAACGGCCCATCCGGCCGGCCGCACGGGACCAAGCCGGCGCGGGTGGCCGAGGGACGCGCCGAAGGCGGAATGCCGACCACATCGCGCACGTGGTCGAGGAAGCCATCGATATCCGGCGGCCGCACCTGTTGCGGGTCATGACGCAGCGCCAATCCCACCTGCAGCCCGGTCGGATTCTGTGCGACCCAGCCGATGTAGCCCGGCGCGTAGCGCTTGCTGACAAAGCAATGCAGCGCATTGCCTTGCGCCACCTGCAGGCCGGCGAACTCGCGCTCGACGCCGTAGAGGGTGTCGCGCACCTGGCCAAGGCCGGTGCGCTGGGCCACGCGTGAGCGTGCGCCATCAGCACCAACCAGATAGGCGCATCGCCCTGCCCCATCCACCTGCCAGCCATCACCACTGCGATGGGCATCGGTGAAAGACCGTTGCAGGCGCAGGTCGACACCATTCGCGCGCAGCTCGCTGGCCAGCCAGCGCATCAGGTTCGGTGTATCGGTGGTGAGGAAGTAATAGCCCGGCGCGGCCAGCAACACGTTGCGCAGGTTCGGCGCATACAGGCGCACGTTGGCGACCCGCTGCACCAGATGCTCGGGCATGCGCCCCAGCCAGGTCTGCTCCATCGCTTCCTTCACCACGATGCCGGTGGTGTGCAGGCGCTCGCCGGGGTCGGCCTTGCGTTCAAGCACGCAGACGCGCAGACCGTACTGGGCGGCAGCCAGTGCGCAGGCGGCACCGGCGAAGCTGGCGCCGACGATGACGACGTCGTGGTCGTAGGCGGAGAGAGTGTGAGGCATTGCGGCATCGCCGTGGAGAGTCGGAGATGCAGCTTCGAACTGCCGCGTGGTGAGGCGAAGGAGTGGCGGTGAAGTGAGGATGAAGCGTGGAACACGCAAACGAAAAACGCTCCCTTGCGGGAGCGTTTCTCTTGAATCTGGAGCGGGAAACGAGACTCGAACTCGCGACCTCAACCTTGGCAAGGTTGCGCTCTACCAACTGAGCTATTCCCGCTTGGGAGGCGAAATTTTACCTATTCCAAGGATGGCGTCAAGCGCTTTTTTCAGGGTCTGTGAGGCGCCTTGCACCGCCTATCCACGCATGGCGTGGATCTACTACAGCGTCTCCGCAAACTGATGGATCCGCCCCCTCCGTGGATGCGGCATTTCCAATAGATCCACGCCATGCGTGGATGGCAGCAACCGTGGGGTCAGAGCCCTTTCCTGCAGAAAGGGATCCGACCCCGGGCTCAGTTGCCCAGCTTCTTCTGCCGCGCACGCTCGCGCGCAGCGCGCTCGTCATCGCGCAGGCTCGGCCAGGCGGCGTGCAGGTACTGCAGTCCCGACCACAGGGTCAGCACCGCGGCAATCGCCAGGGTCCAGTCGCCGATATGGAACACCGGCCAGCCCATCCAGATGTCTTCCACCGGCACGTTCGGGGCCACCGAGTACAGCAGGCACAGCAGCGCGACCATCTGCGCGGTGGTCTTGACCTTGCCGATCATCGCCACGCGCACCTTCGCACGCTGGCCCAGCTCGGCCATCCATTCGCGCAGCGCCGATACCGCGATCTCGCGGCCGACGATCACCGCCGCCCAGAACGCCATCCACGGCGTCGGATGGCCCTGCACGATCAGGAACAGTGCCACTGCCACCATCAGCTTGTCCGCGACCGGGTCGAGGAAGGCACCGAAGGCCGACTCCAGCTGGTAACGGCGTGCGATCCAGCCATCGAGCCAGTCGGTGATCGCGGCCAGGCCGAAGATCGCCGCCGAAGCGAAGTTGGTCCAGGTGTAGGGCAGGTAGAACACCAGCACCAGCACCGGGATCATCACGATCCGCAACAACGTCAGCCAGGTGGGCAGGGTCAACTTCATGCTTGCGTGCTTCTCTCTCTACTCGGCCGCATCAGGCGTGGCCAACCCGTGCAGGTTAGCGTAGATACGTGCCGCGAGGGCGTCATTGATGCCTTCCACCTTGGCGATTTCCGCTTCGCCAGCGGCTTTCAGCCCCACCAGGCCCCCGAAATGCTTGAGCAGGCTGGCGCGGCGGCGCGGCCCGATACCGGGAATGTCCTCCAGCTTGCTGGTCATCCGCGCCTTCTGCCGGCGGCCGCGGTGGCCGGTGATGGCGAAGCGGTGCGCCTCGTCGCGCACCTGCTGGATGAACTGCAGCGCCGGGTTGGCCGCGCCGGGGCGCAGCTCGCGGCCGTCGGGCATCACCAGCGCTTCATGGCCGGCGCGGCGCTCCACGCCCTTGGCCACACCCACCAGCAGCACGCCTTCCACGCCCAGGTCGGCCAGTGCGGCCTGGGCCTGCGCCAGCTGCCCGGCGCCGCCGTCGATCAGCAGCACGTCCGGCAGCACGCCCTGCTCTTCCACCGCACGGCGGAAGCGGCGGTCGATGGCCTGGCGCATGGCGGCGTAGTCATCGCCCGGCTCGATGCCGCTGATGTTGAAGCGGCGATACTGCGCGCGCACCGGACCGGCAGCGTCGAACACCACGCACGAGGCCACGGTAGCCTCGCCCAGGGTGTGGCTGATATCGAAACACTCGACCCGCTTGACCGGCTCGGCCAGGCCCAGCATCTCGCGCAGTGCGTCGCTGCGCGCATGCTGCGCGTTGCGGCTGTTGAGTTCGGTGGCCAGGGTCAGCTGCGCGTTGCGGCTGGCCAGTTCCACGTAGCCGGCGCGCTCGCCGCGCACGTTCCACTTCAGCTGCACCTTGCGCTCGGCCGAGGCCGACAGCGCGGCGACCAGCAGGTCGGCATCGGGGATCTCGCGGTCCAGCAGGATCTCGCGCGGCGGCTCGAATTCGATGTAGTACTGCGAGACGAACGCGGCCAGCACTTCCTCCGGGCTTTCTTCACCATTGGTGCGCGGGAAGAACGGGCGGGTGCCGAGGTTGCGGCCATCGCGGAACGCCAGCAGCAGCACGCAGGCCTGCGAGCCCTGCATGGCCACCGCCAGCACGTCCAGGTCGGCAGCACGGCCATCCACGTACTGGCGGGTCTGCATGCTGCGCAGCGAGGAAATCAGGTCACGCAGGCGCGCGGCCTGCTCGAATTCCAGTGCCTCGCTGGCGGCCTGCATCTGCTCGCCCAGCTCGCGGGTCAGTTCGTCGCTCTTGCCTTCCAGGAACAATGCAGCGCGACGCACCGATTCGGCGTACTCGGCAGGCGCCACCAGCTCCACGCAGGGCGCGCTGCAACGCCCGATCTGGTATTGCAGGCACGGCCGCGAGCGGTTGCGGAACACGCTGTCCTCGCAGCTGCGCAGCTTGAACAGCTTGTGCATCAGGTTCAGCGTTTCGCGCACCGCAGTGACGCCGGGATACGGCCCGAAGTAGCGGCCGGGAATGGCGCGCGGGCCGCGATGCAGCGCGATGCGCGGCCAGTCCTCGCGGGTCAGCAGCACATGCGGATAGGTCTTGTCGTCGCGCAGCGAGACGTTGTAACGCGGCGACAGCGACTTGATCAGCTGGTTTTCCAGCAGCAGCGCCTCGGCTTCCGAGCGCGTCACCGTCACGTCCATGCGCACGATCTGCGAGATCATCGACATGATCCGCGCATTCTTCGGGCTGCCGTTGAAATAGCTGCCGACACGGTTGCGCAGCGCACGTGCCTTGCCGACATACAGCAGGGTGTCGTCGGCCGCGTACATCCGGTACACACCGGGGGCGGTACTGAGCTGGGCCGCGAAGGCCTTGCCGTCGAAGGCCGGGGCGGGAACGTCGGTCATTCGCTGATCGGCACTTCGCTGAGCACGCCGCTTTCGGGGTCGAATCGCAGTATGGCGTGGGCGTCGGTCTCGGCGATCCACACCGCACCGGCACCCACGGCCAACCCGGCCGGGCCGTGCAGGCGGCGCGGCAGCGGCTGGGTGGTCAGTTCGCCACCGCCCAGGCGCAGCGTGCGCAGGCGGCCATTGCCGGTATCGGCAATCCATAGCAGCGGCGCATCCGGACTCAGCGCGATCGCCTGTGGGAACTGCAGGCTGGCCTGCGCGCGCGGGCCATCTTCGTCACCGAAACGCCAGGGGCCCTGCCCGACCAGCGTCTGCACCAGATCCCCGCGCAGCTGCAGTGCACGGATCGAGGAGCCCAGCGCATCGGCCACGTACAGCACCTGCTGCACCACGGCCAGTGCAGTCGGTTGAGCAAACGCGGCCAGATGGCCGCTGCCGTCACGCTCGTCGATGGCACCGCTGCCGGCGCGCCACTGCAGGCTGCGCTGACCCAGGTGGTAGCTCCAGATGCGGTTGTCGCCGGCCATGGCGATGTGCAGCTGGTTATCGGCGATGGCGAGGCCGACCGGGTGGTCCAGCGAGACCTGCCGCGCCTGTGCTACCGGGCCCTCCACCGGCGCACCGGGGCGGCCATTGCCGCAGAGCGTGTCGACGATGCCGGTCAGCAGGTTGATGCGGCGCACGGCATGGTTGCCGGTGTCGGCCACGTACAGCGCGTCGCGCTCCAGCACCAGCGCCTGCGGGCGATGGAACGCCGCTTCGGCGAGGTTGCCGTCCATGAAATCGGCCGTCCCCAGCCCGAACTGGCGCAGGATGCGGCCGCCGTGGCTGCATTCGAGGATGCGGTGATGGCCACTGTCGGCGATGTACAGGCGTTCGGTGCTGACCGCCAGGCCCAGCGGAAAACGCAGGGCCTGCCGCGGCTCCGGATGCAGCTCGGTACCGCCGCGCGGCGGTGCCGACGGCGCACCGTGGCACAGCGCATTCAACGCACGCTCAAGCTCTCCCGGAGCCCCCAGCCCGACCAGCCGCTGCTGCTCGCGACCCTGCGCGTCCAGCAGCACCACGGTCGGCCACGATGTGATGCCGAAGCGACGCCAGCCATCCCAGTCGGCATCGAGCAGGACCGGCATTGACAGCCCCTGGCGGCGCAGCAGTTTGAGTGCGGCGCCGGCGTCTCGCTCGAAATCGAAGCGGGGTACCTGCAGGACCAGCGGCTGCAGCATGCCAGGGTGACGCGACAGCCATTGACTGAATTCGGCCAGGCGCTGCGCGCTCCAGGCAGAAGCGGCGTTGACGAACAACAGCGCCACCGGCCGACCGCGCAGTTCGGTCAGGGTACAGGGAGCGGCATTGAGCCAGGTGGCGAACTCGGGCAGGTCCGGGACGGGCTGGACGTTCATGGCCCGATTATGCCGGAGTCGGCGTCATGCAACAGTCGTGCCACTGCACGTTTTGCAGCATTGTCGACCAGCGTCCAGACCTGTTCGAAGTGATCGCTGCCGCCGGTGTAAGGATCCGGGATGGCCGCCTGCCCCTCCCCGCCCGACCAGGGCAGGTACAGCGCCAGCCGCTCACGCTGGGCGGGTGCCACCAAGCGTCCCGCGTCCCGCAGGTTCGCCTCGTCGGCGCACAGGATCCAGTCGAAGCGGTCGAAATCAGCGGCGTGCAGCTGGCGCGCACGCAGGCCGCCGATGTCCACGCCGTGCCCGGCCGCGCAGGCGATCGCACGCCGGTCCGGCGGCTCGCCCACATGCCAGTCGCCGGTGCCGGCCGAATCCACCTGCACGCGCCCCGCCAGCGGCGAAGCGTCCAGGCGTGCGCGGAGCGCACCTTCGGCCATCGGCGAACGGCAGATGTTGCCGAGGCAGACGACCAGCAGCCTCATCGCGCGGCCAGCGTCTGCAGCAGCGCTTCAGCGCGTTCCAGATCCTCGGGCGTATCGATGCCGGGCGGGAACGGCTCCGGCGAGATCGCCACGCTGATCGGATAGCCGGCCTCGAGCACGCGCAGCTGCTCCAGCGATTCGACCTGCTCCAGCCGGCCCGGGGGCATCGCCGCGAACTGCTGCAGGAAGCCCGCGCGGTAGCCGTAGATGCCGATGTGGCGCAGCCAGGCATGCCCTTCCGGCAGCACGTCGCGGCTGCGCGCGAAGCCATCGCGGTGCCAGGCAATCGGCGCGCGGCTGAAGTACATCGCCTCGTTGCGCACGTTGCGCACCAGCTTGACCACGTTCGGATCGAACAGGGTTTCTGCATCCTCCACGGCGGTCGCCAGGGTCGACATCGGTGCATTGCCTTCAACCAGCGCCTGGGCCACCGCACGGATTCCCGCAGCCGGCGCGAACGGTTCATCACCCTGCAGGTTGACCACCACGGTGTCGTCGGCCCAGCCGGCGATGCGCGCGCACTCGGCCAGGCGGTCGGTACCGGAGGCATGCGAGGTGGCGGTCATGGCCACCTTCACCTCGGCCAGCCCGGACAGCGCGTCGGCAATGCGTTGATCGTCGGTAGCGACCCAGACCTCGCCAGCGCCGGCCTGCAGCGCGCGGCGCGCCACGTGCAGCACCAGCGGCTCACCGCCCAGCAGGCGCAGCGGCTTGCCCGGCAGCCGCGAGGCGGCATAGCGGGCCGGAATGGCGACGACGAATTCGGTCATGGGGCAATACTCGGCAGGCTCGTTACAACGGGGATGCGGCCGGCGGCACGTGAATGCAAGCGCCGCCGCGCCGCTCAGTTCGGTCGCAGCTTGTCCAGGCGGTCGGTCAGCGCCACCCAGAACGCGGCAGGCAGCTCGGCACGCAACGGCACCGCGTAATGCCAATCGTTGCCGAACGCGCGGCATTTCACCGCATCCTTCTCGGTCATCAGCACCGGCAGCTGGCTGCCGAACGACAGGTCCTGCGGCTGGTAGGCCTGGTGGTCGGCAAAGGCGTGCGGCACCACGCCGATGCCACGCGCGCGCAGCATGTCGAAGAAGCGCTGCGGATGGGCGATGCCGGCCACCGCATGAACACGCTGGCCCTTGAAGTACGACAACGGGCGCGCGCGGCCACCGGCCAGCGGCTGCGCACTGTCGATGTGGAGGGCCATCGGCCACTGGCCGAAACCGCAGGCCTGTGCCGCGCTTTCCTCATCGGCCTGGCCCAGGTTGACCACGCGGAAATCGCATTCGCCGGCACGGCTGACCGGCTCGCGCAGCGGTCCGGCGGGAATCATGCGGCCGTTGCCGTAGCGCCGCTGGGCATCGACCACTTCGATCTCGATGTCGCGCGCCAGCCGGTAGTGCTGCAGGCCGTCATCGCAGACGATCACATCGCAGCCGGCCTGGACCAGTGCCCTGCCTGCGGCCACGCGGTCAGCGTCCACGCGCACCGGTACGCCGGTCTTCCAGGCGATCAGCACCGGTTCGTCACCGCCCTTGGCGGTCGGCGTGTCGGCCTGCACCCACAGCGGCTTGTCAGCGTCTTCACGGCCATAGCCACGGCTGGCGACGCCCGGCTTCCAGCCGGCCGCACGCAGGCGCTCGACCAGGGCGATGGTCAGCGGCGTCTTGCCGGTGCCGCCGGCGGTGATGTTGCCAACCACGATGACCGGCACCGGCAGCGCGTAGCGCTTGCGCCATCCACGCCGGTAGGCACGGCGGCGCAGCGCGGTGACGCCGGCATACAGCGGCGCCAGCAGGCGCATCGCCCACGGAACCGGGCTGCCGTCGTACCAGTACGGCGGGGTCTGGGTACCCTTGCCAGCCATCAGTCCTGCCTTTCGCGGAACTGCATGCTGTGCAGATGCTGGTACAGGCCACCCATGGCAAGCAGCTCCTTGTGGGTACCCCGTTCAACGATGCGGCCGTGGTCCATCACCAGCACCTGATCGGCATGCTCGATGGTCGACAGGCGGTGCGCGATGACCAGCGTGGTGCGTTCGGGCATCAGGCGCTGCAGCGCATCCTGCACCAGTCGCTCGGATTCGTTGTCCAGCGCGGCAGTGGCTTCGTCGAGGATCAGGATCGGCGCGTCACGCAGGATCGCGCGGGCGATCGCCAGGCGCTGGCGCTGGCCACCGGACAGCAGCGCGCCGTTCTCGCCGACCGGGGTCTGCAGCTGCTGCGGCATGCGCGCGATGAACTCCCAGGCATTGGCCGCTTCGGCCGCCGCACGGATCTGCTCCTCGCTCGCTTCCATGCCATAGGCGATGTTGGCCGCGATGGTGTCATCGAACAGCATGACCTTCTGCCCGACCATCGCCACCTGCCGACGCAGGTCGGCCAACGGATAGTCATCCAGCGCGACGCCATCGAGGGTGATCACACCACCGCTGGGCTCATAGAAGCGCGGCACCAGCCGGATCAGGCTGGTCTTGCCACTGCCGGAACGACCCACGATGGCGGTGACCGTGCCGGGCTTGGCAACGAAACTGATGTCGTCCAGGGCAATGCCGCTGTCCTCGCGGTAGCGCAGCATGACGTGGTCGAAGGCCAGCTCGCCGCGCACGCGCTGCACGTTGTTGCGGCCCTCGTCACGCTCGACCTGCATGTCGAGGATGCCGAACAGGCGCTCTGCGGCGGCCACGCCGCGCGAGATCGAGGTCTGCACGCTGGTCAGGCGGCGCAGCGAAGGAATGATGGCCATCATCGAGGTCATCAGGCCCATGAACTGGCCGGCGTTGAGGCGACCGGCCAGCGCTTCACGCGTCGACACCCAGACAATCACCGCCAGCGCCAGCGCGGCCAGGAACTGCACCACGCTGGAGGCGGCAGCACGGGTGACTTCCACCTTCATGTTCAGCGACAGCATGCGGTTGGCCAGGCGCGAGTAGCGCGAGATCTCATGCTGCTGGGTGCCGTGCACCTTCACTTCCTGCTGCGCCGCCAGCGACTGTTCGGCGGTCTGCGCCATCGAACCCATGCCATCCTGGATGCCACGGCTGATGCGGCGGTAGCGCTTGCCCACGTAGGACACGATCACGCCGATCAGCGGTACCACCACCAGCATCGCCACGGTGACCTTCACGCTCATCTGCAGCATTACCGCCAGCATGGCGATGATGGTCAGGGTGTCGGCCACCACGGTCTTGAGTGCGTCGGCACTGGCCTGGGTGACCTGTTCGGTATCGAAGTTCAGGCGGCTGACCATCACCGGCGTCGCTTCGGTATCAAAATGCGAGGACGGCAGGTGCAGGTACTTGGCCAGCACCTGTTCGCGCAGGTCGCGCACCACGCTGCGGCCGGTCTTGGCCAGCGCGTAGTCGCTCACCCAGGTGGCGACGCTGCGCATCAGGAACAGGCCCAGGATGGTCAGCGGCAGGATCACCGCCATGCGCGGTTCCGGGTTGACGAAACCGCGGTTGACCAGCGGCTCCATCAACTTGGTGAAGTGGTAGCCCGCCAGGGCTTCGACCACCATGGCGATGACCGCGGCCACCATGAACACCCAGTAGGCGCGGGTGTACCCCAGCAGACGTTTGTAGATCGGCCACACCGGCGCGTGATTGGAACTCATGGACGCACCTCGGGTGCTGTTGCAATGGCAATACGGCGGAAGCCGAGCTGACCCAGCGCGTCCTGCGCGGTCACCACGGCCTGGTAGGGAGTGCGTGCGTCGGCACGCAGCAGCACGGTCTGCTCGCGATCGCTGCCGGCCACGGCGGCGATGGTCTGCTTGACCGACTCTACGTCGCTGCGCAGCACTTCCTGGTCGTTGATGAAGTAACGGCCTTCGGCGTTGATCAGCACGCTGAGCGAGCGCGGCGGCTCGTTGGTCTGCTGCTGGCTGGCGGTCGGCAACTGCACCTGCAGCGTCGAACGCGCGTCGAAGGTGGTGGTGACCACGAAGAAGATGATCAGCACCAGGATGACGTCGATCAGCGGCACCAGGTCGATATGCGGCTCATCCTGGGATCGGTCGTTGCCGATACGCATCGATCAGGCCTTCGCCGTGGCGGCGCCGGACTGGCGCGCGGCCGGGGCCGGGTTCATCACCCCGGGGCGGCCGTCGAGCGTATCCAGCAGGGCGCTGGCTTCCTGCTCCATCTCCACCACGTAGCCGTGGATGCGGCCCTTGAAGTAGCGATGGAACATCAGCGCCGGAATCGCCACGATCATGCCGGTGGCGGTGCACACCAGCGCCTTGCCGATGCCGCCGGCCAGCTGGTTCACGTCGCCCACGCCGTGGTCGAGGATGCCCAGGAACATCTGGATCATGCCGATCACCGTGCCGAGCAGGCCCAGCAGCGGGCCCGCCGAGGCAATGGTGCCCAGTGCGTTCAGGAATCGCTCCATGCGGTGCACCAGGTGGCGGCCGGTGTCTTCGATGCGCTCGCGGATCTGGTCGCGCGGGCGGTTGCGGGCTTCCAGTGCGGCAGCCAGCAGCGCGCCCAGCGGCGAATTCGCCCGCAGGGTCTGCAGGTGGGCCGGGTCGAGCTTGCCGCGAGCGGCCCAGTTGCGCACTTCCTGGCCGAGGCCGGGCGGCAGCACTTCAGTCCGCCGAAGGGACCAGAAACGCTCCAGGATGATCGCCAAAGCCAGTACGCCCAACAGCAGCAGCGGCACCATCGGCCAGCCACCGGCCTTGACCAGTTCCCACACGTTTCAACCCTCCGGCCCAACGGCCGCTTGTTCGATCGGCGATAGGATAGCAGCCGACCGCGCCCGCCCAGCGGCATCCCACCACCGGGATGCATGGATGCGCTGTTCACGCAGCTGCAGGCCTTGTGCGCCAAGCCATACGCGGATCGCCCCGGAGTCGGCCGTGGCCAGCACCTCCGCGCCTTGCGCCTGCCAGCGCTGGACCACCTCCTGGCGCGGGTGGCCGAAGCGGTTCCGGTGCCCGGCCGAGACCACCGCCAACCGCGGCGCCACCGCCGCAACCCACGGCGCACTGGAGCTGCCGCCGCTGCCATGGTGCGGCACCAGTACCACGTCCGCCCTCAGCGCGTGCGGGTACGCCTGCAGCAGCGCCCCCTCGGCCGGTCGACCGATGTCACCCGGCAGCAGGACCACGCCGTGACGGCTGGCGATGCGCAGCACGCAGCTGTCCTCGTTTTCGGCTTGCCGGCTGCCCGGCGCCGGGTGCAGGACCTGGAAATCAACCCCGTCCCACTCCCAGCGCATCCCCTGCTGGCAGGGCGTGGCGCCGCCGATGGTGCTGCCCGGTGGCGCCAGCAGCTGCAGCCCGGGCAACTGCCGTCGCAGGCTGGGCAGGCTGCCGGTGTGATCCAGGTGGTCATGGCTGAGCATCACCTGCCGGGGCGGCCCCTGGCCGAGCGCGCGCAGGGCCGGGACCAGGATGCGTTCGTTGCCCTCGCCGCCAGTCGGCGGCCCCACGTCGTACCAGAGCGCGTGCCGTGCCGTGCGCACCAGCACCGCCGTGCCCTGGCCGACATCGTGCACCAGCAGCTCCAGTTCCCCCGCGGCCGGTGCATGCCGGGCCGGCCACAGCAGCGGCAGGCACAGCAGCAGGCCCGCCAGGCCACCGCCGGCGCCGCGCGGCAGCAGCCACCAGAACACGCCCAGCAAGGCCACGGGTAGCGCCCAGCGCGGCGCCTCGGCCAGCCACCACATCGCCTGCGGATGCAGCGCCAACGGCTGCAGCCCCCCCCAGCTGAGCTCGAACAGCCAGGCCGCGGCACGCCAGGCCCAACGCCCCGCGCCGTCATGCAGCACGTGCAGGCCGGTACCGAGCAGCGACAGCGGAACAACCAGCATTGTCCACCACGGGATGACCGGCAGGTTGACCAGCGGCCCCAGCCGCGCGGTCCCGCCGAACAAGGCGATGCACAGCGGCAGCAGCCCAAGGCTGGCAACACCCTGCGCGGCAAGGAACCCGCGCAGCCCGCCACCGATTCCCTCCGGCCCCGTCCTCGGCAAGCACCAGAGCAGCCACAGCACGCCACCGAAGCTCAGCCAGAATCCAGCCGAGAGCACCGACAGCGGCGCAGGCAACAGCATCACCATCGCGGCCAACGCCAGCCCCTGCCCTGCGCCCACCGGGCGACGCCCGGCCCTGGCCAGTGCAACCAGCCCGATCATCAGCGCCGCGCGCACCGTCGGCAGCGCACCACCCGCCGCCACGGCATAGGTGGCTGCGGCCAGCGCCGCTCCCCATGCGGCGGCCTGCGGCCGTGGCCAGTACCGTCCCAGCAGCGGGCACAGCCACCACCACAAGCGGCACAGCAGTACACCGAAGCCAGCCACCACGCCCACGTGGAAACCGGAGATGGCGACCAGATGGGTCAGGCCCAGCGCGCGCAGGTGTTCCCAGTCGGCATCGGACAGGCCACGGGTATCGCCCAGTGCCAGCGCCTGCACGAACCGCGCGGCAGGATGTGCCACCTGCACGGCGATCGCCGCACTGCTGCGTTCCCGCCAGGCCTGCAGGCCCTGCGCCGGCAGCCACTCCCGCGCACGGGCCGGATCACGCACCGAGGCATTGCCGGAGATGCCCCGCAGCACGGCGTGGCGCTCGCCATCGAAGCCGCCGGGATTGATCCGCGAGCGTGGCGCGCGCACGCGCAACGACAACTGCCAATGCGATCCTGCGCGAACCGCATGGCGCCCGCCCTCCGCCTCGTGCGCCGGCGATCCGCGCCACGGGTCGTTCCAGGTCACCTGCAGGCGCTTGCCACGCAGCGATGGCAGCGCGCCGGCATCTTCGACATGCAGCACGAAACGCGTGTAGCCGGGCCCCTGCCGGGGAAGGTCGGCAACCCGGCCCCGCACCTGCACATCCTGCGGTGGGGCGCCGGGTGGCAGCTGGCCATGCAGGACCCAGTGCCCGTGCACCGTTGCCCAGGCCAGGCCGAGCAGGGCCGCGGCCCAGGCACGGCCGCGCCAGGGCAACAGCCAGCCGCCGACGCCGGCGATCGCCATCGGCACACTCAGCCACAGCGGCAGCAACATCGGCATCTGCACGCAGGCCAGCGCCCCCAGCACCAGGCCTGCAGCGCAGCCAAAGCCAAACAGGGCCGGGGCGGATCGATCGGGAACCATTTCCCCAGCCTGCCGCTGGAGGCCGCAGGCTGCCTATCGGGCCTTTCCCCGTGCGCCTGTCAGCGCCGTACGGTACCGCGGTGGAAATTGACTCTGAAGCTGGCGCCGCCGCCAGCCGCTTCGCCAACGCTGACCGAGCCACCGTGGTGCTGCACGATTTCCTTCACCAGGTGCAGGCCCAGGCCACTGCCGCTGCCGGCTGCACGCAGGCGGTGGAAGGGCTCGAAGATCGCTTCGCGGTCGCCGACCGGAATGCCGGCGCCCTGGTCGCTGACCTCCAGCAGGCCGCGTGCATCGAGGCGCACGCAGATCGTGCCGCGCCCGCCGCCATGGACGATGGCGTTGTGCACCAGGTTGGCGATCACCCGCCCCAGCGCCAGGCTGTCGCCATGGATCCACACGGGCGACTCCGGCGCATCCACCTCGAAGCCATAACCGGCGCCGACCACCAGCGGCGCCAGATCGGCGGCCGCCTCGCGCACCAGCAACGCCAGGTCCAGCCGCTGCAGCGCGCCGACATTGCGATCGAGACGCTGCAGGTCGAGCAGGTGCTCAGCCACGTTGCCGAGGCGGGCGACGTCGGTCAGCAACTGCGATTTCAGTTCACCCTGCGGCAGCTGCGACAGGCGCGCCTGCACCACCGCGATCGGTACGCGCAGCTCATGCGCGGCATCGGCGAGGAACTTGTCGCGCGCTGCATAGCCCTGCTGCACCTTGTCGATCGCATCGTTGAACGCTTCCACCAGTGGTGCGACCTCGGTGGACACCAACTGCGCATCCAGGCGCGCGCCCGGCTGGCCGATGTCCAGTTCCTTGGCCTGCTGCGCGGAGCGGCGCACGCCGCGCATCGCGCGATGGATCACCGTCGGCATCACCAGCAGCGTGACCACGATCAACGGCAGGAAGAACCACAGGCCGATCAGGCGCAGCACCATCAGCGCGCCATCCAGCAACCCACCCTTTGGAGCACCACCGACCATCACCGTGATGCGGCGTCCATCCTCGTTGCGGATCATCACCCGCGCCACGTCCAGATAGGGTGGCACCAGTGAACCCAGTTCGGTGGCGCCCACTGTCGGCAAGCGTGCCAGCAATGGCGCGTGGACCGCAGGAATCGTGCCGCGCTCCAGCCACGTGCCCCTGTCATCAACCGCCGCGAACCAGAGGTTGCCGCCGGCCCCGGCATTGAGCTTGTCCCAGCGCGCCTGGTCCAGTTCCAGCCGGCCGCCTTCGCTGTGCACGGCTTTGGCCACCGCCTCGGCCGTGAACATGTCCATGCCCCAGGAGTCCTTGTCACCCCAGGTCAGGATCAGCGCGACCACCGCGAACAGTACGGTGAACGCCTGCGCAAGGAACAGGCGCCAGGCCAGGCCCAGGGTGATGGAACGGATCGGGCGTGCCATCTCAGGCCTCCGCCAGCAGGTAGCCGACGCCGCGGATCACATGGATCTCCACGCCGGCCCCGGCCTGTTGCAGCGCCTTGCGCAGCTTGGAGATATGCGCGTCCAGTGCATTGGACTGGATCTCGTCATCGAAGCCGTACACCGCCGCCTCCAGTGCACTGCGGGTGACGGTACGCCCCTGCCGCATCGCCAGCGCCTGCAGCACCAGCACCTGGCGCCGGGGCAGCGCCAGCAGCTGGCCATCGACCCGCGCCTGCAGCGATTCGAAATCGAACTCCAGCCGGCCCAGTCGCAAGCGTGGTGTCACCATTGCCGAGGGCCGTCGCGAGACCGCACGGATGCGCGCCATCAGTTCCTCGATCGCCACCGGCTTGACCAGATAGTCATCGGCGCCGACATCCAGGCCCTCGACCTTGTCCGACAGCGTGCCCTTGGCCGTCAGCATGATCACCGCCAGGTTCGGACGCAGGGCCCGCGCAACGGCAACGAAGCCAGCGCCATCGCCATCGCCATCAGGCAACTGGCGGTCGAGCAGCATCAGCTGGTGCACCGGTTCGCGCAGCGCGATGGCCGCTTCGGCCAGGCAACCAACCACATCGGCGACCACGCCCTGCCGCTCCAGCCCCGATTGCAGGGCACGGGACAGGTCAGGATCGTCTTCGACCAGGAGGATGCGCATCGGGGGCTCGGCTACCGGAAACGGTGCCGATCATAGTGCCTGGCGCCCACTTTTTCCGCTTCGGCCTGGCGGATGCGCCGACGCAATGTTCTGACAATGTTGCTCCCCCATCATGCGCAGCCATCCTCCGCAACGTCGTTGACCGATGCCGCCACTGCCCTCGACCCTGCTGCGCCCGCTGCTGTTCTCCGCTGCCTTTGGCCTGCCGGTGTTCGCGCAGGCCGCCGACAGCAACCCGGGCGTACAGGCCGGCATCAGTGCTGGCGCGACCTCGGGCGCGTATGCGCACTACGACGTCAAGCCACTGGTGGTCCCGTCCATTGCCTGGCAGGGCCAGCGCTTCTTCGCCAGCCCGGGCTCGCTGGGCATGTACCTCTACAAGCGCGAGGGCCTGCGCCTGTCGGCGGCGGTCACGCCCTACACGCTGCGCTTCAAGACCGACGACGTGAACGATCCGCAGCTGCGCCGGCTGCACAGCCGGCAGATGTCCGCCATGGCCGGCATCAATGGTGAATACAGCGCCGACTGGGGCATCGTCGAGGCCAGCGTGATGCGCGAGGTCACCGGGCACGGAGGTGGCATGGAGTCGCGCCTGCACTACAGCTATCCGATCCAGGCTGGTCGCTTCACCTGGGTCCCGAAGGTCGGCGTGGTCCACTCCAGCGCACGCTTGCTGGATTACTACTACGGCATCAGCGATGAGGAAGCGCTGCGCTCGGGACTTGCCGCCTACAACCCGGGCAGCGCGACATCACCGAGCCTGCAGATCGCGGTCAGCACGCCCCTGGGCACGAAGTGGCGCGCGACCGGCGTGGTCGCCAACCAGTGGTTCGGCGATGCAGTAAAGGACAGCCCGATGGCACGACGCGGTACTCAGTCATCGGCCTTCATTTCCCTGATGCGCTCGTTCTGAACGAGCACCCGCTACGGACAAGGACTCCCCATGGCCTCCGTCTCCCCCACCTCCGAAGCACACGCGATCCTGCGAGCCCCCGATCTGGACAGCGCCGAACGCGTCTACCTTGGCCTGATGCCCGACCTTGAGCACGTAAGCGCGCTTGCACGTCGCGCGCTCGGCCAGTCGCGCGTTGCCGACGCAGCCCGGGGATACGCGCTTTCGATGACCCTGGTCGGGCTGCGCCTGCAGGAACTGGAAATGGGCGAGGCCAGCGCGAAAGAGCACCGGCAGGCCACCCTGCGCAGCCTGCGCCAGGCCTTCAGCGCCTGAGCACCGGCCTGCCGCAACGCGGCGGCAGTGCCGCGCCCCCGCTCAGCGGAACGTGGTCCAGGCCAGCACAGCGGACAACAGGGCGACCCAGATCACTGCCTTGAACGTACCTTCCAGCATGTTGCCGCCGAACAGCAGTTCAAAGAACGGATTGGGCCTGGAAACCGGCACATGATCGCTCATCGTTGAAAGATCCTGGGGATGGGTGGAGGGCATGCACGCATGCCTGCGCGGGCACAACTCTAGTACATGCGCTCCGTCGGAGGATGTGCCGGGAACATCCGCTTAACAACCTGCGCGCCAGTTCGGGTATGTTCGACCCAACGCTGTGTTCAAGGATGATCGATGCTCAAGCGCGTCCTGTTCCCCGTTGTCGCCCTGCTGCTGTCCGTGCTGGTCATCGCGCTCGGATGGCAGAACCGCCAGCTGCGGCAGATCAATGAGCAGATGGCCACGCAGCTGCAGGACATGCGTCTTGCAGCACATGGCCTCGAACTGGGTAGTCGCCCGGATGCGCTGGCGCTGCGCACCACGCAGCAGACCTTCGTCGATATCGGCGGTGCCCGCGAGGTTCCGCAGATCCTCTATTTCTTCTCCACCGCATGCCGCTACTGCCTGGCCTCGGTACCGCAGCTGCAACAGATCGCTGCGGCCCGCGGCAACAGCGAACTGGTCGGTGTCGGCATGCCGCCATACGACCAGCTGGCGGACTACGCCGGCAAACATGCACTGCGCTTCCCGATCGCCATCGACAACGAAGCCGCCGCGTCCACGCGCTATCGCGCCACCGTCACGCCGATGCTGATGGTGCTGGCTGCCGATGGCCGCGTTGCCTACAAGCATGTCGGCCAGCTCGACGCCCAGGTCGTGCAGGCTGCCGTCGCGTCGCTCGCACCGAAGCCGGCGCTGCCCTGATCCCGCGTGCCGCGCATTGCGTCGCGGCCCCCTGTTACCGCATTCGCGCCACAACCGGCACTCCCGTGCCTTCGGCAACTGCAACTCCACAACGCCAACCAAGGAGATACACATGATCGGAAAGAAAGTGCTTTCGTCCGTCGCCGGTATCGTCGTTGTCGCGGCCATGGCCTTCGGCGCCAGCCAGGCCTTCGCCGTCTCGCCCAAGACCGGATATGCACCGGGCTGCGAACCACACCCGCAGTGCCCGTTCGGCAACGCGGGCAAGCACGGCCAGCTGCTGTGCTGCGATCCGTTGTAACCGGATCCGTGCATGGGGTCGGCATCGCTGACCTGCCACACCCGCCGCGGAGCTGAGCCAGCGCCGCGGCCATGACCGGGCCACCCCGCAGTGGCCCACCACGCCGGGCCGCCTTGAAGCGCGGCCCGGCACTTCCTGGCCCGGATTCATCCTTCCCGCAGCGACTTGGCGGGCGCTTTTCCGGCTTTCGTCGCATACCGGTTTCACAGTGCGGGGGGCAGTGCCACGCTGGACTCCCTTCTCCGGAGCACCGTGCCATGCCGATGCTTGCCCTGCTGCTGTTGTGCGCTGGCCTGTTCGGCCGCGATGCCGACGCCGGGGATGCCTCCCTGCGCAGCCAGATCCTGCAGGCCGACGTCGGGCAGGCGGGCGTGCCCCCGGCACATGACCAGACACCGGAGCCGACGGCCCTGCAGTTGTACCGGTTGCGCCAGGACCGCGTGCTGCGCGTGGGCAACCAGCGCCTGCCTGCAGGCGGCCAGCAGCATCAGGCCGGTTCAGCACGTTTCGCGCAGGTCTGGGAACGCGTGGACGGGCACTGGCGGCTGCAGCGCATGATCAGCATCGACGAATGGGTTGCCCAGCGCTGACCTGGGGCACCGGCGACCGTCGCAAACGAAAAAGCCGGCACAGGGCCGGCTTTCATCGTGATCCACCGCTGCACCGGCAATGCCGGGAGCCAGGTGGTGGGCGGTACAGGGTTCGAACCTGTGACCCCTACCATGTCAAGGTAGTGCTCTACCGCTGAGCTAACCGCCCATCTTGTTCCTGCCGCCCGAAAGCTGGCCCTGCTACGTAAAAACCCGGCGCCAGGGCCGGGCTCTTCAGTTCACGACAGCCTCCTTCCGGAGACTTCGTGGTGGGCGGTACAGGGTTCGAACCTGTGACCCCTACCATGTCAAGGTAGTGCTCTACCGCTGAGCTAACCGCCCGTTTTTGCTTCTGAACGTCCGCGATTGCGTCGGTGCAGGCCGCGTATATTACGGATGCCGGCCGTGAAGCGCAACACTTTTGTGAAGAAGATGCTGCACCGCCGCGTTCAGCCCAGACTCGCTTCCTTCAGCTGCCGGATCTGGTCACGCACCCGTGCGGCATCCTCGAATTCCAGGTCCTTGGCGTGCTGGTACATCTGCTGTTCGAGCGCCTTGAGACGCGCCGCCAGCTGGGCCGGACCGAGCGAACGGTAATCGGCTCCGTCCTCGGCAACACCCGCCCTGCCCTTGCCCTTGCCCTTCTTGGCTTCCTTCTCCGCCGCATCCGAACGCGCACCTTCGAGGACGTCGACGATCGGGCGCGCCACCGAGCGCGGCACGATGCCATGTTCTTCGTTGTACTCGACCTGCTTGGCGCGGCGGCGGTCGGTCTCGTCGATCGCTGCCTGCATCGAGCGGGTCACCTTGTCCGCATACAGGATCGCCTTGCCGCGCACATTGCGGGCGGCGCGGCCGATGGTCTGGATCAGCGAACCGGTGGAGCGCAGGAAGCCTTCCTTGTCGGCGTCGAGGATCGCCACCAGCGACACCTCGGGCATGTCCAGGCCTTCGCGCAGCAGGTTGATGCCCACCAGCACATCGAACTTGCCCAGGCGCAGGTCGCGGATGATCTCCACGCGCTCGACCGTATCCACGTCCGAGTGCAGGTAACGCACGCGGATACCGTGTTCGGTCAGGTATTCGGTGAGGTTCTCGGCCATGCGCTTGGTCAGCGTGGTGACCAGCACTCGGTCACCGGCCTTGATGCGCGCGTTGGCCTCGCTCATCAGGTCGTCGACCTGGGTGCCCACCGGGCGGATCTCCACCACCGGATCGATCAGGCCTGTCGGGCGCACCACCAGCTCGGTGATCTCGTCGCCGGCCTCGCGGTACTCATACGGGCCCGGCGTGGCGGACACGTAGATCGCGCGCGGGCAACGCGCCTCCCATTCCTCGAAACGCAGCGGTCGGTTGTCCAGTGCCGACGGCAGGCGGAATCCGAACTCGACCAGGGTCTCCTTGCGCGAGCGATCGCCCTTGAACATGGCGCCGATCTGCGGAATGGTCACGTGCGATTCGTCGATGACCAGCAGCGCGTCCGGCGGCAGGTAGTCGAACAGCGTCGGTGGCGGCTCGCCGGCGTTCTTGCCGGTCAGGTGCCGCGAGTAGTTCTCGATACCGTTGCAGAACCCGACCTCGGCCATCATCTCGATGTCGAACTGCGTGCGCTGTGCCAGGCGCTGCGCCTCCACCAGCTTGTTTTCCGCGTACAGCTGCTCAAGCCGCTCCTTCAACTCCACCTTGATCGTTTCCACCGCGGCCAGCACGCGCTCGCGGGTAGTGGCGTAGTGGGTCTTGGGGTAGACGGTGAAACGCTGCATGTTGCGCATCGTCTCACCGGTGAGCGGGTCGAACAGGGTGATCTTCTCGACCTCGCCGTCGAACAGCTCGATGCGCAGCGCTTCGCTGTCCGACTCGGCCGGGAACACGTCGATCACTTCGCCACGCACGCGGAACGTGCCGCGCTGCAGCTCGTACTCATTGCGCGTGTACTGCAGCTGGGTCAGGTGATTGATCAGGTCGCGCTGGTCGATGCGCTCACCCTTGGACAGGATCAGGCGCAGCGACAGGTAGTCCTCCGGCGCACCCAGGCCATAGATCGCCGACACCGTGGCCACCACGATCGCATCCGGGCGCGACAGCAGGGTCTTGGTCGCGGCCAGCCGCATCTGCTCGATGTGCTCGTTGATCGAACTGTCCTTCTCGATGAAGGTGTCCGACGAAGGCACGTAGGCCTCCGGCTGGTAGTAGTCGTAGTAGCTGACGAAATACTCGACTGCGTTGTGCGGGAAGAACGCCTTGAACTCACCATACAGCTGCGCCGCCAGCGTCTTGTTCGGTGCCATGATCAGCGTCGGCTTCTGCACGTTCTGGATGACGTTGGCGATGGTGTAGGTCTTGCCCGAGCCGGTGACGCCCAGCAGGGTCTGCTTGGCGATGCCCGCCTCGAAGTTGCTGGTCAGCTTCGCGATGGCATCAGGCTGGTCGCCCGCCGGCGAATACGGCGAGACGAGTTCGAAACGGTCGCTCATGGTGTTGCCAGTTCCCGGGAAGGACAAGTATACGGGGCAAGGGGTGACGGCCGGCTGAGGGCTTTCCGGGCAGGCGGGCGCGGCAGTGCCTGATGGCGGCCGTCCCGCTGCGGCGCGAGGCTTGATGCCATGCATCGCACTCCCGCCCACTGTCGTTCAGCATCACGCGGCATGCATCTGGTCGAGATGCTGGTGGTGATCGCCATCCTTTCCGTTCTGCTGGCCGTGGGCTGGCCGGCCCTGCGCCCGGTGCTGTTGCGGCAACGCGCCGACGCCCTGCAGCTGACCCTGCATGCCAGTCTTTCCAGCGCCAGAAGCGAGGCCCTGAAGCGCCGCGAACTGATCGGGCTGTGCGCCAGCGACGACGGTGAGCAGTGCTCCCGCGACTGGAGCGCAGGGTGGATCATCTATCGCAGCGGCAGGCACCGGGGGACACCAGCATCCGCCCAGGACATCCTGATCCACCATCAAGGCCGGACCGACATCGCCATCGTCGCCCAGGCCAGCGGTGGACGGCCGCTGCTGTTCTTCCAGCCTGACGGGCGCAGTCCCGGTGCCAATCTGACGCTGCGCATCTGCGCAGGAGACCGGCTGCATGGCAGGTTGGTCATCAACAACGGCGGCCGCATCCGCAGCGAGCGTGTCGACCGCACCCTTCCCTGCTGACGGGCCAAAACGACAAAAGCCGCGATTTCTCGCGGCTTTTGGAGTATCTGGCGCCCGAAGTTGGACTCGAACCAACGACCCCCTGATTAACAGTCAAGTGCTCTAACCGGCTGAGCTATTCGGGCGGGGAGGCGCATTGTACTGGGCGTTCAGAGGAAGATCAACACCTGATTTACCAGCAATCGGAAACCGTGCCGCTGGCCGTTTTGCGGTTGGCCTGGTCCACGCTCAGCGTCCCGCAGCTGTCCTTGGTCTGGTTGCCCTGGGGCGTCGCAGTCAGCGTGAACGAGGACGCCTTGCCATCGAACGTGATCGCGTACCGTGTGGTCCCGCCCTCGCGCGGCGACACCTTGCTGGGCAGCGCGAAGCCCGAGTAGGTGTTGTTCACCGAGTAGTAGCGCTCAGCACGCTGCGCGTATTCCACCAGGTCCGCCTTGGCCACGCCCCGGTGCGACTGGCGGATGTACTGCTGGTACGACGGAACGACAATCGCGGCCAGGATGCCGAGCACGATCACCACGATCATCAGTTCGATGAGGGAGAAACCGTGCTGTTTGCCGGGACGACGCAGGGTACGGGAAAGAGTGTTCAGGCTCATGGGCATGTCTTCGTTACTGGATCTGACGCCAGGATTGGCGACCGCAGGGATAAGGCACGTACATCGTCGGAGCACCCGCCACGTTGACCGCCATCCAGCAGGCACGTCCGCCTCGATCGGCACCCTTTGCCAGGCGTGGCATCACCGAGACATTGACGTCCTTCACCGGTGCGGTGCCGCCGGTGTCGAGACTCACGCCAGCCGTGCCCGCTCCGTAGGGCGTGCCGGTAATGGACCCGACCCGCGCCTGCTCCAGCGATGCAACACCCGAGATCGGATTGAGGCCAAACAGCCAGTTGCTTCCCTCGGTCGAACAGCCACGGCCACCCGCGGTAGGCATGTAGGTCGGCATGAACACCGTTCCCGACGCCACGGCAGGATTACCAACAAAGCGTTCACCTGCGCCGGGCAGTGCAATGCTCCATCCGCGCGCCGCCCCGGAGAAGGGCGTGGCCGTGACCGTGCGCAACTTGTTGGTGGTGGTCACCGTATAGGCCACCAGATTGGCGGGCACGATCGTGGCCTCCGGCTGGTCCTTGCTGGTGTCGTTGACACCGTACAGCGATTGCGCGGTGAGATCCTGGGGGTCATTGTCGAAGGAGAAGCTGCCGGTACCCAGCACCAGCATCACGCCACCACCGGGTCCGGTCACGGCGGTCATGCCACCGGTAATCGGCTGGCGATACACCTGGTTGTTGTTGTTGGTCTGGCGCGCCGTGGTGAACACCGGTGTGGTGACCGAGGTTGCCGTGCTTTCCAGGTCGAACTTCCACAGCGCGCCGCGCTGGTCGGCCGCATAGATCGTGTCCGCCAGGCCGTCACGGCCACGTACACGCCCCGTCCCACCGGCGCTGTCGGCGCGCCAACGGTCGACAGCCACGATGTTGCCCAGGCCATTGTCACCGGCGGGTGCGGTTGCTGCGGCCTCGGTAGCAGTGATCATCCGCACCGCGCCCGATCCCAGGTCGACCACGAACAGCACGGCCTTGCGGCTGAGGCTGTTGTAACCGTTGCCGAAGATCGCTTTCCACGCCACCCCGGTCCCTTCCTTCACCGGCACGATCACCGGCTTGCCAAGGACATGGCCGATGTTCGCCTTTACGGTGCTGTCGAGCCCCGGCGCCACGTCACTGATTTCCCACAGGCGATTGCCGGTGCCGAAGCTGGACGGCGTGGTTATATCCAGCGCGAACACCGAGCGCCCACCGGCGCCGGCCGTACCGACCAGCGCCGTGGCCCAGTTGCCACCGATCTGCGCGTCCGCCACCGCGATCGGTCCATCCACGTAGTAGCGATGACGGAAGCGCTGGTCGGACTTGTTGGCCGCCACGTAGGGATACAGCAGGTTGGCCATGTGGCCCAGCGCGGTTCCAGGGATGTAGGCGAAGGTCTCGCTGCCACCGGCACCGTCACTTACGCCATTGCCGTTCATGCCACCGTCGAAGGCATGCAGCATGCCGTCATTGGCACCAACATAGACCATGTAGCGGCCATTGTTGCGCTTGCGGGTCAGATACGTGGCATACGAGGTCGCCATCGCGGTGCTGATGCGCTGGTAGCCATAGTCGTCGCGGGGCGAACTGATCACCGGGCTGGAATTGACGATGTCGCCCAGCACGGTGGTACGGGTGCGATAGATGCCCCCCGAGTTGCGCACTTCGCGTGATGCGTCGCCGCGCAGATAAGCCATGGCCGTGGCGATGTCGCCGCCCAGCTTTTCAGCCTCGGTCGCAGAACAGCGCGCAATACCCGGATACTGCTTCTCATCCTTGTTGCAGAGATCGGTGAAGGCGATGTTGGTGCTGCTGAAGTCAACTGCAGCATTGCCCTTGGTGGCGACGATGGTGCGCGAACGCTGCGCGCCCAGTTTCTCGGCCGCTTCCCACACCTGCGTGTACTCGGTCTGCTGCGTCTTGTCGTTCACCGCAAGCTTGGATGCCTTCAGGCGGCTGAACCAATCGGTTTCCTCGTTGGCCACTTCGAACTGGGGCGTGACCGCCAGCGACCCGGTACCGATACGCGCGCCGGTCAGGCCCTGGCTGCCCGAAGGCGCTGGCCCGGAGGTGACCGACGAGAGCACCCGGCGCATGGCCGTGGTGATGTCTGCCGGAGTACGCGCGTTGATGTACTCACCGCGGGTATTGGTCGCGGCGTGCCAGATGTCATCCACGGTGCTGGGGTTGTCGTTCTGGCGACTTGGCCAGTTGCTGTAGACCGCCGAATCGGTATACGGGTTCTGTTGCTTGTTCGGATCGAACAGATTGCCACGCGCGCCCAGCGTGATCCCGTAGAAGTTGATATGCAGGTCCTTCTTGCAGTCCAGCGACTTGTCAGTGCTGGTCGCACATTGCTCCGGCACCGGCACTTGTCCCCGGGGCATCCGATCATCGGTTCGCAACGGGTTCACGTAGTAGTACGCGGCAATATCACCCATGGTGTTGGAATTGCCATCCGAGAAGGGAGTCCCCATGTCCCCGTCCACGTTGCCCGGGGCAGGTGCGAGGGATGACGAAAGGTTGTTGCCATTGTTGCTGTAGCCGTCGGTGAACAGCATCACCGCATTCTTCTGGCAGGACAGCTTGATGGGGGCATTGTCATCGGTCCGCATGAACTGCAGGCCCGCAGCGTTGACGGCATGTCGATTCGGCGTGCCACCACTGGCCGTCAGCGCGATCATGCTGCTGTAGAGCGCGGACTTCTGCCCGATCACGCTCATGTCCCGGATCGCAAGCCGTTTGTTGGAGTCTGTCGAACTGTTGTAATTCTGGAAATCATTGATCCGGAAATACCCGACATACATGTCATTGACATTCAATGCGCGCGTCATGCCGGCGATCATCGCCCGGTTGCGGTTACCGTAGTACGAGTACCAGTTGGCGAAGTTCTGCAATGCGGCAGCATCACCGGTCCCGATGACGTACTTCCACATGTCACATCCGGAACCGCAGGCGCCGGTGACCTTGGTTCGCTGGATACCTGCATACGCATTGGCAGTGCCTGGCAACTGCGGATAGGCGTCACCATCGCTGGTGTACGGCATGTAGAACGTTGCGGGCACATAGCGCAGCGACGCATAGCCCGCCGAGCTCCAGGTCGTGCCTCTCGTATTGGCGTTCTCGTTGCCAAAATTACCATTGGCCCTGCTTGCAGTCCTGTAGGACTGCCCGGCCGGTACCGTCATCCCTTCCTGCATCCTCTGGACGTCCCAGGACGAAGTGCCCAGATAGCTGCTGGCGATCGCGAGTGTATCTGTCTCACGAGGATCGATGAGGGTGGCCGACGTGCTCGCGTCCGGATACGACTGCACCTCTTCATTTACGATCCGCAACCAGGGCTCGTACTTGATTGCGGGGTCGTAGTAGGTTGGATTGTAGGCCGCTGATCGTGCGAACCCGAAGACATCCAGAGCGGGGATGCCGTTGTAGTTGTTGATCCGGGCGCCCGGCAACACGTAGAAATAGCTGCATTCGCCGGTCTGGATGGCATTGCCCCACCGATCATAGGTGGGGAGTACGTCATCGGGCGTGTTGAGAACACCGGCCGACCGGAAGAAACTCTTCCTCCCGTAGTGCCAGCACGCCGTTCCGTCCTGCCCCGGGAACTGGGTCTGGAAGGTCATCGAACCCGAATCGTCCACCGCCATGATGAATGACGGCGGCGCGGAGACCTTCAGGTTCATCGGGTGCTGCGACAATGTGCCCTGCGCCTGCGCGGCGAACAGGTTCATCGCAAGCCAGGTGCCGCCAGCCACCGCCAGCAACAGCCCGGAGCCGGCCAGGATCTTGATCTTTCGGGTCGCCATGACCGGGTTCCTCAAAGCTTGAAAACAGTGTCGACAGCCGCCGAGGAAGTACCCTCGTTGCTGGTGGCGGCATCGCGATCGGAGCCGAACGCGGTGATCTGGTAGACGCGGGTGGGCTCTTCGCTTTCCGGCGTGCCCATGCCCAGCGTCGATTCGCCCTGGATGCAGGCGTCGATGCGGCGCACGCTGACCACCGGCGCCGCCGACAGTTTCTGCTCTCCCACCCAGCGGGTGGGATCGAAGCCGTCATCGCAGATGCGCTTGATGGCGTCAGCCTTCAACGAGCCGCCGTCGCCGGTATTGTTGTCGATCTCCTCGATCGACCGCTCGGCGTCACGGACCGCCCGCTCGCTGGCCTGGAACGCCACGTTGGCGGCCCGGTAGTTGGAGGACATGCGCTCCTGCATGCTCGCCACCTGCATGCCGACCACGCCGATCAGCGACAGCAGGATCAACAGCATCAGAGCCACGTACAGCACCGCACCGCGCTGCTGCGTACGCCCCTGGAATCGACGGGAGACGGAGGGCTTCATGGGTCAGTTCCCGAACAGTCGGTTGCGCAGTGCCACGGACACCTCGTAGGAGGCGCGGTAGCGATCGTCGTAGGTCGTGGGCGGATTGAAGCCAACGCCGAGCACGCCCAGCTGGGCCACGGCCGTATTGGCCTGCTCGGCCGCGGCGCGCTGCGGGCTGCGCACCAGCAGTCCAAACTGCACCAGGCCAACCCGTCGCCACGCAGCGACAGCGGCGGCATCGGTACCGGTACTGACCCCGCTGGCAGTCTTCTGAAAGGCGATTACCCCGGACGGCGGCGCGGTGCTGCTGATCGCCGTCTCGGTATCCTGGCCGTAGAGGAACTGCAGGCTCTCAATGCCCTCCACCAGCTCCTCACCGGTGGCGAACGTGTTGTCGCCAGCGCCACGCGCGCGGTACAGCGCGGGTTCGCCGGCGGTATTCGTTGCCACGTAGTACGCCATCGATTCCACCCGATAGACCATGGTCACCGCGTTGTTGGCCGAATACGCCGAGAGATCGACCTTGCTGGCCGTGATCGTGCTGTCGGCGATTTTCCCGGCGAACACATCCACCTTGCTGCAATCGGCCACGGCAAACGCCGAGGGCGTGGTGACGGCACCGGCCGACAGTCGGGCCGCCGCGTCCTTGGCGATCGTGATGTCCGGTGAATTACCGGAACCGATGGACAGCACCGGCGAGCCTTCCGGCGCCAGGTAGCGCATCACGATGATGTCGCTGCCACCCAGCGGTTTGGGCTTCAGATTGGTGATCGCCGACGGCGTGCTGCCGGCAGCTCCCCAGCTTGCGCCGAGGGTCAGCTTGTTGCCAGGCGCGGTGCCCTGCGCCTCGTAACCCTGGATCGGCACCGAGAAGTCCATCGGGCTGCCATCACCCGACTTCACGCCGGCAATGTTGACCTTGACACTGTCCTGGGCGCGCACCAGGTGCGCCTGGTCGTTCACGCAGCCCATGTGCCCGGCCATCCGGATGTCGCGCTCGAGGAACTCCAGTGCGAATCGAGCGTTTTCCTGGGTGCGCGCGACACCCTCGGACAGCTGCGACGCCGCCCGCGAGGCCATGAAGATCTGGGTCACGCCCAGCATCAGCACCAGGCCGATGACCAGCGAGATCAGCAGTTCCACCAGCGAAAGGCCTGCCGCATGGCTGGCAACGGAAGGCGCGCGCTTCATAGACGGGTAACCAGGGTGAACGTGGTGATGCTGTCGGGATTGGCTGCGTTCCATCGCTCGTCTCCCCAGCCGATGCCCACCGTGACCAAGCCATCATTGACAGTCACGTTGGCGCTGGCCTTGCCTCCCAGCACCTTGACGACCTGGCATTGCCAGCGCGCCACGTTCGCCTTGGAGGCCGTCACGTCGGCACTGTTGGGCCAGGTGCAGGGGCCCGCCGGTGCGGTGACCGAGCCGGCGGTGAAGGAGGCCTTGGTGTATTCGCCACCGTTGAGGGTTTCGCTGCGCTGCACGCGCATCAGCTCGATCAGATCGTAGGCCAGGCTGGTGGCCTGGGTGCGCTGGCTGGCGCTCTGCACGAACCGCACGTTCATGGTCTGCAGCAGCGCAAAGCCAAGCAGGCCGAACGCCAGCACCAGCAGCGCGATCAGCACCTCGATCAGGCTGAAGCCACGACTGCGGGCGGGCCCGCCCAAGCCGGAACGACGACGTTTCATTTGCAGGTTCCTGCGGTGGAGCGGACCTGACCGGAGAACAGGACGATCAGGGTCCGCATGGGGTCACCCGCCTTGCAGCCTTGCGGCACCAGGCTCACGACCTGGTCGGCGGACGCGCGACGGCGCCCCTGGGAGTCGAAGGAGATGACGGCCGGGCTGGGAGCCTCGACCGCCAGGCTGCTGCTGCCCTTGGAGAAGCGCAGCACGCTCTCGCTGCCGCTGACGGAGCCATCGCCATCGACGTCGCCCCAGGCCAGCATGCCCTTGCTCCACTCGCCATCGCAGGACGTGCCGTTGCTGCTGCCGCACACCCCGCCACCGTGGCGGTTGCGGATGGCCTCGCTGCGGGCGAGCGACAACAGACCGATCACCTCGTTGTTGGTGGTGGTCAGGCGGTTTGAGCGCATCGCGGTGCGGAAGCTGGGATAGGAGATGCTGGCCAGAATGACCAGGATGACCAGCGTGATCATCAACTCGACCAGCGTGAAGCCGTTTTGCCGGCGCAAAGACATTGGACGCTCCCCAGCGTGTTGATGGCCACGATGGGCCATCGCCCTGCCACCGGCAAGCGGCGGCAGGATGAACGGTCAATCCAGGGCGACGGGCGTCAAAGCCTTGACGACCCGCCCCGCCCCACCCCGGCCGGCGCGATCCCCATCGCGCCGGCGCAGGCTCAGGCCAGCACCTGGTAGCAGGGCTGGTATTCGCCGGAGATCTTCATCCGGCGCTGCTCGACGAAAGCGCGCAGCAGCCCGTCCAGGGCCTGCATCATGTCCGGGTCGCCATGGATCTGGAACGGCCCGAACTCTTCGATGCGGCGCATGCCGTCTTCCTTCACGTTGCCGGCGACAATGCCCGAGAACGCCCGGCGAAGGTCCGCCGCCAGCGCATGCGGTGCACGCCCGTGGTGCAGGTCCAGCGCCGCCATCGCCTCATGGGTCGGCACGAACGGCTGCTGGTACTCCCACGGAATCTCGATCGACCAGTTGAAGAAGAACGAGTCCTTCTGCGCCAGGCGGTGCTCGCGCACGCGCTTGATGCCATTGGCCATCTTCTTCGCCACCGCGACCGGGTCGCCGATGATGATCTCGTAGCGCTCGGCTGCTTCGTCACCCAGGGTCAGGCGGATGAAGCGGTCGATCTGCTCGAAGTACGGCGCCGCCACGGTCGGTCCGGTCAGGATCAGCGGGAACGGCAGGTCCTTGTTTTCCTCGCGCAGCAGGATGCCGAGCAGGTACAGGATTTCCTCGGCGGTACCGACGCCACCGGCGAACACGATGATGCCGTGGCCGATGCGGACGAAGGCCTCCAGGCGCTTCTCGATGTCCGGCATGATCACCAGGTGGTTGACGATCGGGTTCGGCGACTCGGCGGCGATGATGCCCGGCTCGGTCAGGCCGATGTAGCGCGTCACGGTACGGCGCTGCTTGGCATGGGCGATCGTGGCCCCCTTCATCGGGCCCTTCATCGCGCCCGGGCCGCAGCCGGTGCAGATGTCCAGGCCGCGCAGGCCCAGTTCATAGCCCACCTGCTTGGTGTACAGATACTCGTCGCGCGAAATCGAGTGGCCGCCCCAGCACACCACCAGGTTCGGGTCACCCGGGTTGAGGATGCGCGCATTGCGCAGCAGGCCGAACACCGCGTTGGTGATGCCCTCGGACGACTCCAGCTCGGCCGCGTAGGCAGGGCCCATCTCGATGGCCATGTAGGCCAGGTCACGCACCACGGCGAACAGCAGTTCGGCAACACCGCGGATGATCTCGCCATCGACGAAGGCCATGGCAGGTGCGTTGACCAGGTCGATGCGCACGCCGCGATCCTGCTGCGCTACCTGGATGTCGAAATCGGGATACAGATCGCGCGCCGCGCGCGGATCGTCAGAGGCACTGCCGCTGGTCAGCACGGCCAGCGCGCAGCGGCGCAGCAGCTCGTGCATGCCGCCGGCAGAGGCATCGCGCAGGCGGGCCACTTCGGCCCGCGACAGCACATCCAGCCCACCACGCGGGTAGATCCGCGCGTCCTGCACCGGCAGTGCGCGGGCTGATTTTTCGTTCGTGGTCATGTCCAATTTTTTGCTTCCTTCAAGGTTTCCGACTGTACTGCCACCCCCTTAAAAAGCAAAACGGCCGGGAAGCCCGACCGTTGGATGTGTGCTCCCCGCGTTCGCCTTTCCGGGACCGCATCGGCGGCGTTGGCACCGCGCACATTTCCGGATGCTACGCCGATGCAGAGTGGCGTGCAAGGACTTTCGCCTGAACGGAAAACGGCCGGGTTTCCCCGGCCGTTTCCGTTTACATCATCAAGCCCTGACGGATCAGAACTTGTACTTCAGGGTCAGCTGCATCGACCAACGCGACACGGCGGTGTTGCCCTTGTCGTTGTTGTTTTCCTGGATCGAGGAATTGTCGGTACGGCCGGTGAAGTTGTACAGGTACTTGCCGGTAGCCGGGTCGATACCCGAGTAGTTGGCAACGCGACGGGTGGCGTAGAAGCCGTAGTCGTCGATCAGGCCCCACTTCTTGTTCAGCAGGTTGCCGACATTCATGATGTCCAGCGCGACTTCACCCTTGTGACCCTTCACGAAGCCCGGGAATTCCTGGCTGATACGGACGTCGAAGCTGTTGACCCACTTGGCACGGTGCGAGTTGGCCGGGACCACGCTGCCACGGTAGGCCTCGAGTTCCGGGTTCTGCGCCAGCCAATCGAAGAACTTCTTCTCCATGTCGGCGCCGCCGGTGAAGATCACGTCACCCGGGCCCTTCGGCACGTAGAACAGGTCGTTGGTACCGGCACCGTCGCCATTCACGTCGTTGTAGTAGACGTAGCTGTACGGACGGCCCGAACGGCCTTCATAGAACAGGCCAACGCGGGTGGCGTTGTCACCGAAGAAGTTGTGCTTCCACTCCAGGGTACCGGTGATGCGGTCCTTGATCGCGTAGCGCGAGTTGTACGCAACGTTGTCGTTGGCGTTCAGGCTCAGCGTGTTGTTCCAGTTCGAGGTGTTCTGCGAGCTGGACAGCGGGCTCACTTCCTTGGACTGGGTGTAGGTGTAACCCAGCGACCAGCCCCAGTTCTCGGTCAGCGGCTTGGCCAGCGAGAAGGTAGCCTGCGAACCGCGACCCTTGTCGGTATTGCGCAGCAGGATCACGTCGCCGATGTCACCCGGACGGTTGACACGGTCACCCGGGCAGGTCCGATCGGTCGCCGAGCAGGCGCGACCATTCTTCTGGCCAGCCTGCATGCCGTTCGGGCCGGCATTGGCACCATTCATGCCGTAGTCGTTCCAGTACAGCGCGCGACCGTCCTGACCGACCGAACGGTTGGCATTCGGGGTCATCACGTCCAGGCGGTCGAAGTACAGTCCATCCTTGACCTTGGTGAACAGCACTTCAGCCGACGCCACGATGCCGTACCACGGCAGCTCGTGGTCGAACGCCAGGTTGGCCTTCCACACCGACGGCAGACGGGTGCCCGGAGCGATCAGGTCAACGTTCTGGCGGGCCGAGGCCAGCGACGGGTTCGGGATGTACGGGTTGTCGGCGTCGAAGCTGAAGCCACCCGGGTTGCGGGTCAGGTTGTACTCGGAGTAGTTCAGGCCGGTGTTCTGGTAGGCACCTGCCAGCCACACGTTCGGAGCAGCGCCGCCGAACAGGCCAACGCCACCGCGCAGCTGGGTCGGACGATCGGTGTCGAAGGTGTAGTTGAAGCCGACGCGCGGCTGGAACAGCTTCTTGTCGACCAGCTGGGTGTTGTTGAAGCCGTACAGCTGTTCGATGCGCGGGTTGTACAGGCGCTGGGTGCTGAAGTCCGGCATGTCGATACGGATACCGAACATCAGGCTCAGGTTGTAGTTGATCGCCCAGGTGTCCTGGATGAACAGGCCGGTGTTCTTCAGGTGGAACTTGGCCGGGATGTCGTCAACGCTGCCGCCGGCGCGCGGGACGCGCACCTGGTAGGCCGACGGGGTACCGGCTTCAAACGCAGCCAGGTCGGCGAACTCGTACGCGCCGTACAGGTTGCGGCCATAGAAGTTCATCAGGTCGTTGTCGGTGTAATCGAAACCGAACTTGACGGTGTGGTCACCGATGTACCAGGTACCGGCACCGAAGGCGCTCAGTTCCTTCGACTCGACGATGTTGGTGTGGGTGTTCTGCTCGGTACCCAGGTACAGCGAGTTGTTGCCGAAGCGCACGCGGATCTGCGGCAGGTGCGAGGCAGCAACGCGGTTGGACGAGTAGTCCTTGTGCGAAACCTTGAACTCGGTCGAGAAGTTCTCGGACCAGTCACTGAACAGTTCACCCATCCAGGTTTCGTACTGGGTCGGCTGGGTGTACCAGAAGTCGCTCAGCGAGATGGCGCTGTTGTTGACCTGCGGGAAGCGGACGACGTCCTGCTTCATCTTGTTGTAGCGCAGGGCCGCGCGGTGGTTCTCGTTGATGTTCCAGTCGAGCTTGATCGCGTACTCTTCGATCGAGGTCTTGTTGTCCAGCGCGCCGATGCCGCCAACCGGGTAGCCCAGGTCGGACATGCGCTTCTGCACGCGGGCGATGTCGGCGTCGCTGATGCCGTTCGGCTTGTTGTACGGGGTTTCGCCGAGGCTCACGCCGCCGCCGCTACGCTCGTACTTTTCATAGTTGGTGAAGAAGAACAGCTTGTCCTTGACGATCGGGCCGCCCAGGGTCATGCCGTAGGTCTTCTCGTCCTTGAAGCCGTTGAAGTCCGTCGTGTCACCTTCCAGGCGCGTACGGATCATGTCCTTGTCGCGGTAAGAACCGTACACGGTGCCGTGGAATTCATTGGTACCCGACTTGGTCACGGCGTTGATCACCGCACCGGTACCACCGGCGATGGTGGTGTCGTAGTTGGCCAGGTCGATGTTGATTTCCTGGATGGCGTCCATCGACACCGGCTGACGCTCGGTCGGCAGGTTGTTGGAGCCCAGGCCGAACGGATCGGAGGCGCTGATGCCGTCGATGCGGATGGCGTTGTAGCGGGTGTTCTGGCCACCGGCCGAGATCGCGCCGTCAGCCTTGCTGACCTGCGAGATGCGCGGGTCCAGGCGGATGTAGTCCTGGATGTTGCGGTTGGCCGACGGCAGCGCGTCCATCGTTTCGCGGGTCACGTTGCTGCCGGTGCCCATCTTGTTGGCGCTGAACAGGTCCAGGCCGCCGGCGGTCGCAACAACGTTCACCGCGTCCAGGTTGGTCGCAGCCAGGTCACCGCCCAGGTTGGCGTTGACGGTGTTGACCTGGTTCAGGTTCAGGTAGACACCCTCTTCGGTCTTGGTGCCTTCACCGGACTTGGTGATGGTGATGGTGTACGGACCACCCACGCGCAGGCCGCGCGCGTTGTATCGACCCGACGCATCGGTGGTGGCACGCGAAACGGTGCCCGACTCGGTGTGGGTGATGGTGACTTCAGCGCCGGCGACAGGCTGGCCTGCGGCGGACATCACCTGGCCGCCGACACCGGCAGAGGTGCTCTGGGCGAAGGCGGGAGCGGCGGCGAGCGCAGCCACGAGACCAAGGGTGAGCTTGGACATCCGGAGTGGGTGGGTCATTTTTCGGTAGCCTCGATGCGAGTTGGCGATGGCGGAAAAAAAGCGCATCCAAACAGCCCTGCGGGTGGCTGGTCGGAGATTTATCTGGGGTTCCCTACCGCTTGGCTGAAGGCAGCCACAACGGTTAACACTAGATTAACACGCTACGCCATCAATGTGACGGTTGTGCGACAAACGGCACCGGATCGCAACGCAATCGTGACGGGTTCTTCACTCCGCCTTTCCCCCGGCCTCATTCCGGCAGGGGCGCCTCACTGGCGTCGAGAATCCGGCCCCGCCAGGCAAGCCCAGCGCTGGACAGCAGGGTCACGGCCGCCGCAGCGGCGGCCTCCGGGCCCCGGGCGGCCGGGTCCTGGTCGACGGAATAGGCCCTGGCGCGCAGCGCCGTGCGCAGGGGGCCCGGATACAGGCCGCTGACCCGCACCGGGCTGCGGCCGAGTTCGTCATGCAGGCTGGTGATCAGCCCGCGCAGGCCATGCTGGGCCACACCGTATCCACCCCAATAGGCCTGCCCCACCCGTTCGGAGGCATCGACCGCAAACACCAGGGCCGCGTCGTCGCGCTGCCGCAGCAGCGGCAGGCAGGCCTGGGTCAGCCACGCCGGGGCAGTGAGGGTGACATGCACCGCACGGGCGAAACTGGCCGGGTCGGCCAGTTCGAACGGGGTCAATCCGGGGAAATGGGCGGCACAGACCAGCACTCCATCCAGGCGTCCCAGCTCGCGCTGCAGGGCCTGGGCCAGTTCGGCATAGTCGTCGGGGCCTGCACCCTCCAGATCCAGCGGATACAGCAGCGGTTCCGGGCCGACGGCCTGGACCTGGGCATAGACACGGTCCAGGCGGCGCGGCTTGCGGCCCAGCAGGACCACGGTGGCCCCGGCGGCGGCGGCGGCAACGGCCGCCGCACTGCCCAGCCCACCGCCGGCGCCGGCAACCAGCACCACGCGATCCTGCAACGGGCGGCCATCGAGCGCCCCCTTGGTCGGTGACGTCGATGGCCAGGCACTCATCCCTGGGTCGCCTCTTCGACGATGCGCTTGAGCTCGCCGGCTTCAAACAGTTCCAGGACGATGTCGCAGCCGCCGATCAGCTCTCCATTGATGAACAGCTGCGGGAAGGTCGGCAGGTTGGAGAACCGCGGCAGGTTGGCGCGGATCTCGGGTTCTTCCAGCACGTTGACGGTGCGCAGGGTGACCGCGCCGGCTGCCATCAACGCCTGTACGGCGCGGCTGGAGAAACCGCACATCGGGTATTGCGGGGTACCCTTCATGAACAGCACGAGCGGGTAACGATCGACCTCGGCCTGGATTTGCTGCATTACCGCCACAACCTCACTCCTTGCTTCGCCGGACAAACCGACCGCGGTGGTCGGCTAGACTGCCCACGGTAGCCGCCATTGTAAGCGGATGGAACCGGCTGCCGCCGCCCCTCTGGCCACGAACCTGTCCATGCCTGTCGAATTGCCTGCCCTGCCCTACCTTTCCGGCTCCCTGCAGCCGCACCTGTCCGCACAGACCCTGGAGCTGCACCACGGCCGCCACCATCGCGCCTACGTGGATGCGGTCAATGCCGGCATCCTCGGCACCGAGTGGGAAGACGCGTCACTGGAAGAGATCGTCCGCCAGGCCCAGGGCAAGCTGTTCGATGCGGCCGCCCAGGCGTGGAACCACGGCTTCTACTGGCAGTGCCTGCGACCGCGTGGCGGTGGCGAACCGCAGGGTCGCCTGGGCGAGCTGGTGAAGCGCCAGTTCGGCGACGTGCAGCGCCTGCGCGAGGAATTCAACCGCACCGCGCTGGGCCTGTTCGGCTCCGGCTGGGTGTGGCTGGTGCAGCATCCGGGCGGACAGCTGGGCATCCAGGCGACCCGCAATGCCGGCACGCCGCTGACGGGTGAAAGCACGCCGCTGCTGTGCTGCGATGTCTGGGAGCACGCCTACTACACCGACTACCAGAATGATCGCGCGCGCTATCTGGACGCGTTCTGGCAGATGGTCAACTGGGAATTCGCTGAGAGCCAGCTACGCTGAGGCAACGGCTCCGCCCCGGGGTAGTGCCGGCCGCTGGCCGGCATCCCCATCGGTGTACAGAGATGGCGAATCTGCCGGCCAGCGGCCGGCACTACCGGAAAGCAGAGCGTGGCTTCACGCGTTCTCGTGCGCGGCCACCGCATCCATCACCCGCGCCGAGTACACCAGCGCCGCACCGGCATTGAGCGACACCGCCACACCCAGCGCCTCGGCGATTTCCTCGCGGTTGGCACCGTGCTTCAGCGCGGCATCCACGTGCACGGTGATGCAACCGTCGCAGCGGGTGGTCACCGCCACCGCCAACGCGATCAGCTCGCGGGTCTTCGCATCGAGGTGGTTGGTCTGCGCGCCAGCGTTAGCCAGGGTGGCGTAGCCCTTGACCGTATCCGGTGAGAGCTTGCCGATCTCACCGATACGGCCCTTCAGTTCCTTGCGGTAGGCATTCCAGTCGAGCATGGGGGTGACTCCTGTGAAAGGAGCTCCACGCTACCACCGGGAATGTTGCGCCGATGCCTGCACCGGCGCTTCACAGCGTTGCACTGCCGGCCAGCGGCCGGCACTACCGGGCTCAGCGATTGCGCAGCGCGTGCACCGCCGGCGCCACCTGGGCCTGGCGATCCAGCTCCAGGCCGACCTGCTCCAGCGCATCGGCCAACGCGGCAGCATCGTCATCGCGCAACGTGGCGTGGCCGACCTTGCGGCCTTCGCGCGGCTCCTTGCCATAGTCGTGCCAATGGCCGCTGGCCTGGCCCAGCACCGGTGCCGGGTCCGGCATCGCGCCCAGCCAGTTCAGCATGCAGGCGTGGCCGAGCATGCGGGTGCTGCCCAGCGGCAGGCCCAGCACGGCACGCAGATGGTTCTCGAACTGCGAGGTCTCGCTGCCTTCGATGGTCCAGTGGCCGGAGTTGTGTACGCGCGGCGCCATCTCGTTGGCCAACAGCTCGCCATCGCGACAGAACAGCTCCAGCGCGAACACGCCGACGTACTGCAGGTGCTCGGCGACACGGCGGACATAGCCGATCGCGGCCTGCTGCTCGGCATCGGACAGCACAGCCGGTGCCACGCTGGCCGACAGCACGCCGTCGACATGCCAGTTGCCGGTGACCGGCCAGGCTTCGAAGCTGCCATCGCGGCCACGCACGGCGACCACGCTGACCTCGCGCTGGAACGCCACGAAGCCTTCCAGGATCAGGCCGGTACGCTCGACCTGCGCGCCCAGTGCATCCCACGCGGCGTCGATGTCGGCCTCGCTGCGCAGGCGGAACTGGCCCTTTCCGTCATAACCAAGGCGGCGGGTCTTGAGGATGCACGGCAGGCCGAACTCAGCCGCCTTCGCAGCCAGCTCGTCACGGCTGCGGATATCAGCGAAGGCCGGCAGCGGGATGCCCAACTGCTGGAACAGGGTCTTCTCGCTCAACCGGTCCTGGGCCACCGCCAGCGCGGCCGGCGGCGGATAGACCGGCACGCGGTCGACCAGGAACTGCGCGCTGTCTGCGGGCACGTTCTCGAAATCGAAAGTGACCACATCGACCTTGGCGGCGAACTCCGCCAGCGCGTGGCGGTCATCGAAGGCACCGACGGTGAGCGGCGCCAGCGGGCCACTGCAGGCGTCGGCCGCCGGGTCGTACAGCTGGAAGCGCAGTCCCAGCGGCGCACCGGCCAGGACCATCATGCGGGCGAGCTGGCCGCCGCCCAGGATGCCGACGGTCAGGCTCATTGGCGCGGATCGTCGTGGGCCATCACGTCTTCGGTCTGGCGTGCACGGAAGGCGTCGAGCGCCTGGCCGATCGCCGGCTGGTCGCTGGCCAGCATCGCAGCAGCGAACAGCGCCGCGTTGGACGCGCCGGCATTGCCGATGGCGAAGGTGGCGACCGGGATGCCGGCCGGCATCTGCACGATCGACAGCAGCGAATCCATGCCGTTGAGGGCCTTGGACTGCACCGGCACGCCCAGCACCGGCACGGCGGTCTTGGCGGCGATCATGCCCGGAAGGTGCGCAGCCCCGCCGGCGCCGGCGATGATCGCGCGCAGGCCACGCGGGCCCGCCTGCTCGGCGTAACTGAACAACACATCCGGCGTCCGATGCGCGGACACCACCTTCACTTCGAACGGAACACCCAGGGCTTCAAGCTTCTGGGCGGCGTGCTGCATGGTTTCCCAGTCGGAACGGGAACCCATGACGATGCCGACAAGCGGCGCGATCGGGTTGGGGGTCATTGGCCGTCACCTGCCTTAAAGACGTATTCTAGCCATCTTCCACGCAAGACGAAGAACCATGGATCGCAAGCTGCTCGACCTGCTGGTGTCGCCGGACACCCGCCAGCCCCTGTCCCTGCTGGATGGCAAGGGCCTGGAAGCCCTCAACAAGGCCATTTCCGCCGGCGCGGTGAACAAGGCCGATGGCAACCCGCTGGCGCAGCCGCTGCGCGAAGCCCTGGTCACCCGCGACCGCAAGCAGGTGTTCCGCGTTGACGACGGCATCCCGGTGCTGCTGGCCGAGGAAGCCATCCCGACCGCCCAGATCGCCGACTTCCCGGCCGCATGAGCGCGCTGCCGACGCCGGATGCGGCCGTTGTCGCCGCCGATGTCGCGCGGGCGCTGGCCGAGGACCTGGGCAGCGGCGACGTCACCGCCGCCCTGCTGCCCGACCAGGCCGACAGCGCTTACCTGCTGTGCAAGCAGGACGGGGTGATTGCCGGCCGCCCGTGGTTCGACGCCACCCACCGCGCACTCGACCCGGACGTGCGCATCGAATGGCGTGTCTCCGAAGGTGACGCGGTCACCGCAGGCACCGTGCTGGCCCTGCTGCACGGGCGCAGCCGCAGCCTGGTCAGCGCCGAGCGCACCTCGCTGAACTTCCTGCAGACGCTGTCTGGCACCGCCACCACCACTGCCCGCTACGTGGCGGCGGTGGCCGGTACCGGCACGCGCATCCTCGACACCCGCAAGACTCTGCCTGGCCTGCGCCTGGCGCAGAAGTACGCAGTGCGCTGTGGCGGCGGCGACAACCACCGCTTCGGCCTCTATGACACGGTGATGCTGAAGGAAAATCACATCCGTGCCGCCGGTTCGCTGGCCGCGGCGGTGGCCGCCGCGCGCCAGCAATGGCCCGCGCTGCCGCTGGTGGTCGAGGTCGAGGACCTGGCCCAGCTGCGCCAGGCGCTGGAAGCCGGTTGCGAGCGCATCCTGCTGGATGACTTCAGCCCCGACCTGCGCCGCGAGGCAGTGCGCATCACGGCCGGCCGCATTCCGCTGGAAGTGTCAGGCAGCGTGGGCCTGGGCGGCCTGCGTTCGATCGCCGAGGACGGCGTTGACTGCATCTCCATCGGTGGACTGACCAAGCACGTGCAGGCCATCGATCTGTCGCTGAAGCTGGGCCCGCCGCCGGGTTGAGGCCTGGCGTGGGGGCCGATCCGTTGTCCATGGGAAAAGGGATCTGACCCCGTTCTCACACCCGGCGTTCACGACAGCGCTGCGACGCTGAGGTATCCCCCACAGGAGCCGCGCATGCGCCGGATGCTCTTGCCTGCCTGCCTGCTGCTGGCCGCGGCACCGTTGTCCGCAGCGGCCGCCGAGGCCTGCGATGTTCCGCCCCGCTTCGGCCTGAGTCCGTTGGCGGTGGCCATCCGCAACACCGCCTGCAATGAGCACCGGCTCTGGTACCGGCCCTTCATCGATCGTGAAGGCCGTGCCGCCAGCCTCAGCGTCACCGAAGCCGAAAGCGATCACCTGGCAGACAATGGCCTGATCGCCTGGCAGCGCGTGGCCGGCTACTGGCGCAACAGCGGCACACTCAATGCGATGGGCAGCATCGCGGGCGCCAGCAGCTGCCTGGCGCCGTTGGGCACGCGCTACACCGACAGCGACTGCCGCGCCTTCCTGATCGACAACCCATGGTCGGCCGCGTTCATTTCCTGGGTGATGGTGCAGTCCGGCGTTCCTGGCTTCAATACGTCGCCACGCCACATCGACTACATCCGTGCCGCCTACCAGGGCGGTCCCTCGGGCGTGCCGTACCGGCTGGTCGACCCGGCCACGGCCAAACCCGCACCGGGCGACCTGCTGTGCTTCCTGCGCGACCGCAGCACCACGCTCAGCTACAGCGGGCTGGTGCAGGCACTGGGCAATGGCTCGGTGGGCCACTGGAAATCGCATTGCGAAGTGGTGGTGGCGGCCAACCTCGGCGGCGACCAGACCCTGTACCTGGTCGGTGGCAACGTGATGAACACCGTAGCGATGCGGTTGCTGCAGCTGGATCGTACGGGGCTGATCAAGCTGCCTCCGGCACGCGAACGCAACAGCACCGGCATCGACCCCGGCTGCACACCAGGTCGCGAGGACGAATGCAGCTTCAACCGGCAGGACTGGGCAGCGCTGCTGCAGCTGACTGCAACCTCACCGCTGGTGATGCCCTCGCCCACTGCGACGCCGATGCAGCCCACTCCGGCACCGCAACCGGTCATCGTGCCCGCGCAGCCGATGTCCAGCGAACCGCAGCCGCGGCGGTGAGTGCAGCGCTTGATCCAGCGCGCGTTCGCCGCCATCTTTGCGGGATCGACCCCTGACGGCTGACGCCATGCCCACCCTGCTGCTGTTGCTGATTGCCGGCGGAATCATCTATTTCTTCTGGAACGCGGCGCGTTCGGCCGCCGAGCGCGCGGTCGAACTGGGGCGCAATGCCTGCCGTGCTGCCGACGTGCAATGGCTGGATCAGGCGGTGCACGCCACCGGCCTGCGCCTGTCGCGCGGCGAAGATGGCCGGCTCGGCTTCGAACGTACCTTCAAGTTCGAGTATTCCTACGACGGCATCGATCGCCACGTGGGCCGCATGGTGCTGCGCGGCGACCAGCTGATCTCATTCACTGGCCCGGGCGCGGCGCGGATCAGCCAGATCCGCGCGGATGTGGACGATGCCGAGGATGTGTAAGGGCTGAAGGCGTGCCGACCAACGGTCGGCACCCACCGTTACCTGGTTACTTGACCACGCGCAGGTTCGGGCGCCCCTTCGGCGGCGGGCTGGCTGGCGGCGTATCGTCCGGCGGCGTGCCTTCCTCGTGCAGCAGCTCATCGCTGGTCGGAGCGGTCTCGTTGCCCGGGATGTCATCCGGTAGCGCCATGCCCTGCCCGGTCTCGCGGGCGTAGACGGCCAGCACGGCGCTGATCGGCACCTGCACCGGGTAGCTGGTACCGGAGAAGCGCGCCGAGAAGCTCACCATCTCGTTGTCGATCATCAGCCGCACGACAGCACGTTCGGCGATGTTGAGCACGACCCGGCCATCCTTGACCGCCGAAGGCGGGACCTGCACGCCGGGAACGCCGGCGTCGACCAGGATGTGCGGGGTCAGCTGGTTGTCGTTGATCCATTCCACCAGCGCCCGCAGCAGGTACGGGCGGTGGCTGGTCATGTGGAAGAAGTCTTCGGTCATGCGTGAAGTGTACGCGCCCGGCGCCCCGCCGGGGCGGATCACCTGCACGCCGGTCGGCGTGCAGACGGGTAACGCAGGCCCGGATCAGACCGGCAGATCGCGCAGCTTCTTTTCCTGATCGGTCAGGCTGCGGACGAAGCCCGGATGGCGGAAGATGCGGTTGCCGTAGTCCTCGATTGCCTTGCCGTCCTTCGGCAGCGGTACGTCCAGCGACTGCAGGCGCCAGATGATCGGCGCCATCGCGCAGTCGGCCAGGCTCATTTCCGGGTTGAGGAAGAACTTGCTGGCCTTGAACAGCGGCAGCGAGGCGGTCAGCAGCTCCTTCAGGCGCTTGCGGCCAGCCTCGGCCTGGGTCTTGTTGCCGAGCTGGATGGCCTGCACCTGTGGCACCCAGTCGTGCTCGATGCGCAGCATCGCCAGGCGGATGCGCGCACGCGAGAGCGGATCGACCGGCATCAGCGGCGGATGCGGATAACGTTCGTCCAGGTACTCGCTGACCACTGATGCGGCGTACAGCACCAGCTCGCGTTCGACCAGGGTCGGCACCGAGTGATACGGATTGAGGTCGATCAGGTCTTCAGGCGGGTTCTGTGGATCGACCGGAACGAAGTCGAAGGTCACACCCTTGGCCGCCAGCACCAGGCGTACACGGTGGCACAGTACATCGTCGTTCGAGGAAAACAGCGTCAGTGTATTGCGCATGCGTACGCTCGCCGCCATCAAAGGCTCTCCCACGACAGGAGACCGCCTGCCGCATCGGCGCCGCCGGCACCGTGCCGGCGGTCGACTCCTCCCCGAGTGTGCAACCGACCATCACAAAAGCCAATAGGCCCGTGCGATGGCCGGCGGCAGATTCAGTGAACGTCCTTCCAGTATTCCTTCTTCAGCAGGTACAGCAGGAAGGTGAGCAGGGCCAGGAACAGGATCACCCACACGCCCAGCTGCTGGCGCTTGAGCGCGGCCGGTTCGCCGGCATACTCGAGGAAGTTGGTGATGTCCCGCACCGCCTGGTCGTACTGCCCGGCATCAACCGAACCCGGCGTTTCGATCTTCAGGCCGGTCACCGGCGGGTCCATGCCGGGCGCTTCCGCCTTGCCATGGACCGCATGCTGCAGGCCCTGCATCTCCCACAGCGGGTTGGGCATGGAGGCATTGGCGAACAGCGCGTTGTTCCAGCCCAGCGGCCGGCTGCTGTCCAGATAGAACGACTTGAGGTAGGTGTAGACCCAGTCACTGCCCCGCACGCGCGCGATCAGGCTGAGATCGGGCGGCATCTTGCCGAACCACTTCTCCGCGTTCTCCTTGGGCATCGCCACCGGGATCGGGTCGCCGATCGCCGAGCCGGTGAAGTTGAGGTTGTTCATCACCTCTTCCTCGGTCAGGCCCAGGTCCTGCGCCATCCGCGAATAGCGCAGGTACTTCAGCGCGTGGCAGCCGGAGCAGTAGTTCATGTACAGCTGCGCGCCGCGCTGCAGCGAAGCGCGGTCGCCCAGATCGTTGCCGGCCTGCAGCAGCTTGGTGCCACCTTCGGCGGCGGAGGCCAGGAAACTGCCCAGCATCAGGGTGGCCGTCAGGGCCAACCGGACCATCCAGCGATCAGTCATGGGTGGTCACCCTCTCCGGTACTGGCTTGGTCTTGTCCAACCGTGTCCATAGCGGCATGGTGATGAAGAACGCGAAGTACAGGAAGGTCAGCACCCGCCCGATGTAGGTCTCGTGCACGTCGGTGCCCGGGCCGGAACCAATCACGCCCAGCCACACGAAGCACACCGCCAGCACGCCCAGCATCACCTTCGAGATCCAGCCGCGGTAGCGCACCGACTTCACCCTGGCCTTGTCCAGCCACGGCACCAGGAACAGGATCGCAATGGCCGAGAACATCACCAGCACGCCACCGAGCTTGTTCGGCACCACGCGCAACATCGCGTAGTAAGGCGTGTAGTACCAGACCGGCTTGATGTGTTCCGGGGTCACCAGGCGGTTGGCCTCGGTGAAGTTGTCGTGCTCCAGGAACAGGCCGCCGAAACCGGGCGCGAAGAAGATGATGAAGGCGGCGATGATCAGCAGGAAACCGGCGCCGACGCCATCCTTGAGCGTGTAGTACGGGTGGAACGGAATGCCATCGGCCGGTGCGTTCGGCGACCAGCGGTTGCCCTTCGGCCCCTTCTTGATCTCCACGCCATCGGGGTTGTTCGAACCCACTTCGTGCAGCGCGCCCAGATGCAGTACCACCAGCAGCAACAGCACCAGCGGCAGGGCGATGACATGCAGCGCGAAGAAACGGTTGAGCGTGGCGTCACTGGGCAGGTAATCGCCCATGATCCATTCGGTCAGGCCGTTGCCGATCACCGGTATCGCGCCGAACAGCGAGATGATCACCTTGGCGCCCCAGAACGACATCTGGCCCCACGGCAGCACGTAGCCCATGAAGGCTTCGGCCATCAACACCAGGTAGATCAGCATGCCGAGGATCCACACCAGCTCGCGCGGCTTCTGGTAACTGCCGTACAGCAGGCCACGGAACATGTGCAGGTAGACCACGATGAAGAACAGCGAGGCACCGGTGGAGTGCATGTAGCGGATCAGCCAGCCCCACTCCACATCGCGCATGATGTATTCGATGGAGCCGAACGCCTCGGCGGCGCTGGTCTTGTAGTGCATCGTCAGGAAGATGCCGGTGACGATCTGGTTGACCAGCACCAGCAGCGCCAGCGAACCGAAGTAGTACCAGATGTTGAAGTTCTTCGGCGCGTAGTACTCGCTGACGTGCTTCCGGTAGACCGGCATCAGGCCGGGCGCGCGGGCATTGACCCAGTCGGCCACGCCGCTGGCGGTACGGCTGAGGATATTGGCCATCAGGCAGCCCCCTGCGGATCGACACCGATGATGATGGTGTTGTCGTCCTGGTAATGGTGCGCGGGCACCTTCAGGTTGATCGGCGCCGGCACGTCCTTGAAGACGCGGCCGGACATGTCGAAGCGCGACTTGTGGCAGGGGCAGAAGTAGCCACCCTTCCACTGCGGGTCGTAGGGCTCGGGCCGGATCTCGGCGACCATTTCCGGCGAGCAGCCCAGGTGCGTGCACAGGCCGACCAGCACGGAGATGTCCGGCTTGATCGAGCGCAGCTCGGGGTTCTGCTTCAGCACGTAGTCCGGCTGCTGGTCCTTCTCGCCGGACTCGGGGTCCTTGAGACGGCCGTCCAGCCCGTGCAGCGCATCGAGGATGGCCTTGGACCGCTTGACGATCCAGATCGGCTGGCCACGCCATTCCACGATCAGGCGTTGGCCTTCCTGCAGGGCGCTGATGTCGGCCACCACCGGTGCGCCGGCAAGCTTGGCGCGGGCACTGGGGTTCCAGGATTTGATGAAAGGAACTGCGGTGAATCCGACGCCGACGGCGCCCACCACGGCTGTGGTGGCAGAAAGAAAACGCCGACGTCCGGTGTTGACTGGATCGTGTACCCCATCGTTGGCCATCCGGCACTCCGATATTGATTAGGTAGCTTTAAGGCTGCCAGCGGATCCGGTGGGGGCCAGAGCCGCATTGAATCACGGTCGAGTGTAGCGGAACCGTCGCGCGCCACACAACGCATTGCAGCAACATTGATTGCGGGGTTGCCGGCCAGCGGCTGGCACTACCTTTCAAAGGAGTGCCGACCAACGGTCGGCACCTACCGTTCAAGGAGTGCCGACCAACGGTCGGCACCTACTGGTGACTCAGGGCGGTGCGGTAACGCTCGGCCAGCTGCCCGACCCGGCGCACGTAGTACTGGGTCTCGCTGTAGGGCGGCACGCCACCGTGGCGGTCGACCGCGCCTTCGCCAGCGTTGTAGCCGGCTGCGGCAAGGGTCAGGTCGCCATTGAAGCGTTTCAGCAACCACGCAAGGTACTGCACGCCGCCACGGATGTTCTGCCCGGCGTCATAGGAATCGCTTACGCCGAAGCGCGCGGCGGTCGGCGGCATCAGCTGCATCAGGCCCTGCGCGCCAGCACGGCTGAGCGCGGTCGGGTTGTAGGCCGACTCGGCATGGATGATGGCGCGCACCACCGCCTCCTCCACGCCGAACTCGCGCGCGGCCGAGGTGATCTCGGCCTGGAAGGCCGAGGTGTTCAGTCGCACGGTGCCGAAGTCCACGCGTGGATTGACCCCGCAGGCATAGCAGCGCTCCATGAAGCTGTAGCGGATGGTCCGGACCGGGCCGAGGTTGGCCACCTGTGTCGGGCGCGCACTGGTGTAGTGGCGCACGCCATCCTTCATGAAGGAATACACCTGGCCACTGACCATGCGCCCGCTGCGCGAGGCGACCGGCTGTGCGGGACCGGATGCCGGCACGGACGCAGGCGCGACCGTTGCCGGCGCTGCGGCACTCGCAGCAACGGCCACCGGGTTGCGTTCGATGCTGGCCACCGTGGTGGGTGCCGGCCTGGGCGCGGCCACCACCGGTCGAGGTGCCGGGCGGGTGTCACGGATGTAGCTGATGGTGCTGCAGCGCGCGCCGGCCACCCGCTTGCTCACATAACTGGTGACGCCGTCAGCGCCCTGGCACTTGTACAGGGTTCCAGCGCTGGCCGGCGCAGCGGTCAGCGCAGCGATGATGATCGCCGTTGTCCCCAGTATCCCCTTCATGGCGGCGAGTGTCCCAGCTTCGCCGGGGCTTGCCAAGCGACGTGGCTCAGCCTGTGACCGGCGGCACAGCCAGCAGCTGGCCGAGGCCCGCCAGGCGCTGCGCCAGTTCGTCGCGCAGGCCCGGCGGGGTGGTCCAAAGCGCCACGGGTAGGCGGTCCAGGCTGAGAATCTGCGCCAGCATCATGCCGCGGCTCTCGGCGCCCATGCGCAGCAGGCAGTGGTCGGGGCCATCCGCTTCCAGCACTCCACACCACGGCGGGATGCGGCCTTCCAGCTCGGAATGGCTGCCGGCCAGGCGGAGGATGGCCTGCAGCGCGAACGGCGCCTGGCTGACGGCCTGCCGCACCATCACATCGGGCGGCGCCGGCGTGCGCCGGTGCAGGCCCGGCCCGGCGCACTCACGTACGGCGCCCATGCGGTCCACGCGCAGGGTGCGCCAGTCCTGCCGCCCCAGGTCCCAGGCAAGCAGATACCAGCGTCGCCCGTAATTGACCAGGTGCTGGGCCTCGACCTCGCGCTGGGTGACGGCTTCCTGCGCGCTGCGGTATTCGAAGGCCAGCCGTGACGCCTGTCGGCAGTGCTGGGCCAGCCGCCCGAGCAGGCGTGCGTCGGTGGACGGAAGGTCGGACAGGGTGGCCGTCGCTGCATGCACCTCGCCGGCCTGCTGGCGACGACGGGTGGGCACCAGCGGATCGAGCTTGGACAACAGGCCACGCGCGGTGTCGTCGATCCCGGCAACGGTGGCCGAGGCTGCGCGCAGGGCGATGGCCAGCGTGGTTGCCTCCTCCTCGTCCAGCAGCATCGGCAGCACCGGGGCCCCAGCCCCCAACTGGTAGCCGCCGCCGATCCCGGACGAGGCCTGCACCGGATAGCCCAGCTCGCGCAGGCGCTCGATATCACGGCGGATGCTGCGCCGGTCCACGCCCATGCGCTCGGCGAGCTCGGCCCCGGACCACTGGCGGCGGGCCTGCAGCAGGGCGATCAGGCGCAGCAGACGATGGGCGGTATGGCGCATGAAGGATCGAGGACAGAAGTCGTCCGCAATAGTGCCCCAGGATGGCCTCCAGTTCACCACCCACCGCAAGGAGCAATGCCATGAATTCACGCCAGATCACCCTTTACCACGCCGCCCGTTCCCGCTCGAGCGGCGCCGTGGCCCTGCTCGAAGCGCTGGGTGCCGACTACCGCATGCAGGTGCTGGACCTGAAAGCCGGCGCCAACCTGGCCCCGGCCTACCTGGCCATCAACCCGATGGGCAAGGTGCCGGCCATCGTCCACAACGGCGCACTGGTGACCGAGCAGGTGGCGATCTATCTGTACCTGGCCGACCTTTACCCGGAAGCCGGGCTGGCACCGCCGATCGGCGACGCCCTGCGCGGCCCCTACCTGCGCTGGATGGCCTTCTATGGCGCCTGTTTCGAGCCGGCGATGATCGACAAGGCGATGCACCGCGAGCCGCCGCCGCGCCTGATGTCGCCGTACAACGATGCCGAGACCGTGCTGCAGGTGGTCGAAGCCCAGCTGGCGCAGGGCCCGTACCTGCTGGGCGAGGTCATGAGCGCCGCCGACGTGCTGTGGGGCAATGCACTGGCGTGGACCACGGCCTTTGGCCTGGTACAGCCGGCGCCGGCCACGGCTGACTACATCGCACGGATGAGCGCGATGACCGCGTTCGACCGTTCGCGGCAGATCGATGCGGAGCTGGTGGCGGCCTGAGGCGTGCCGCCGGGCGCGGCCGGGGGGCGGACCCGCAGTTCCAGTAGATCCACGCCATGGGTGGATGAATACAGCCAGGCATGGCCTGGCTCTACTGGGCCGGCGTACGCGCCGGGATGCAGGTAGAATTGCCGGCTTTCCCGCCACCCGAATGGATTAAGCGCCATGACCGGGACGCCAGACGTCTTTCCGCCCGCCACGCCGGGCGGTGCCCCGCTCGTTGCCCTGCCCGCCGGTCCGCGCAAGCCTGACCAGGTGAAAGGCAAGCTGTACATCAAGACCCACGGTTGCCAGATGAACGAGTACGACTCGGCCAAGATGGCCGACGTGCTCGCCGCCAGCGATGGCCTGGAACTGACCGATACGCCGGAAGACGCCGACGTCATCCTGGTCAACACCTGTTCCATCCGCGAGAAGGCGCAGGAGAAGGTGTTCAGCCAGCTGGGCGTCTGGAAGGGCCTGAAGAACAAGGGCCGCGAGGTCATCATCGGCGTGGGCGGCTGCGTTGCCTCGCAGGAAGGCGAGGCGATCATCAAGCGTGCGCCGTTCGTGGACCTTGTGTTCGGCCCGCAGACCCTGCACCGGCTGCCGGAGCTGATCCGCGCCCGCCGCGAGCAGAAGCGCCCGCAGGTGGACATCAGCTTCCCCGAGATCGAGAAGTTCGACCGCCTGCCGGAACCGCGTGCCGAAGGCGCTTCGGCGTTCGTGTCGATCATGGAAGGCTGCTCGAAGTACTGCTCGTTCTGCGTGGTGCCCTACACCCGCGGCACCGAAGTCAGCCGCCCGTTCGAGGACGTGGTGGTGGAAGTGGCGCAGCTGGCCGCGCAGGGCGTGCGCGAAATCAACCTGCTCGGGCAGAACGTCAATGCCTATCGCGGCCCCTATGGAGATGGCGAGTTCGCCGATCTCGGCCTGCTGATCCGGACCATCGCCGAGATCGACGGCGTCGGCCGCATCCGCTTCACCACCTCGCACCCGCTGGAGTTCAGCGACTCGCTGATCGATGCGTTCCGCGACGTGCCGCAGCTGGCCAACTTCCTGCACCTGCCGGTGCAGGCCGGCAGCGACCGCGTACTGTCGGCGATGAAGCGCGGCTATACCGCGCTGGAATTCAAGTCGAAGATCCGCAAGCTGCGCGCGGTGCGCCCGGACATCTCGATCAGCTCGGACTTCATCGTCGGCTTCCCCGGCGAAACCGATGCCGATTTCGAGAAGACCATGAAGCTGATCGAGGACATCGGCTTCGACCACAGCTTCTCCTTCATCTATTCGCGCCGCCCGGGCACCCCGGCGGCCGACCTGGAGGACACGATCAGCGATGCCGAGAAGCACGCGCGCCTGTCGCGCCTGCAGGAGCGCATCAATGCGCACGCCGCCGGCATCTCCGAGAAGATGGTCGGCACCGTGCAGACCGTGCTGGTGGAAGGCCCTTCGCGCAAGAACCCGAACGAACTGACCGGCAAGACCGAGAACATGCGTTCGGTGAACTTCCCGGCGCCGGCGCGGCTGATCGGCCAGTTCGTGGATGTGGTGATCACCGAGGCGCTGACCAATTCGCTGCGCGGGCGCGTGGTGGCGGAATAAGGTGCGCCGACCAACGGTCGGCACCCACCGAATTGATGCCGGCCAACGGTCGGCACCCACCGAATTGATGCCGACCAACGGTCGGCACCCACCGGAGTTGATGCCGACCAACGGTCGGCACCCACCGGAGTTGATGCCGACCAACGGTCGGCACCCACCGAATTGATGCCGACCAACGGTCGGCACCCACCGAATTGATGCCGGCCAGTGGCCGGCACCTGCCGGAGTTGATGCCGGCAGGCGGCCGGCACCTACCAGGGTGGATGCCGACCGTTGGTCGGCATGCCTCAATCCAAACGCTTGCGGAAACGCAGGATCGCCAGGGTCATCATCACCGCGATGAAGCCCAGCAGCGCCAGCGCGTCGTGCCACAGCTCCCACAGCGAGGCGCCGCGCAGCATGATGCCGCGCACCAGGCGCAGGAAGTGGGTCAGCGGCAGTACTTCGGCCAGCCATTGCACCGGCCGCGGCATGCCCGCGAACGGGAACATGAAGCCCGACAGCAGGATCGACGGCAGGAACAGGAACAACGTCATCTGCATCGCCTGGAACTGCGAGCGAGCGCGCGTGGAAATCAGCAGGCCCAGCGCCAGGTTGGCCAGCACCAGCAGCACCGCGGCCAGGTAGATATCGAGCAGGCTGCCGCGGATCGGCACCTGGAACAGCCAGGTGCCCAGCACCAGCACCAGCGTGGTCTGCAGCAGGCCGATGGCTGCATAGGGCAGCACCTTGCCGACCATCAGTTCGCTGCGCGACACCGGCGTGGCGATCAGCAGCTCCATGTTGCCGCGCTCGCGTTCACGCACCACCGCCACCGCCGTGAACATCACCAGGGTCATGGTCAGGATCACCCCGATCAGGCCTGGCACGATGTTCACCGCCGAACGCCGCTGCGGGTTGTAGAAGCTGGTCACGCTGATTGGCCCCCCGGCGATGCTGCCTTCGCGCAGCGGCCGCGTGTTGCTGGTCGGTCGCGTCTCCAGCGGCACCTGCGCCAGCTGGATCGCCGCGCTCTGCACCACGGTGTCGCTGCCATCAACCAGCACCTGCACCGCCTCGCGTCCATCGAAGCGACGGCGCTCGAAGTCGGCCGGCACCACGATGCCGACACTGATCTCGCCACGCCGCAGCGCCTGCATCAACTGGTCGGGCGTATAGGCTTCGCTGCGCGGCGTGATCACGCCGGTGGCGACCATGTCCTGCACCAGCGCGCGTGACGCCGCACTGTTGGCCTGGTCGGCGACACCGGCGTCGAGGTGGCGCAGGTTGAGATTGATCGCGTAGCCGAACAGCAGCAGCTGCATCACCGGAATGCCGACGATCATCGCCAGCGTGATGCGGTCGCGGCGCAGCTGGCGCAATTCCTTGAGCATGATCGCCCACAGCCGGCGCAGGTTCATGCCGCTGGCTCCCGGCCACGGCCGCGGGTGGCGGCGACGAAGACGTCTTCCAGGTTCGGCGCCACCGCCTCGATGCGGGCCTGCGGATCGGCGCTGGCCAGCGCGCGCCGCAACGCTGGCGTATCGGCGGCCGCCTCGCTGCACAGCACGCGCAGCTGCGTGCCGATCTGTGCCACGCTCAGCACGCCGGGCAGCTCAGACAATGCGCGGCTGGCCTGCCGCGGCTGCGCCGACGTGACCTGCAGCGTGCGGCCGTCCAGCCGTGCACACAGTTCGGCCGGCGTGCCATCGGCGACCAGCGCGCCTCGATCGAGGATCGCCAGCCGGTGGCAGCGCTCGGCTTCGTCCATGTAGTGGGTCGATACCAGCACGGTGGTACCGGCGTCGGCAAGTTCAAACAGGGCCTCCCAGAAATCGCGGCGTGACTCCGGGTCGACCGCACTGGTCGGCTCGTCCAGGAACAACAGCTCGGGCGCGTGCACGACGGCGCCGGCCAGCGCCAGGCGCTGCTTCTGGCCACCACTTAGGGTGCCGGCCAGCTGCGGCTGCCGGTCCAGGAGACGGTACTGCTGCAGCAGTTCGTCGACCCGCTGCCGGGCCTGCGTACGCGGCAGGTCCTGGATGGCGGCGAGGAATTCCAGGTTCTCGCGCACTGAAAGGTCTTCATACAACGAGAAGCGCTGGGTCATGTAGCCGATGCGCCGGCGCAGTGCCTCGGCCTGCTCCGGCACGGCCAGGCCGAGCACCTCGATCTGGCCGGCGCTCGGCTCCAGCAGGCCGCACAGCATGCGGATGGTGGTCGACTTGCCCGACCCGTTCGGGCCCAGGAAGCCATAGACCTGGCCACGCGGCACGGTCAGGTCGACATTGTCCACGGCCAGCAGATCGCCGAAGCGGCGGGTCAGGCCCTGGGCATGCACCGCGATGTCGTTGCCGGTGTTCAGAAGCTCACCTGCACCGGCATTCCCGCCGGCAGCTTCTGCATGTCGGAGGGAGCGTCCACTTCGATCTCGGCGAGGTAGCTCAGGCGCGCGACGTCGTCACCGGTCAGTGCGTAGTACGGAGTAAATGAAGGCTCGCTGCGGATCGAGCGCACATGCCCCTTCAACGCAGCGCCTTGCCCTTCCAGATGCACCTGCGCGACCTGCCCGACCTTGACCTGCAACCGCAATGGCTGCGGCAGGTAGACGCGTGCATAGGGGCGCTCGCCGACCAGCATCACCGCCAGCGGCGCGCCGACCGGCGCCTGGTCGCCCTGCCGGTAAGGCAGGGCATCGACCACGCCGTCGCGCGGCGCACGCAACTGCAGCTTCTGCAGGTTCACCCCCTGCACCACCTGCTGCGCCTGCGCGGCATCGGCGGCGGCCTGGCCCTGGGCGATATCCTGCACACGGCTGCCGTGCACCCGCTCCAGCCAGGCCTGCTCTGCAGCACGCACGCTGGCCTCGGCATTGCCGGCGGCAGCGCGTGCACGATCCAGCTCAGCGGCGGCAATCAAGCGCTGCTGTGCCAACGGCTGGACTCGTCGGTAATAGGCAGTGGCTTCAGCAGACTGCGCGCGCAACGCGGCCAGTTGTGCCTGGGCCTGTGCGATCTGTTCCTGCCGCGGGCCGAGCTTCAGCTCTTCCAGCTGGGCCTGCGCGCGCGCCGTGTCGGCCTGCGCCGCCGCGAACTGCGCGTCGCCGCGGGCCGGGTCGAGCTGCATCAGCACGGCGCCGGCCTTGACCTGCTGTCCCTCGCGCACCTCCACCGTGGCGATCACTTCGGCCGCCGGCGCCGGCACCGTGATCCGGTCCCACTCCAGCGTGCCCAGTGCAGTCGGTGTTGACTGCCCACACCCGGCCAGCAGGCCGATGCCCGCCAGTCCGATTCCTCGCATCCCGTTGCCGATGCCCATGCCATCCCCTCCTGCGACGGCGACACGGTGCCATGTGCCCCGTGCACCCTCAATGATTCCAATCAGCCCTGACGGTTTTTTCGCCACGCGCCGGCACGCCTTTTGCTGCAAGGCTCCGCACCACCTATCCACAGGTTGATTCGGCATCATTCCACAACCGTTGTGGAAATCCGCCAGCGCGCGGCTTTGTTGCTCGCCCGGCAACGAAACCTGCACTGTCGTCACGATGAATGCCCCCGTGCAGGCCCCCGTGGCAGTGCTGCCGAAGCGACGAGCGACCATGACGTTTTTTTCACCAGGACCTCATGGGCCTTGTGGCACAAGCATTGCGAAGGTCTATCCACAGGTTTTCGCGCCCCCCGTCCACACCGGGTGTGGAAAACGCTGTATCGACCGTCTGCTGGCCGTGTGCCCCGCACGCGCGCTACCCTTGTCTCCCCTGAATACACTGCGGTGGAAGGCGTCCGCCCCACCCGAAGCAATGAAAAGCATCGAGCATCGAGACTTCACCCTGTCGCCGGAAGACAACGAACGGCTGGCCAACCTGTGTGGCCCGTTCGACGGGCACCTGCGGCAGATCGAACTGAAACTCGGCGTGGAAATCGCCAACCGTGGCTTCGTGTTCCGCATCAGCGGGCCGAAGGAAGCCATCGTCGAGGCGCAGAAGCTGGTTGAAGCGCTGTACGCCGAAGCCGGCGAAACGACCTTCGACAACCACGCCATCCACCTGCGCCTGGCGCAGGCCAATGTCGAGCAGATCGCCGAACGCTCCTACGAAGCGCAGGAGGTGGCGATCAAGGTCAAGCGCGGCACGGTACGCGGGCGCGGTGCCAACCAGGCCCGCTACCTGCACCAGATCGCAACCCACGACATCAACTTCGGCATCGGGCCGGCCGGCACCGGCAAGACCTTCCTGGCCGTGGCCAGCGCAGTCGAAGCGCTGAACGAATCGCGGGTGCAGCGGCTGATCCTGGTCCGTCCCGCGGTGGAAGCCGGCGAGAAGCTGGGCTTCCTGCCCGGCGACCTGAGCCAGAAGGTCGATCCCTATCTGCGACCGCTGTACGACGCCCTGTACGAGATGATGGGCGTGGAGAAGGTGGTCAAGCTGCTGGAAAGGAACGTCATCGAGATCGCGCCGCTGGCCTATATGCGCGGCCGCACGCTCAACGATGCGTTCGTGATCCTGGACGAAGCACAGAACACCACCATCGAGCAGATGAAGATGTTCCTGACCCGCCTCGGCTACGGCTCCACCGCGGTGGTCACCGGTGACCTGACCCAGACCGACCTGCCCAAGCACGTGAAGTCGGGCCTGCGCGATGCCATCGATGTGCTGCGCGACGTGGAGGGCGTGAGCTTCACCTTCTTCGAATCCCGCGACGTGGTCCGCCACCCGCTGGTGGCGCGCATCGTCAGCGCCTACGACCGCCGCGACCTGCATCAGATCCAACCTGGAGCAACTCCATGACCCGTGGTCCCGTGCGACTGGACGTCGCCATCAGTTATGCCCTGCCGCGTGCCGGTCTGCCGGCGGCAGTGAGCTTCCGCAGGTGGGTGGCTGCCGCGCTGAAGGGCCGCATCCGCGAGGCCGACCTGGCCATCCGCGTGGTCGACGCCAAGGAAGGCCAGTCGTTGAACCGCCACTACCGTGGCAAGGACTACGCCACCAACGTGCTCAGCTTCCCGGCCGAAGTGCCCGAAGGCCTGCCCAAGGGCGTCAAGTTCCCGCTGCTCGGCGATCTGGTGATCTGTGCACCTGTCGTAGCGCGGGAGGCCGACGAACAGGGCAAGGCGCTCAACGCCCACTACGCGCACCTGACCGTGCACGGCGTGCTGCACCTGCTCGGCTGGGACCACGAGGACGACAAGGAAGCCGAAGCGATGGAACAGCTGGAACGGGAGATCCTGGCCGAGCTGGGCATCGACGACCCCTACGCGGGCGAGCGCTGACACCGGGCCCTGTTCCGAGCCCACGCACTCACGGAAGAGGAGCGCAGCATGACCCTGCCCGCACTTGTGCTTGCCGCGCTACTGCAGTCCGGGGCAGGCCTGATGCCCGATCCTGACCGTCCCTCACCGTTCCCCGCCAGCGACAGCGAGGCCGACATCGCCGCAAAGATCGCCGAACTACGGGCGTTCTTCGGCAGCAGCGAGCGCGACACCCGCAACATCGTCGCCACTGCCCAGCAACGGGCACTGATCGAGCGCCTGGAAGCGCGGCACGCGGCACGTCTGGCCGGCATCTGGGTGGACAATGCGAGGGGCTGGAACGTTGTCGTGCGACTGACAGGCGCCGCACCCGAGGCCGATGAGACACATCCAGGGGCGGATGGCCCGCAACGTGTGCGCTACATCACCGGCGCCGCGATGACCGAAGCGGAGATGACGCGCCGCCTGCACGCACAGCAGGACTGGCTGCGGGCCCAGCTGCCCGACCTGTTCGGCCATGGCCTGGATGTCAAGACCGGGGAGCTGGAGGTGGAGCTGCGGGATACCCCAGCCAACCGCGCGACGGCGGCGGCCGTGCGTGACCACCTGCAGGCGCGACTGGGCTACCCGGTCAGGCTGCGCTGGTACCCAGCGGCCACGCGCTGGAGTCCGCCCTGACTGCGCCACGGCTGGAGTGCCAGCCATGCGCTGAGCTACTGTTCAACACCGGCCAGGACGCGGAAGGAAAAAGGATGAACCCAGGGAACAGCTTCACGACGTTTGCGATGGCCGCCGGCCTGCTCGCGGGCCTGCTGGTGCTGGGCGCTCACACCGTGCGCCGCATCAGCGCCCGCGACCCCGGCGGCAGGCACTGGCTGCTGCGCAGCCTGGCCCTGCTGTCGCCCGTGTGCCTGCTGGCCGGGCTGGCGATCGGCATGTTCGGCCCGCACTTCACAGGTAGAGCGGAACCCGCCCACCTGCCGGGGCTGTGGGAAACGTCGATGGTGCTGATACTGGTCGGTGCCTTGACCCTGCCAGTGCTGTGGCGAACGCTGCTGCAGCAGCGGCTTGGCAGGCCGGTCAATGCACTCCCGTTCTTCCACGCCAGCCGCACCTCGCTGCTGGTGCTGTTCGTGCTGGCCGTGATCTACATGAAAGTGGCCAGGACAGCCGCGGCGGAACTGATGCCCTGGCTGACCAGCCCGGGCCTGTGGCCGGCGGTGGCGCGCATCGCGGGGCAATCGATGCAGGTCGCCATGCTTGCGGTCGTGCTGACTCTCTCACTGATGGTCGTACGGCGGGCGATGACCGGTTTCCTGCGCCTTCTAAGCGGGCTGTTCCGACGCTCGCCGGGGCTATGATGGCGGCCCCTCGCCTGCGGAAACCGACCGTGTCACTGCGCTGCTGTCTGCCCCTGCTCTGTGCCCTCGCCGCTCCCTCCGCCTTCGCCACCCGCCTGGACCTGCCGGCCCTGATCGAATGCCGCCAGGGCGTGGCCGAGCAGGCCGCGCTGGCGCCGCTGCTGGCCGATCCGCTGAAGGCCGTGGCCCAGGGCCTGCAGCCGCTGCCGCAGGGCAACCAGTTCATGAGCGAGTTCCGGCTGGCCAGCCCGATCACCGTCTTCGGCCAACAGACCGATCGGGTGGCGGTGGCCGGCCCCAGCGTCATGGCCGTCCTCGACCAGGCCGACCCACGCCCGCTGGCCAAACGGCTGGAATTGGAGACCGGCTACGACCAGGACGGCAAGTTCATGGCCGGCCGCGAGCTGGTCAGCCGCGACGTGACCGACCCGAAGACCGGCGAGGCCCAGATCGAGTCGATCATCCTCAGCGTCTCCACCGTGGCCTCCCACCCGGGCAAGACCCTGGCCGGCTGCACCTACAGCCTGGACCTGCCCGAAGAGAAGCCGGCCGCGGCCGCCCCAGCCCCGGTCACCGGCAGTCACTGACAGGCCGTCACATCCTGCTAGACTTGGGTCAACGCCCGGCCTGCCGGGTGCCTTTTTTCCAGAGATGTCAGAAGACGACAGTAGTAGCTCCCCTGCGGAGCACAGTGAAAAGAAGCGCGGCTGGCTTGAACGCCTGACCTCCGCCTTCTCCGGCGAACCCCATACCCGCGACGAGCTGGTCGCTGTCCTGCACACCGCGCAGGAAGAGGGTCTGATCGCCGCCGATACCCTGAAGATGATGGAAGGCGCCATTTCGGTGGCCGAGCTGACCGTGGGCGACGTGATGATCTCGCGCTCGCAGATGGTCTCGCTGCCGGTTGAAGCGCCCTTCCTGGAACTGATGAAGCAGGTGGTCGAATCCGGCCATTCACGCTTCCCGGTGCACGGCGAGAACAAGGACGACATCCTTGGCATCCTGCTGGCCAAGGACCTGCTGCGCGGCGTGGTCGCCGACAACGGTCCGGCCAACGTGCGCGAGCTGCTGCGCCCGGCGGTACTGATCCCGGAAGCGAAGAAGCTCAACGTGCTGCTGAAGGAGTTCCGCCTGTCGCGCAACCACATGGCCATCGTGGTGGACGAGTACGGCGGTGTCGCCGGCCTGGTCACCATCGAGGACGTGCTGGAACAGATCGTCGGCGAGATCGACGATGAGCATGACGAGGCCGAGGATCCCTCGGCGCAGATCGCGATCCAGTCCGACGGCCAGTACGTGGTCGACGCGCTGACCCCGATCGGCGACTTCAACGAGCGTTTCGGCGCGACGTTCTCCGACGAGGACTACGACACCATCGGCGGCCTGGTCACCGAGGCCGTGGGCCATCTGCCGGAAGTCGGTGACGAGCTGGCGCTGGACCGCTTCATGTTCCGCGTGGCCCGCGCCGATGCGCGCCGGGTACAGGCCTTCCACGTGACCGTGCTGCCGCCGGACGCGCAGGACGACGCTTGAAGCGCCGCGGCCTGATCCTCATGGTGTGGCTGGCACTCTACGTGCTGGCCTTGGCCCTGCCGCTGGCCGCCTTCGCGCAGCCAGCGCCGGCCATACCTGCCGTGCCCGCGGCCAGCGCTGAAGCCCCTGCTCCGCGCATCGGCGTGGTGACCATGCAGCCGGGCACGGTGTTCTTCGAACGCTTCGGCCATGACGCCATCGTGGTGGTCGATCCGCTCAGCGGTGAAGCGACCTCGTACAACTTCGGCTACTTCGATCCGTCCGAGGACGATTTCATCAGCCGCTTCGCGCGCGGCGACATGATGTACTACCTGGTGGCGCTGCCGCTGCAGCAGGACCTGTCGTACTACGACGAGACCGGCCGTGGCGCCAGCGTGCAATGGCTGGACCTGCGCCCGGACCAGGCGCGCTCGCTGGCCGCCGGCCTGGCCGAGCGGGCCAAGCCGGAAAACGCGCGCTACCACTACGATTACTACACCGCCAACTGCGCCACGATGGTGCGCGACACGCTGGACAAGGCGCTCGGCGGCGGCCTGCAGTCGCAGCTGTCGGGGCGCTCGCGTGGCAACACCTATCGCAGTGAATCGGTCCGTCTGGCCTCGCCGGCACCATGGATGTGGCTGGGCTTCGATGTGGGCCTCGGACCGTTCGCCGACCAGCCGCTGTCGCGCTGGCAGGAAGCGTTCGTCCCGATGCGCCTGGCCGATGCCCTGCGCCAGGCACGCAACAGCGATGGCCGGCCGCTGGTGCAGTCCGAACAGGAACTGTTGCCGCACCGCATCGATCCGGAGCCGAAGGAGTTCGCACGCCGCTGGTGGCCGTGGCTGCTGTGCGGCCTGGTGATCGCCGCTGGCGTGCTGGCGCTGCGCAACCGCCCGCGCCTGCTGGCCGGGCTGGCCCTGCCGTTCTGGCTGCTGTGCGCCCTGTTCGGTGGCGTGCTGGTGTTCCTGTGGGGCTTCAGCATCCACTACGCTGCATGGGCCAACCGCAACCTGCTGCTGCTTTCGCCACTGGCCGTGCTGCTGCTGCCGGGCGCGATCGCACTGCTGCGCCGGCGCGTGCCGGGACGCATGTTCAGGATCGTGCTGTGGCTGCTGGCGGTACAGGCGGTGGCCGCGCTGGTGCTGCACTGGCTGAGCCTGCAGGCGCAGTACAACGTGCAGTGGATCGTGCTGCTGCTGCCGGTGCACGTGGCACTGGCGTGGGTGCTGGCGCGTCGTCCTCACTTGTCCGAAACACGGCCCTGACGCACGATGGCGGGCATGTCATTGCCCGCCTCCGCTTCCGCCCCCGCTTCGGCCAACCCTACCTGCGTCATCAACTGCGTCCACTACGATGACGAGGGCAAGCGCCACGACATCAGCCTGGATGCCATCAGCGATGTCATTGCCAGCGGCAACGGCTTCGTCTGGGTCGGCCTGTACGACCCCAACGAAGACGTGCTGCTGAAACTGCAGGAAGAATTCTGCCTGCACGACCTGGCCATCGAGGATGCGCGCAATGCGCACCAACGGCCCAAGGTCGAGACCTATGGCAACTCGTTGTTCGTGGTGGTGACCACCGCGCAGATGGTCGACGAACGCATCCAGTATGGCGAAACCCATGCCTTCCTCGGCCCGCGCTTCCTGGTGACGGTCCGCCACGGCGCCTCGCTGTCCTACGCGCCGGTGCGCGCACGCGTCGAGCGCGAGCCGCAGCTGCTGAAGATGGGCCCGTCGTACTGCCTGTACGCGGTGACCGACTTCGTGGTCGACAACTACCTGCCGATCGTGCACCGCTTCCGCGACACCCTGGACCTGCTGGAAAAGGACATCTTCGCCGACACCTACAAGCGCAGCACGGTGGTGCGGCTGTACGAGCTCAAGCGCGAACTGAACAAGATGCGGATGGCGGTGGCGCCGTTGCAGGACGTTCTGGCGCAGCTGCGCCGCTACCAGGGCGAACTGATTCCCGATGAAGTGAAGCTCTACGTGCGTGACGTGCATGACCATGCGGTGCGCATCAGCGATGTGATCGACACCCTGCGCGAGATGCTGGGCACCGCGCTGAGCGTGAACCTTTCGCTGGTGACACTGGCGCAGGGCGAGACGGTCAAGCGGCTGGGCGCCTGGGCTGCCCTGCTCGCCGCGCCGACGCTGATCACCAGCTGGTACGGCATGAACTTCAGTCACATGCCGGAGCTGAGCGAACCCTGGTCGTACCCGCTGATGATCGTTGGCGTGGGCGGTGTGTGCGTCGGGCTGTACCGGTTGTTCAAGCGCGCGAAGTGGTTGTAGCGCGTATCGACCAACGGTCGATACCCACCATGCACGTGGGCGTCGATACCCACCATGCACGGGGGGGCGTCGATACCCTGCAATCCGGTAGGCCACGACCGTTGGTCGTGGCGCATGGCCCGCTTCTGGTAGTGCCGGCCGCTGGCCGGCAACCCGGCAATGCCGGCCGGCGGCCGGCGGCCGGCACTACCGTTCGGGATCAAGCCACGTAGACGGTCTTGATGTTCATGAACTCATGGATGCCATGGTCAGCCAGCTCCCGACCAAAGCCTGACTGCTTGCTGCCGCCGAACGGCAGCCGCGCGTCGCTCTTGACGATGGCGTTGACGAACGCCGCACCGCATTCCATGCGCTGCGCGAAGCGCTCGCCGCGTACCGGATCGCCAGTCCACACGCTGCCGCCCAGGCCGAAGCGGGTGTCGTTGGCCACGCGCAGTGCCTCGGCCTCATCCTTGACCCGGATCACTGCGGCCACCGGCCCGAACAGCTCCTCGTCATACGCCGGCATGCCCGGGCCGACCTGGTCGAGCACCGTGGCCGGATAGCCGGCATGGGTGCCGGCAATCGGCTCACCACCGATCAGCACCCGCGCGCCCTTGGCCACACTGGCCTGCACCTGCTTGTGCAGTTCGTCACGCAGGTCGGCGCGAGCCATCGGCGCCAGCGTGGTACCGCGCTCATCGGGATCGCCGTACTGGCGCTCGCCTGCCGCCTGCACAAAGCGACGGGTGAATTCATCGGCCACCGCCTCGACCACGATGAAGCGCTTGGCCGCGATGCAGGTCTGCCCGCTGTTGTCGAAGCGCGACTTCACTGCCGCGGCCACGGTCTTGTCGAGGTCGGCATCGTCGAGCACCACGAAGGCATCGCTGCCACCCAGCTCCATCACCGACTTCTTCAGCTGGCTGCCGGCATTGGAGGCGATCGAGCGCCCTGCCCGCTCGCTGCCGGTCAGCGTCACCGCCTTCACCCGTGCGTCGCGAAGCACGTCGGCGGCCTGGTCGTTGTCGATGTGCAGCACGTCGAACACGCCATCAGGCAGGCCGCCGTCACGGCACACCGCCAGGATCAGGTCGGCGCACTGCGGCACGTTGCTGGCGTGCTTGAGCAGGGCGACGTTGCCAGCCATGAACGCCGGGGCCAGGAAACGGAATACCTGCCAGATCGGGAAATTCCACGGCATCACCGCGAACACGCAGCCGATCGGCTCGTAGCGCACGTAGCTGCGCTGGGCTTCGGTATCGATCAGCTGCGGCTTGAGATAGTCGGCCGCGTGATCGGCATAGTACTCGCAGGCGGCAGCGCACTTGTCGACCTCGGCCAGCGCCTCGGCCTTGAGCTTGCCCATCTCGTGGGTCATCGCCTGCTGCAGGTCGTCGCGCCGCGTGCGCAGCTGCGCGGCGATCTGGCGAAGGATGGCGCCGCGGTCCTGCAGCGAGCGATCTGCCCAGCCCGGAAATGCATCGGCAGCGGCCTGCAGGCGCTGCTCGATGTCGGCTGCGCCCATCAGTTCATGGCGGTAGGTCACCTGTCCGGTGGCCGGGTCGACGATCTCGACGGTCATGGGGGATCTCCATCTGGAAGACCCCCATTGTGCGCCGCCGGCTGTGAGCCGGGTGTTGCCGGCGTTGTCGGCAGACCGTGTGCTCAGCCGTTGTCCTGCCGCGCCAGCTGCAGGTCGCGCTGGCGCCGCTTCTCGGCGCGGGCGTTGATGTACCAGCCGATCACCGCGGCGATCGACACCGCCGACACCAGCAGCGTGGCCAACGCGTTGATCTTCGGGCTGATGCCCATGCGCACCGAGGCGAACACCTTCATCGGCAGCGTGGTCGAGCCCGGCGTGGCGACAAAGCTGGCCACCACCACGTCATCCAGCGACAGGGTGAACGCCAGCAGCCAGCCCGCCACCAGCGCCGGCGCGATGATCGGCAGGGTGATGCGGCCGAACACGGTCAGCCGGCTCGCACCCAGGTCCATCGCCGCTTCTTCCAGCGACAGATCCATCTCCTGCAGCCGCGAGGACACCACCACGGTGACGAAGCACAGGGTGAAGGTGACGTGGGCGATCCAGATGGTGGCCAGGCCGCGTGCCGGGAAGCCGGGAATCGCGCCCATCGAGGCCAGCAGCGCCATCAGCGAGAAGCCCAGGATCACATCCGGCATCACCAGCGGCGCGGTCACCAGCGCGCCGAACAGCGGCTTGCCGCGGAAGCGCTTGAAGCGGGTCATGACCATCGCTGCCAGCGTGCCCAGCACGGTGGCCGTGCAGGCAGTCCAGAACGCCACCACCAGGCTGGTCCACATCGCATCCATCAGCGCGCGGTCGGCGAACAGGTCGCTGTAGGCACGGGTGGAGAACCCGGCCCAGACCATCGCCAGCCGCGAGCTGTTGAACGAATAGAACATCAACAGCAGGATCGGCAGGTACAGGAAGGCGAAGCCGAGCAGCAGCACGCCCAGCCCCAGGCCCTTTGCGCTACGCGGGCTCATGCCTGCTTCCCTTCCAGCAGGCGCTGCTGGGAACGGTTGAACAGCAGGATCGGCACCAGCAGCAACAGGATCATCGCCACCGCCATGGCCGAGGCGCCCGGCCAGTTTCGGTTGTTGAAGAACTCGTTCCACAGCTGGCGGCCCACCATCAGCGTCTCCGAGCCACCCAACATTTCCGGGATCACGAATTCACCGATGGCCGGAATCATCACCAACATGCAGCCGGCGATGATGCCCGCTTTGGACAACGGCAGGGTGATGCGCAGGAACGCCTGCCACGGCTTGGCACCGAGGTCGTAGGCCGCTTCCAGCAGGCGGTGGTCATGCTTGACCAGATTGGCGTACAGCGGCAGCACCATGAACGGCAGATAGCAGTAGACGATGCCGATGTAGGCGGCGGTCGGGGTGTCGATCAGCTGCAGTTTCGGCAGGCCCATCGACGTCATCAGCGTCTGCAGGCCGGTGAACTGCAGGAACTGGTCGAGCAGGCCGTTGCGGTCCAAGATCGCCTTCCATGCATACACGCGGATCAGGAACGAGGTCCACGACGGCAGCACCACCAGCATCATCGCCACGTTGCGCGCGGCGGGCGACAGGCGCGCGATGGCATAGGCCATCGGATAGCCGATCAGCAGCGTCAGGAAGGTCGAGATCGCCGCGATCCTGATCGAGCTCAGGAACGCCTGGGCATAGATCGAATCGCGGAACAGCGCCAGGTAGTTTTCCAGGTTCAGCTTCAGCGAGAAACCGCCATCGGCGTACTGCAACAGCCAGGTGTACGGCGGCGAGCCGACCCGGCTGAGCGAGAAGCTGATCATCAGCACGATCAGGAACGGCACTGCGAAGAACAGCAGCAGCCACAGGTACGGAATGCCGATCACCGTGGCACGCAGCCCCGGCAGCCAGCGCTTCAGGCCGGCGGTGCTCATGAGGTGAGCACCACGCCGTCGTTGTCGCGCCAGTGCACCCACACCTCGTCGCCCCAGGTGAGGCCATCACTGGCCCAGCGCTGCGAATTGGCGAAGTTGGCCAGTACCTTGGCGCCGCTGGGCAGGCGCACGTGGTAGACCGAATGGCTGCCGAAGTAGGCGATGTCCTCGATCACGCCCTGGGCCTTGTTGGTGTGCCCTTCCGGTTCGTCCTTGCCGATCATCACCTTCTCCGGGCGCAGCGCGAACGCGACCGGCTGCCCTTCATAGCCGGTGATGCCATGGGCGATGTAGATCGGCGCCGGGAACAGCGGCGAGCGTACGGTCACGTACTCCGGCAGGTCCTCGTCGATCACCCCGTCGAACAGGTTGACCGAACCGATGAACTCGGCGACGAAGCGGTTGGCCGGCTGCTCGTAGACCTCGTCCGGCTTGCCGACCTGCTGGATCCAGCCGGCATCCATCACCGCGATGCGGGTGGCCATGGTCATCGCTTCTTCCTGGTCGTGGGTGACCATCACGCAGGTCACGCCCGACGATTCGATGATGCTGACCAGTTCCAGCTGCATCTGCGAGCGCAGCTTCTTGTCCAGCGCGCCCATCGGCTCGTCCAGCAGCAGCAGCTTCGGCCCCTTGGCCAGCGACCGCGCCAGCGCCACGCGCTGCTGCTGGCCGCCGGACAGCTGGTGTGGCTTGCGCTTGCCCAGGTGGCCCATCTGCACCAGGTCGAGCATCTCGCCCACGCGCTTGCCGATCGCATCCTTGCCCAGGCCATCCTGCTTCAGGCCGAAAGCGATGTTCTGCTCGACCGTCATGTGCGGGAACAGCGCATAGGACTGGAACATCATGTTGACCGGCCGCTGGTACGGCGGCAGCGCGTCCAGGCGCTGGCCATCGAGGGTGATGCTGCCCTTGGTGGGCGTCTCGAAGCCGCCCAGGCAGCGCAGCAGGGTCGATTTGCCACTGCCGGAGCCACCGAGCAGGGCAAAGATCTCGCCCTTGCGCACGTCCAGGTTGACGTCGTCGACGGCGACGAAACCGTCGAATTCCTTGCGCAGGTCACGAATGGAGAGATAGCCGGGCGCACCGGTCGTGTCGACGACGGTGGCTACCGGCTGGGCTTCAACGGGCATGGGGGCTCCGGGAGCGGGCGGTGGACAGCGGCCGCCATTCTAACGGCCGGGGGGCCCAGGGGATATGACGGCGGCAGGCGGAAGCGGCCGCTGGCCGGCTCCGGGGGCGTTAGGAGTGTCGGTTTTCCCCCGCCATGGTGGCCTGCCCGCGCAAAGGCCCGGGCTCCCCGGGACGACCCTGCGGCCGTCCCGGCCAGACACCACAGGCGACGCCTCGATCTGCAACGTTTTTCAGAACCGGATCTGTTGAAGGCCCGGGGCATTCCCCGCGCAATGGCCCTGATCAAGGCCTTGCATGGACCCACACTGGTGATTTCCCCGGACAGCCCCTCTCCTTTCCCGCCCCGCCTGCCGGGCTCCCTGCCTGCAAGGCTGCCGCTGGTCATCATCGGCGCCGGCCAGGCCGGGTTGTCCCTCAGCGCGCTCCTGCAGGAAGCCGGCGTCGAGCATCGCGTGCTGGAGGCCGAAACCGTAGGCGCCAGCTGGCAGCGGCGCTGGGAGTCGTTCCAGACCAACACCGCCAACGCGACGATGGCCCTGCACGGCCATGCCTATGCGGGTGACGACCCGGAAGGCTTCATGGGCGCCCCGGAGGTGATCCGGCACCTCCGCGACTATGCCCACGAGCGTTCCCTGCCGATCAACGAGGGATGCGGGGTGCATCGGGTTGGGCCTGGGCCCGGTGGCTACGCCATCCACAGCAGCCAGGGGCTGATCCATGCCCGCGCAGTGGTGGTCGCCACCGGTGAATACCGCCGCGCACGGATGCCCCGGGTCCCGTTCGCGCCCGCGCCAGGCCTGACCGTGCTGCACTCGGGCGACTACCGCAGTGCCCGCCAGCTGCCCGATGGCGCCGTGCTGGTCATCGGGGGTGGGCAGTCCGGCGCGCAGATCGCCCAGGACCTGCGCGACAGCGGTCGCAGCGTGCACTGGTCACTGGCCCAGCGGCATTCGCATACCCGCCGGCTGCGCGGCAAGGACTCGATGACCTGGTGGGACATGGCCGGGCGCATCCATCAACATGTGAGTGAAGCGGCGGGCGTACTTGCCGGGGAACCGGATGCACTGCGCAAGGCCCGCACCGCAGAGTTCCCGCTTATTTCCGGCAAGGGAAACGGTGGCCTGGGCAGCTCGATCAGCCTGCTGGCGATGCACCGCGCGGGCATCAGGCTGCTGGGCCGGTTGCAGGGCTTCGATGGAAACGTCGCCCGCTTCGCCGATGTGCGCCCGCAGCTGCGTACCGCGATCGAGGCCACGCAGGCCGAGTACGCCTATCTTGATTCGCTGGCCAGCGCGTACTACGCCACGCGTCCCGAGCCACGCACCGACGATGCCCGCTACATTCCGGAGGAGGTCTATCTGCACTGGGAGCCGGACGCCGCCCCGCGTGAACTGGATCTGCAGGCGGAAGGCATCCGCTCGGTGGTGCTGGCCACCGGCTTCGTCGCCGAATGGCCCTGGCTCGACGTACCGGGCGCGCTGGATGCACATGGCTACCCGCTCGGCGACTTCGGTGTTTCCCCGCAACCGGGGCTGTTCTTCATCGGCATGCACAACCTGCAGCGGATGAGTTCATCGTTCCTGTGCAACGGCGGTCGCGCTGCACGCGACCTGCTGCCTGCCATCCTGCGGCACCTGGGCCGAAGCGGGAGTACCGGCATCGACCCAGGGTAAGGCAGCCGCCGGGCATGACCCGGCGGCACCAGGCCGGCTCAACGGCCGGTCTTCACCTCGGTCCACAGCCGGGTGTAGAGCTTGTCGGTTTCCGGCGTGTTGATCGAGTACGTGAACATCTTCGCGGCCACGTCGGCCGGCGGGTAGATGGTCGGGTCGGTACGGATCGCCTCATCCACCAGTGGGGTCGCGGTCGGCACCGGGTTGGCGTAGTGGATGAAGTTGGTGTTGGCCGCGGCAACCTTCGGCTGCAGCAGGTAATTGATGAAGGCGTAAGCGGCCTCCGGATGCTTGGCGTCCTTCGGGATCGCCAGCATGTCGAACCACTGCGGGGCGCCTTCCTTCGGGATCGAATAGGCCACGTGCACGCCATTGCTGGCTTCCTCGGCGCGGTCGCGGGCCTGGATGATGTCACCCGACCAGCCGACCACCAGGCAGGTGCCGCCATTGGCCAGCGAACCCACGTACTGCGAGGAGTGGAAATTCTGCACGTACGGTCGGATCGACTTCAGCAGGTCGGCCGCCTTCTGCAGCTCGGCCGGGTCACCGCTGTGCGGGTCCAGGCCCAGGTAATGCAGCGCGATCGGGATCATGTCGGCCGGCGTGTCCAGGATGGTCACGCCGCAGTCCTTCATCTTGCTGATGTTCTCCGGCTTGAACACCAGGTCCCAGCTGTTGGCGATGTCGGTGCTGCCACCGAAACGCTGCTTCAGCATCTCCACGTTGTAGCCGATGCCGGTGGTGCCGATCATGTACGGCACGCCGTACTGGTTGCCCGGGTCCTGGGTGGCGATGCGCTTCATCACCGCCGGATCGAGATTGGCCAGGTTCGGGATCTTGCTCTTGTCCAGCGGCAGGAACACACCGGCCTGGATCTGGCGACCGAAGAAGTTCAGGGTCGGCACCACCACGTCGTAGCCGCTGTTGCCGGCCAGCAGCTTGGTCTCGACCATCTCATCGCTGTCGAACACATCGTAGGTCACCTTGATGCCGCTCTCCTTCTCGAAGGTCGGGATGGTGTCCTCGGCGATGTAATCGCTGTAGTTGTAGACGTTCAGGACCTGGCTGTCCTGCGCGCCGCCATTGCCACCGCCACAGGCGGCGAGCATGGCGGAGGCCAGGCCGAGCGTGAGGATACGCAGCTTCATCGGGTGCTCCAGAATGCGGGAAGGGGGGCCGGCGGTGCCGGCGACGGGTGCCAGCCTACCCCCCGGCGGCGGATTTTTCTATTCCGGATGCTCAGACGTTCAGCAGCAGGAACTCGCGCTCCCACGAGCTGATGACACGGAAAAAGGTCTCGTATTCCTTGCGCTTCACCGAGATGTAGGCCCGGCAGAAGCGCTCGCCCAGCAGGGCCTGCAGTTCGCTGCACTGCTCCAGCCCATCCAGCGCTTCGCCCAGCGAGCGCGGCAGGTTGTAGCCCAGTTCCTTGGCGCTGCCGGTCACCGGCGCATCCGGTGCCAACCGCTCGCGGATGCCCAGCAGGCCGCAGGCCAGGGTCGCCGCCATCGCCAGGTAAGGGTTGGCGTCGGAACCGGCGAAGCGGCTCTCCACGCGCATGTTTTCCGGCGTGTCCAGCGGCACGCGCAGGCCACAGGTGCGGTTGTCGAAGCCCCAGTGCACGTTGCTCGGCGAGACTTCGCCGAACACCAGCCGGCGGTAGGAATTCACGTTCGGCGCGAAGAACGCCATCGCCTGCGGCGCGTACTTCTGCAGGCCGCCCAGATAGTGGCCGAACACCGGGCTGAACTCGCCTTCGGCATCGGTATCGCCAGCGAACACATTGCTGCCGTCGCTCACCCGCACCAGGCTCTGGTGGATGTGCATGGCACTGCCCGGCTCGTTCTCCATCGGCTTGGCCAGGAAGGTGGCATACACGCCGTGGCGCATCGCCGCCTCGCGCATGGTGCGCTTGAACAGGAACACCTGGTCGGCCAGGTCCATCGCATCGGCATGGGTGAAGTTGACCTCCAGCTGCGCCGCACCGGATTCGTGGATCAGCGTGTCCACATCCAGCTTCATCGCATCGGCGTAGTCGTACATCAGGTCGAGGATCGGGTCGAATTCGTTGACCGCATCGATCGAGTACGACTGCCGCGCGGTTTCCGGGCGCCCGGAGCGGCCGGCCGGTGGCAGCAGCGGGAAGTCCGGGTCGGTGTTCTTCTGCACCAGGAAGAACTCAAGCTCCGGCGCCACCACCGGGCGCAGGCCCAGCTCGGCGTAGGCCGCCAGCACGCGGCGCAGTACGTTGCGTGGCGCCAGCTCGTGCGGCTCACCGTTCTTGGTGTAACAGTCGTGGATGACCTGCGCGGTGGCGTCGGCCGCCCACGGCACCATGCGCACCGTGTCCGGATCGGGACGCAGCATCATGTCCGAGTCCGACGGCGAGGTCAGCTCGTAGTAGTCATCAGGGAACTCGCCGGTGACGGTGGTGGCGAAAATGCCTTCGGGCAGCCGCGTACCGTAATCATGCGAGAACTTGTCGGCGGGAATGATCTTGCCGCGCGCGTTGCCGGTGATGTCCGGGACCAGGCATTCGACCTCGGTGATGCGCCGCTCCTTCAGCCAGCGCAGCAGGCTGCTTTCCTGCGGTGCGGGGGGCGTAGCCGTCTTGCGCGGGCGCGTTCGGGAACTCATCGGGAATCCAGTCGGTTCTGTTGGTGCTGCCGGCAAGCTTGGCCGAACGCACGGAAAATAGCGTGATAGAACGGCGAGTCCATGACACGCCACTCCGGGTGCCACTGTACGCCGAGCACGAAACGATGGCGTGGGCTGCGCGCTGCCTCGACCAGTCCATCATCGGCCCTGGCCTCGACCTGCAGCCCGTGTGCCAGTCGGTCGATGCCCTGCCCGTGAACCGAATTGACCTGTGCGCGGTCACCGCCTTGCCACTGCGCCAGCCAGCCATCCGCCGCCAGGGCGACCGCATGGGCCGGCCCGTACTGCACATCAACCGGCGCCTTCGGGTTTTCACGATGATCCGAAAGACCGGGCGCCGCGTGCACCTGCGGATGCAACGTGCCACCCAGCGCAACGTTCAGCTCCTGCAGGCCGCGGCAGATCGCCAGCACCGGCAGGTCCAGCGCCAGCGCCTCGTGCAGCAGCGCGAACGCGTTGGCGTCACGGGCCGGGTCATGCGGATTGCCCGGCCAGCTGCGACCGCCGTCGTAATGCTGCGGTTCGATGTTGCTGACCGCACCGGTCAACAGCAGGCCATCGAGCCCCTGCAGCCAGTCGCCGGCCGGCAGCGGCGGCTGCACGCTCGGCAACAGTACCGGGGTCACCTCGGCGGCCTCGGCCAGCGCGCGCACGTACTTCTCGCCGGCCACCGCGAAACGGTGATGGCCGAGCACGGTGCTGTCGGTGGGCAGGCCCACCCAGGGCAGGCGGCGCATGGGAAAACTCCTTGGCGTGCCGACACGTTACCCGCCGTCCGGCGAAGGCAGCAAGTCGTCGCCGTCACACCATGGCTGTCACGCATCGGCGAAACTACTCGGGTGAATGCTGATCGTCCTCCCCCGCTCTCTTCCACCGCACTGCGCCCGCGAGGCCTGCGGTGAGTGCCGCGTTCCCGCCCAGCTGGTATGCCGCCAGCCTGCCCGAACCACCCGCGCTGCCCCCGCTGCAGGGCGAGGTTCAGGCCGATGTGGCAGTGCTTGGTGCGGGCTACACCGGCCTGACCGCGGCCCTGGAACTGGCCTCACGTGGCCAGCGCGTGGTGGTACTGGAGGCGCAGCGGATCGGTTGGGGCGCGTCCGGCCGCAATGGTGGCCAGGCGCTGGTCGGCTACGGCTGCGAGGTGGACGAACTGGAGCGTCAGCTGGGTCGTGATGATGCACGCCACCTGTTCGACTGGTCGCGCGACGCGGTGCAGGCGATGCGCACGCGCATCGATCGCCACCGCATCGACTGCCATTGGGTTGAAGGCCACGCCAGCGTGGCCATCCGTGAACGCCACGAGCGTGACCTGCACGCCAACTGCGAGCACCTGCAACGCCACTACGACTACCCCATGCAGTGGTGGAGCCGTGACGCTCTGCGCGCGCAGCTGGACAGCCCGCGCTACCGCGCCGCGATGTTCGACCCGCTCAGCGCACACCTGCACCCGCTGGCGTATGCACGCGGTCTGGCCGATGCAGCGCGCGCGGCAGGTGTGGTGATCCACGAGAACTCCGCAGTGACCCGCGTGCAACGCGGACCGCAGCCCACCCTGCATACCGCGCAGGGAAGCGTGCGCGCCATGCATCTGGTGGTGGCCGGCAATGCCTGGCTGCAGGGCCTGCTGCCCGAGCTGGAACGGCGGATCATGCCGGTGGGCACCTATATCGGTGCCAGTGAGCCACTGGGTGCAGAACGTGCCCGCGCCCTGATCGGCAACAACATGGCCGTGGCCGACACCGCCTGGGCACTGGACTACTTCCGCCTCAGCCACGACCACCGCCTGCTGTTCGGCGGCCGCGCCAGCTACTCGGCACTGCCCCCGCCCGGCCTGCGCGGGGTGATGCAGCGACGCATGCACGACGTCTTCCCGCAGCTGGCCGACGTGGTGCTGGACCAGGTCTGGGGTGGCTACGTGGACATCACCCGCAACCGCGCCCCGCACTGGGGCCGGCTGGACGGCAACCTGTACTTCGCGCAGGGATTCTCCGGCCATGGGGTGGCCGCCGCCGGACTGGCCGGCGAGGTGATCGCCGCCGCCATCGCCGGCCAGAGCGAGCGCCTGGACGTGTTCCAGCGCCTGCGGCATGCGCCCTTCCCCGGCGGCCGGCTGCTCCGCACGCCCCTGCTGGTGGCGGCGATGTCGTGGTACAAGCTGCGGGATGCGTTGTGGTAGCGGGGCCCTTCCCAGCCACATAATCGGCGCAGGAGCTGGGGAGCACGTGGATGCAGTGGTGGAAGGACGGCCTGCTGGTGAGGATACGGGTCAGCCCCGAAGGGCTGGCGCTGGCGCTGCTCTATGCCCTCGCCTGCTGGGGTGCGCGCAAGCTGTCACTGGACCAGTTCTTCCTGCCTGCCTGCCGGCGTGCGGGTGGCCGCGCTGTTGCTGTGCCCGCCCCGTCTTTGGCCCTACCTGCTGATGGGTGAATACGCCTACTTCGCGCATCTGCGCATCCCCCTGATCAGCAAATACAACCTGACCTGGGTAATCCTGGCCTCGGTGTTCCTGATGCCTGCCGTGATGCTGATCGTGCGCCTGCACCGGAAACTGCTGGCACGCACCACGATCGTCGGCGTGATCTCCATTGCGGTATGCGCCGCGACGGTCATCAGTCTGCTCAACCTGGGAATCTCGTACCTGCTCTGGGAGCCGTTGCAGAACGCGTCATTCATCACCAACGTATTGCGCTATGCGCTGGGCGACTTCACCGGCATCCTGATCCTGGCACCCCTGGCATTGCTGTGGATCCGCCGCGCCGAGGAAAAATGGACAACCGGGTCTGTCGCGGCCACGGTCGCAGCACTCGGCGCCATGCTGGTCATTGGCCTGCAGGCGACGCCGGTACCGGCCTCGATCACGGCCCCCGGCTCGCTGCAGCTGCTGTTGATCCTGCCTATTCCCGCGATCGCCCTGACCTGCCTGCTGGGATGGCGCGGTGCGGCCATCGGTGTCGCCGCCGTTAACATGATTCTTGGCCTCAGCACCCCCGCCGACCATCCGACGGCATTCGACCCGGCTACCTTCGCTACCCAGCAGGCCATGGCCATCGCCAGCATCGCCCTGCTGTTGCTGGGTGCGCGCATCACCCACTTCCAGAACCAGCACCGGCTGCGCGAGGAAGATGGCAGAGCGGCCCTGCAGCTTGCGCGGAATTCACACCTGGCCAGCGAGATGGACCTGCGCGAACGCGCGGCACACCTGCGCCAGCTGGGCGATGGCATGGACCTGTCGCTGAACGAAATGGTGAACTGGCTGCATGCGCAGGGTCATCACGCCGTGGCCGACAGCCTGCGGCATACCTCGGAGGTGCATTCGCGCCTGTTCCGGGCCCAGGCCAGCATGATCTATCCCGCCGCCCTGGAACAGCTGGGCCTGTACGTGGCGTTGCAGGCTGGCGGGGTGCGCGAGGCATGGAATGCTACGCATCGCATCGGCCAGCCGAGGTTGAAGGGTGACCCCTGCGCACTCGGGGTCGGCCTGCAGCTTGCTGCCTATCGACTCGTGGTCGATGCGGTCTCGCTTCTATTGAAGTGCGAGTGTGGACAGATCTCGGTCAGTATCCGCTGCGGAAGCTCCATCCGGAAGCGTGGTGCCTTCATCTGCGTGGCTCTTCTGGACCGCCACGCATCACTGGGAGGCCGTGCAAAGGCGCTGGCAAACGAGCAGCTGCTGGGCCGAGTGCTCGCACACGCTGGCCACATGGACCTGAGTGGCAACAGGCTCAGGATGGTGTTGACCGAAGCACGGGACGCTCCCCGCCAGGCAGGCACTACTGAAGCCTTGAGGGAAAGCACACGCTCCATGGACACTGGCGCCCCCCGGGCCGCGATCTGACTATCCCGGTGAAAGGAGCTGCAGATCATTGCGCGAAAGTGATCTTTGGTCGGCGCCGAATCCACCCCGTCAGGATCTGGCGCCGGCGTGCAATTGCGCCCCCCTGCTTCCATCCATACTGTCATCCAATGGCGCGTCATGGCGCGTTCAAGCAACCCGCACGGCCGCTGCCATGTCACGAGCAAGGGAGGCTCGGGTTTGGACCGATTCAAGAAGGCAGTTGAACTGAGCTTCCGTATCCGGCCAGCCGGCATCGCACTCGCGGCCGTCTATGCGCTGAGCTGCCTCGGCTCGCGTCAGTTTTCGCTGGATCAGTTCTTCCTGCCGGCGGGCATCCGCGCAGCGGCACTGCTGATCGTCCCGACCCGCCTGTGGCCCTACCTGCTGCTGGGCGAGTACGCGTACTTTGCAACGCTGCGCATCCCCATGATCGACACCTACGGCCTGGATTGGGTCATCCTGGCTTCGACGCTGCTGATGCCGATGGCGATGCTGGTGGTCTACCTGCATCGGATGAGAATACCGTCCGAAGCAGCCACCGGTCTGTGGCTGCTGTCGCTGTCGTTCTGCACAGCGTTGTTCGTGCCGGGTCTCAACCTGGGCATTTCATATGTCCTATGGTCGAACCCACCGCCCAGCAACCTGCTGGACGCGGTCGACCGGACGATCTTTGGCCACTTCGCCGCCATCATCACCCTGGTACCGTTGGCATTCCTCTGGTCGCGGCGGCAGGCCGACCCCGGTTGGACAGACCGTTTCGTCGCCCCTACCGCCTCGGCGATCCTGGTGATGCTGGTGCTGGGCCTGTGCATGCAATTGACACGCGCCGACGCCCACACGACGCGGACACACATGGTGCTGCTGGCCGCCCTTCCCGCCATCGCCCTGACCTTCATGCACGGGTGGCGCGGCGCAGCCATCGCGATTCCGTTGTTGAACCTCCCCCTGCACGGCGCAACGCCCAGCACTGGCCTGCCTTCCTCGTTCGACCTGGGCACGTTCGCCACCCAACAGAACATGGCGGTGATGAGTGTCGCACTGCTGGCACTCGGTTCCAGCATCAGCTATCACCATCAGCGCGCCCGGTCCCGCGGCCTGGCCGAGGCAACCACGCTGCGCCTGGCACGCGGCTCACTTCAGACCAGCGAGCGTGAGCTGCGTGAACGGGCCGTCCACCTGAAGCACCTGGGCGAGGGCATGGACAATTCGCTCAGCGAGATGGTCAGCTGGCTGAAGTCCCAAGGCCACCATGCGGTCGCAAACAGCCTGCAGCACGCGTCGTCGGTACATTCACGGCTGTTTCGCGAACAGGCCAGCCTGGTCTATCCCACCGGACTGGAGCAGGTCGGGCTCTACATCGCGCTGCACGCCGGCGGTGCATGCGAAATCTGGAACAACACGCATCGCGTCATTCCACCCAGGCTGGCGGGCAATCCCTGCCTGCTGACCGTGGATCTGCAACTGGCCATCTATCGCTCGCTGATCGAGGCGGTTTCACTTCTGCTGGAACTGGAAACCGGGCAGGTCTGCGTGCGCGCCCGAAGCGGTCGTGCAGGCAAGCATCGCGGCATTGTTGCCGTGGTGAGCCTGCTCGACCGTGGTTGCCCGCTTTCCACGCGTACCACCCAACAGGCCGTCGAGCGCCTGGCCGGACGGATGCTTGCCTACGGCGGAACGGTCCACTGCCGCGGCAATCGGCTGCGGCTGGTCCTGCATGAACCGATCACCCACGCGTCGCCAGCGGCGGCCTGACGCGGAATCTGGCCCGGCGCGCAACGTTCGCCGCTAAAGTTACACCCGAAACCGCCGTTATCCGTGCCGAGCCCCTCCCTCGTGAGCCACCGCATCATGCCCGTCCTGCCGCAGGCCGCCGTCGATGGCGACCTGGCCGATCCGCTGCCGCAGCGGATCCTGCTGGTCGAAAACTCCCGCGCCTTCACCGGCATGCTGCGCGAGGCCATCGAGCAGCGCCTGGAACTGCCGGTGGTGATCGCCTCCACCCTGGCCGAGGCCGACCGCCTGCTGAGCGAAGGTGGCGGCTGGTTCCTGGTACTGACCGGGCTGGTCCTGGCCGATGGCGACCGCGACGCGGTGGTCGAGTTCTTCCTCAAGCGCGACCTGCCCACCGTGGTGGTCAGCGGCGTGTACGACGAGGACCTGCGCAAGCGCGTGCTGCAGCAGCAGATCATCGACTACGTGCTGAAGAACACTCCCGGCAGCATCGATTACCTGGTGTGGCTGGTGCAGCGGCTGGAGCGCAACCGGCGCATCGCCGCGCTGGTGGTGGACGACTCACCGTCCGCGCGCGGTTATGCCGCAGCCTTGCTGCGCATGTACGGCCATGAGGTGCACGAAGCGGCCGATGGCAACGAAGGCCTGGCCGCGATCGAGGCGCATCCGGCGATCCGCCTGGCCGTGGTCGACCAGGAAATGCCGGGCATGCAGGGCGTGGAGTTCACCCGCCGCCTGCGCACCCTGCGCTCGCGCGACAAGGTGGCGGTGATCGGCATCTCCGGCAATACCGATGCATCGTTGATTCCGCGCTTCCTGAAGAACGGCGCCAACGATTTCCTGCGCAAGCCGTTCTCGCGCGAGGAATTCTTCTGCCGGGTCTCGCAGAATGTGGACCAGCTGGAGCTGATCGGCACCCTGCAGGACCTGGCCACCCGCGATTTCCTCACCGGCCTGCCCAACCGCCGCTGCTTCCTGGAGCAGAGCCAGCGCCAGCTGCCGCAGCTGCAGCTGCACGGCCAGTGCGTGGCGGTGGCGATGATCGACATCGACCACTTCAAGCACATCAATGACACCCATGGCCACGAAGCCGGCGACGATGCGCTGCGCGCGGTGGCCGGCGCGGTGGCCACGCATGCACGCAGCCACGACCTGATCGCGCGCTTCGGCGGCGAGGAATTCTGCCTGCTGGTGCCGGACATGGAACAGGACGAGGCGCTGCTGTACTTCGAGGAGCTGCGCCAGCGCATCGCCGCGCTGGAGGTGGACATCGGCACCGCCACGCTGCGCATGACGGTCAGCATCGGGCTGTGCTGCCTGCGCCCGCAGCGCGATGCACTGCACCGGCTGATCTCCGAAGCCGACCGCCAGCTGTACCTGGCAAAGGCCGGTGGCCGCAACCGGGTCAGCTGCACCACGGTCGCCAGCCCGCTGCGCCCACGCGAGCCGGCGCTGCCCTGACCGGTACGCTTTGATCCAGATCAACGCCGCCCGCGCCGGGCGGCTCTACAGTCGGCCCCGACATACGCATGAAGGGGAGCCGGGGATGGCACTACTGGTCTGGCAGGACGATCTGAACATCGGCATCGATGTGATCGACCAACAACACCGCCGCATCATCGAAATGCTCAACCACCTGCACGTGGCCCAGGCCAGCATGCAGCGTGCCGCAGTGGGTGAAGTGATCGACGAGGTGGTGGACTACACCATGTCGCACTTCGCGTTCGAGGAAGAGCTGATGGAGGAAGCGGGCTACCCGTTCTGTGCCGCGCACAAACGCGTGCATGAGGTCTTCATCAAGCGTGTCTCGGAGTACCGCATGCGCTTCCAGGCCGGCGAGGACATCAGTGACGAGCTGCGCACCATGCTCTCGCGCTGGCTGTTCAACCACATCCGCGGCGACGACCAGGCCTACGCCGAACAGGTCAAGGCGCACCTGAACCAGTTCGCCCGCGAACACCAGGGCGGCGGCTGGCTGGGTCGCACGCTCAAGCGCTTCTTTGGTTGAGCCGCAGCGCGCGCCGGTGCAGTGCCACCAGCGCGCACAGGGTCGCCACCGCAGTCAGGCACAGGTAGTAGCCGACCGCGACCAGGCCGAAGCGTTCGGCCAGCCAGGTGGCCAGGTACGGCGCCGGTGCCGCACCGAGAATGCCGGCCAGGTTGAATGACAGCGAAGCACCGGTGTAGCGCACCTCCACCGGGTAGATCTCGGCCAGGAAGGTACCGCAGGGGCCGTAGGTCAGCCCCATCAGGAACAGGCCCAGGCACAGGAAGGCGGTGACCAGCCACGGGCTGTGCGGCTGGAACAACGGTGCGAACAGTACGCCGAAGCCGACGATCAGTACGCTGGCAACAATCATCGTGCGCCGCGTGCCCCAACGGTCGCCATAGCGCGCCGACAGCGGGATGCCCAGCGCGAAGAACAGCATGCCGGCCATCTGCATCAGCAGGAACTGCTCGCGGCTGTAGCCCAGCACCGCGGTGCCATGGCCGAGACTGAACACCGTCATCAGGTAGAACAGCACGAAGGTGGCGAACGCACCCAGCGTGCCGAGCAGCATCGGTACCGGGTGGTCACGCAGTACCGTCCACATCGGCAACCGCACCGGCGCCTTGCGCTCCAGCGCCTTCTTGAAGTCCGGCGTCTCGTGGATGTTCAGGCGCACCCACAGGCCGAGGCCGACCAGCAGCGCGCTGGCCACGAACGGAATGCGCCAGCCCCACTGCAGGAAGTCGTTCTGGCTCAGGCAGCGGCCGAGCACGAGGAAGATGCCGGCCGACAGCAGGAAGCCGAGCGGTGCGCCCAGCTGCGGGAACATGCCGTACCAGGCGCGCTTGCCCGGCGGCGCATTCTCGGTGGCCAGCAGCACCGCCCCACCCCACTCGCCGCCCAACCCCAGGCCCTGGCCGAAACGGCACAGCGCCAGCAGCGCCGGCGCCCACAGCCCGATCTGCGCATGGGTCGGCAGCAGGCCGATCAGCACCGTGGACAGGCCCATGGTCAGCAGCGCGGCGACCAGGGTGGCCTTGCGGCCGATGCGGTCGCCGAAATGGCCGAACACCGCCGAGCCGACCGGACGCGCGATGAACGCCACCGCGAAGGTCGCCAGTGACTGCAGCAGGGCCGCCTGCTCACTACTGTCCGGAAAGAACAGGTGCGGGAACACCAGCACGGCGGCCGTGGCGTAGATATAGAAATCGAAGAATTCGATGGTGGTGCCGATCAGGCTGGCCAGCAGGACACGACGGGGGGAGTTCACGGGCGGCGCGGCAGCAGTGATCGTCGACATCGGCAACACGGGTAACGGCGGATCGCCCGATTCTGCCACGGGCCGATGGCCGCACGGGACGATGGTTTCAGCCGACACCGATGCCAACGGAATTTTTCCGGCCGCCGGCTAGGCTGCGCCACCGGTCCCTGCATGGATGCCTTGCCCATGGCTGCAGTTGCGTTGTCATGCTCCGATTCGCCGAAGCTGCCGCGCATGGCGGCATGGCTGGTGGTACTGCTGGTGCATGGCGGGCTCGCTCTGTGGCTGCAGGACAGCGGCCGGATCGAACTGCGTAGCGGTGAGGGCCCGCGGATCTCGCTGCATTGGCTGCCACCGGAACCGCCGGCGCCGGTACCTCAACAGCCCGCCTTGCCCTCCGCAAAGATGACGCGTCCGGCCGCATCGATGATGCCCCGCCCTGCCCCGGTTGCACAGGCAGAGAGCGCCCTGCCTGCCGCGGGGAACGTGGCTGCAGTGGCGCCACTGATCCTGAGCCTGCCTGCGGGCAGCATCGACGGCGGTGACGGCATCAGCGCAGCTGGCGTGGCGCCGCGCCTGATCGGTCGGCGCGAGGTCCATCCTGCGTTCGGGCCTCGCCGCAATTACTTCCGGATCCGTCGGCAGATGAGCCCCGAGCAGATCGTGCATGGCGTGGCGCAACTGCTGGGGCTTTGGCCGCCGGGATACATCGTCGACCCGTGCGAACTGGGTAAACAGGACATGGACTATTTCCAGAACGCGGTCGAAGAAGCCGACCGCGACATGCTGCGCGCGGCAGTGCTGCAGGTGAGTGCCCGCTGCCGGTAGCTCGACGGCTTTCTGCCTTCTGTAGAGTCGAGCAAGGCTCGACTGCTCTTCGCGAGAAGCAGTCGAGCAGGGCTCGACGCTACAAAGAGCGAACAGCGGTCAAGCAGCCACGTCGTTACAACTGGATCCAGGTGGCCTTGATCTCGCTGTACTTGTCGAACGCATGCAGTGACTTGTCGCGCCCATTGCCGGACTGCTTGTAGCCACCGAACGGTGCGGTCATGTCGCCACCATCCCAGCCGTTCACCCACACGCTGCCGGCGCGCAGCTGGCGTGCGACACGATGGGCGCGGCCGAGGTCGCGTGTCCACAGGCCCGCCGCCAACCCATAGCGGCTGTCATTGGCCACGCGCACTGCCTCCGCTTCATCCTCGAAACCAAGTACCGCCAGCACCGGGCCGAACACCTCCTCGCGTGCCAACGCGTGGTCCGGACGCACCTGGTCGAACACCGTGGGCTGCACATAGCAGCCGCCGGCCTCCACCTCGGCCCGATGGCCGCCGAGCAGCAGGCGGGCGCCCTCGCCTTCGGCCCGTGCGATATCGGCCAGCACCTTGTCCACGTGCGCGGCATCGACCAGAGCGCCCATCGGTGCATCGGCCTCCAGTGGATGCTGCGGCTGCATATGCTGGCCGTAGGCAATCACCTGGTGCACGAAGTCCTCACGGATCGAGCGCTGCACCAGCAGCCGCGAGCCGGCGGTGCAGACTTCGCCCTGGTTGAAGAAGATGCCCTGCGCCACGGCCTTGGCCGCTGCGTCCAGGTCCGGTGCGTCGGCGAACACCAGGTGCGGGCTTTTGCCACCGCATTCCAGCCAGACCCGCTTGAGGTTGGACCGTCCCGCATGCTCCAGCAGCTTCGCGCCGGTGGCGGTGGAACCGGTGAAGGCCAGCACGTCCACATCCATGTGCAGCGCCAACGGTTCACCGACGCGCGTACCGTGGCCTGGCAGTACGTTCAGCACGCCGTCCGGCAGGCCCGCCTCAGCGGCCAGCGCGGCCAATCGCAACGCACTCAAGGGCGACCGCTCGGAAGGCTTGAGCACCACCGAATTGCCCATGGCCAGCGCAGGCGCGATCTTCCAGCAGGCCATCAGCAACGGAAAGTTCCATGGCACGATCGCTGCGACCACGCCGGCTGGCTCGCGCGTGACCAGGCCCAGCTCGTGTGGGCCAGTCGGCGCGACTTCGCCGTACAGCTTGTCCACCGCTTCGGCGGTCCAGCGCAGGCAGCGCACCACGCCGGGCAGGTCGATACGGCGTGCGTCGCGCACCGGCTTGCCCATGTCCAGGGTTTCCAGCAGGGCCAACTCATCAGCGTGCTTTTCCACCAATGCCGCCAAGGCCAGTAACACCCGCTTGCGATGGGCCGGGCTGGCCTCTGACCAGTGGCCCGCATCGAAGGCACGCCGCGCCGACCGCACTGCGCGCTCTACGTCCTCTGCATCGCAGTCGGCGACCACCCCCAGCACGCGCCCATCAATCGGGCTGATGCAGTCGAAGCGCGCGCCGCTGGCAGCGTCGGTGTAACGACCATCAATGAAGGCCTGTGCGGGCATCGAAAGCTGCTGGGCCAGCACCTGCCAGTGGCTGCGGTCGGGAAAGTCGGCCATGTCGGGCTCCTCGGAACAGTTTCCCCGGTTATACCGGCGCGGCCGCGACTCCGCCGTGACGTGGCTGCGCTACATTTCCCCCATCGGACCCGATGGAGCTGGCATGAAGCGTTCCGCGAGCGACCTGCACGATCTGGCTACCCAACGCCCGGAGTCATTGGAGGCGTACTGGATGCCGTTCACCGCCAACCGCCAGTTCAAGGCCGCGCCGCGTGTGCTGGTGCGTGCCGAGGGCATGCACTACGAGGATGTCGACGGCCGCCAGATCCTCGATGGCACCGCCGGCCTCTGGTGCTGCAACGCGGGCCATGCCCGCCCACGCATCGTCGAGGCCATCGTCGAGCAGGCACGCACGCTCGACTACTCGCCGGCCTTCCAGATGGGCTCACCGCCGGCCTTCGCGCTGGCGCAGCGACTGGCCGCATTGGCGCCGACGCCACTGAACCATGTGTTCTTCACCAGCTCCGGCTCGGAGGCGGTGGATACCGCGATGAAGATCGTGCTGGCCTACCACCGCCAGCGTGGCGAGGGCCAGCGCACGCGTTTCATCAGCCGCGAGAAGGCCTACCACGGCGTGGGCTTCGGCGGCATGGCGCTGGGCGGCTTGCCCAACAACCGCAGGGCGTTCGGCCTGCAGCTGGGCGGCGTGGACTACCTGCGCCACACCCTGGACCTGCAGCGCAATGCGTTCAGCAAAGGCCTGCCGCGCCAGGGCGCCGAGCTGGCCGATGACCTGGAACGACTGATCGCACTGCATGATGCCTCAACCATCGCGGCGGTCTTCGTCGAACCCATTGCCGGTTCCGCCGGGGTGATTCTGCCGGCGCCGGGCTACCTGCAGCGCCTGCGCGAGCTGTGCGACCACCACGGCATCCTGCTGGTGTTCGATGAGGTCATCACCGGTTTCGGCAGGGTCGGCATGCCATTCGCCGCACAGCGCTTCGGGGTCACCCCCGACCTGCTGACCTTCGCCAAGGCGGTCAGCAACGGCGCAGTGCCGCTGGGCGGCGTGCTGGCCAGCGACGCGGTGCATGCAACCCTGATGCAGGCACCGCCACAGGCCATCGAGCTGTTCCATGGCTATACCTGTTCGGGGCATCCGCTGGCCTGCGCGGCCGCACTGGCCACGCTGGAGGTCTACGCCGAGGAGCGCCTTTTCGAGCGCGCCATCGAGCTGGGCGAGTACTGGCAGGAACGGCTGCATGCGCTGCAGGGCCTCCCCAACGTGATCGACATCCGCAACTTCGGCCTGGTCGGCGCGGTCGAGCTGGCGCCTCGCCGCGATGCGCCGGGCAGCCGGGGCTACGAGGTCTATCGGCGCTGCTTCCACGACGGCGGGCTGCTGGTGCGCTGTACCGGTGACATCATCGCGCTGTCGCCCCCGCTGATCGTGGACAAGGCGCAGATCGACCAGATCACCGGCACGCTGGGCGAGATGATCCGGGCCACTGCCTGAGCCCTGGCCGGCGGCGGCGAGCGGGTACAATGGGCGGTTCCGCTCCTGCTCGCTGCCGTGCCCATGGATATCGTCGTCAAAGAAGAACTCAAGGCCTATATCGACCCGCTGACTGCGGACGAACATGACGCGCTGGAGCGCAGCATCCTGGCCGAGGGCTGTCGTGACGCGCTGGTCCTGTGGGGCAACGTACTGGTCGACGGCCACAACCGCTTCGGCATCTGCCAGAAGCATGGCCTGCCCTTCAACACCGTACAGAACACCCGCTTCCAGAGCATGGAAGACGTGCACCTGTGGATGATCGAGCAGCACCTGGGCCGTCGCAGCGTGTCCGACTTCCAGCGCGGCGTGCTGGCGCTGCGCAAGCGCGACATCCTGGCCGCCCGCAAGCAGATCGAGCAGGCGCAGCTGCAGCGCGAGAGCGATGGCACTGCCGACGCCACCGATGAGGCCGGTGAAGACAGCCCACCGTGGGAGCCGGCGCCGAAGATCAGCCGCGCCGAGCTGGCCCGCGAAGCCAAGCTGAGCACCAGCCAGGTTGGCATGATCGAGCGCATCCACGCCCAGGCCGCGGCCGAGGTGGTGGAAGCGGTCAAGGCCGGCGTGATCTCGATCAGCGCCGCCGCCGCCGTGGCTGACCTGCCGGAAGAAGAGCAGCGCGCCGCCGCCGCCGGTGGCAAGGACGAGCTGAAGCAGGCCGCCAAGCGCGTGCGCGAGTCCAAGCGCAAGCCGCGTGCGCCGAAGCCGGAAGCAGCCGAGATGGATTTCGAGGAGGCAGATGAGGACGAGATCGCCAGCCGCGATGCCGAGGTGCTGTCGGCGCTGGAGCAGCTGGGCGAGGACGCACCAGCGCTGCGCCGTCGGGTGGTCGCGCTGACCCGCGAGAACGACACCCTGCGCGCGCAACTGGCCGCGCTGCGCAAGCAACTGGAAGCGCTCTGAACCAAGGGGTAGTGCCGGCCGCTGGCCGGCAACGCCATGAACGTATCGGGTGCGTTGAGGTTGCCGGCCAGCGGCCGGCACTACCAGATGCTCATGCCGTGCCGGTTAGACTTCCGGCATGACGTCTGCCAACGACCCGCGCCGCGCTCAGCTGCGGCGCCTGAAAGCCCTCGCGCTGGGCCTGCTGCTGTTGATGCTGGCCGGTTTCGCGGTCAGCCACTGGCAGGGCGAGCGCGGCATCTGGGCCTGGGTTTCGGCGTTCTGCGAGGCCGCAGCCGTGGGCGCACTGGCCGATTGGTTCGCCGTGGTCGCGCTGTTCCGCCGGCCGATGGGCCTGCCGATCCCGCACACCGCGATCATCCCGCGCAGCAAGGAACGCATCGGCGACAGCCTTGCGCTGTTCGTGCGCGACCAGTTCCTGGAGCCGGGCGTGCTGCTGGCCAAGCTGCAGGTGTTCGATCCGGCCAGCCGCCTCGGCAGCTGGCTGGCCGACCCGGCACGCTCGCGCATGCTGGCCGACATGGCCCGCGGCTGGGCGCTGCAGGCACTGGATTTCTTCGACGAAACCGCCGTGCGCCGGCAGCTGCACGGCTTCGTTGTGCAGCAGTTGCGGCAGTGGAATGCCGCTGCCACTGCCGGTGAACTGCTGGCCCTGCTGACCGCCGATGGTCGCCACCAGCGCGTGCTGGACGAAGGCCTGCAGCGGCTGGGCCGCTGGCTCGAGCAGCCCGAGGTGAAAGAACGCGCCTCGCAGCTGATCGTGCGTTACATCCAGCGCGAATGGCCGACGCTGTCGAGCACGGTGAACTGGGTCAAGCCGATTGACGAGATCGGCGACAGCCTGGCCGAGCGCCTGGCCCGCGCGGTACTGGAAGAGCTGCAGCAGGTACTGGCCGAGCCGCAGCATCCGCTGCGCCAGGACTACGAGAGCTGGCTGCAGAATTACGTGCAGCGCCTGCGCGAGGACCCGGCCCTGGCCGAGCGCATCGAACAGCTCAAGCAGGAAATGATCGACCATCCGGCCCTGCAGGACTACGTGCAGGGGTTGTGGGCGCGCATCCACGCCAGCCTGCGCGCGGACCTGCAGCGCGAGGACTCGGCGCTGGTCGGCCACCTGCAGCGCAGCCTGGGTTCGCTCGGTGCCAGCCTGCAGGCCGACCCGGCGCTGCGCGAGGCCCTCAACCAGCACCTGCTGGAAGGCGCGCAACGCCTGACCGGCCGCCTGCGCGAAGGCGTGACCACGCATATCGCGCAGACCGTGAAGGGCTGGGACGAGCGCCATCTGGTGGAACAGCTGGAACTGAGCGTGGGCCGCGACCTGCAGTTCATCCGCTTCAACGGCACCCTGGTGGGTGGCCTGATCGGCCTGCTGCTGCATGCGGCGACAGTGGTGTTCAGGTTCTAGGCCTCAACGCGCCCCTCGGGTCATCACGCTTGATTCATAAAATGCGAATGCCTATCATTTACTGATCGGTTGTACGCTTAGCCAATCGGGTGCGGAGACGCACCCATCGCCCGTGTACATCCCCGACCTCTGAACTGCCCGTCTGCGCGGGCCGTGCTTTGTCGATGGGACACGCTGGGCGACATGCGCAGGGCGCAAGGGGGCCGCGGACGCGTTCCATCCCCTCTCCTACCTGCAGGAATGCCGTGGACCGCTCGCCCGCAACCGCCAGCCCCCGCACCTTCTTTTCCAACCCGCGCTGGGGCGTGCTGTCACGCTCGTTGGCCGCGATCTTCGGCGGTTACGCACTGGCCTCGATGACCAGCGTGTTCTGCGCCGTGGCCCTGCCCGGCGCACGTGGCCAGACCGTGCTGACCGGCATGCTGCTGGCCATCCTGGTCGCCGCCTGTGCGGCACTGTGGGCATTCGCCACCCGCAGCGCGCTGCGCGCCTGGGTCGGCATCCTCGCGCCCGCGCTGCTGATGGCCGCCATTGCACGCCTGATGGGGGCCTGGGCATGAAGAACGGATTCCGCCAGTCGATGGCCTGGCTGCACACCTGGACCGGGCTGCTGGTTGGCTGGTTGCTGCTGCTGATCTTCATGGCTGGCACGGCCAGCTACTACCGCGAGGAAATCAGCCGCTGGATGCGTCCGGAACTGCCGTCCAGCAACGTCAGCATCGACGTCGCCGCACAGCGCGCGGTGGACTACCTGCAGGCCAACGCCGCGCAGGCCGAAAACTGGTTCGTCACACTGCCGCAGCCGCGCAACCCGGCCATGCAGATGTTCTGGCGGTTGCCGCCGGAACTGGCCGATCCCAGCCGTGGCCGCCGCGGTGGCTTCGGCGACGCCACGCTGGACCCCAACACCGGCCAGGCATTGAAGGCGCGCGAGACCCGCGGCGGCGACTTCTTCTACCGCCTGCACTTCGACCTGCACTACATCCCGGTGCTGTGGGCACGCTATCTGGTCGGCTTCTGCGCGATGTTCATGCTGGTGGCGATCATCACCGGCGTCATCACCCACAAGAAAATCTTCAAGGACTTCTTCACCTTCCGCAAGGACAAGGGCCTGCGTTCCTGGCTTGATTTCCACAACGTCAGCGCGGTGATGGCCCTGCCCTACCACGCGATGATCACCTACACCGGCATTGTGACGTTGATGATCATGTACCTGCCGTGGGGCGTGAAGGTGGCCTACCCGCAGGACGAGGACCAGTTCTTCGTCGAGGCCTTCGGTGGCATGCCGGAGGTGACCGCACCGGCCGAAGGCCGCGCCGCGCCGCTGCCGATCGCACAGCTGTTGGACAGCGCACGTGCACACTGGCACGGCGTGGAAGTGGCCGGCTTCACCGTATCCAACCCGGGCGCGGCCAATGCGGTGATCGACATCCGCCAGCGTGACGGCAAGCGCCTGTCCACCGACACCCCGGCCGTGCGCTACGACATGGTCAGCGGTGCGCTGCTGGAAGAGACGCCACCGTCGGGCGGAGCTACCGCGACCCGTGGCGTGCTGTATGGCCTGCACCTGGCCCGCTTCGCCGACTGGGGCCTGCGTGCACTGTTCTTCCTGTCCGGCCTGGTCGGCTGCCTGATGGTGGCCAGCGGCGTGGTGCTGTGGGCGGTGAAGGAACGGCCCAGGCACGCCAAGAGTGGCCGCACCGGCTTCGGCCTGCGCCTGGTCGATGCGCTGAACATCGGCACCGTGGCCGGCCTGCCGATCGCCTTCGCCGCCTACTTCTGGGGCAACCGCCTGCTGCCGCTGGACATCGCCGAGCGCTCGAGTGCGGAGGCCAACGTGTTCTTCTACGCCTGGGCCGGCGCGCTGCTGGCCGCCTTCATCTGGCCGAAGCGGATGATGTGGGCGTGGCAGCTCTACCTGGGCGCGGCCGCGTTCGCACTGGTACCGGTGGTCAATGCGCTGACCACGCATGCGCACCTGGGCAACACCCTGCGCAACGGCGACTGGGTATTGGCTGGCTTCGATCTGTCGATGATCGCGTTCGGCGCGATGCTGGCGCTGTGCGGTTGGCGCATGCAGCGCTGGACGCCACCGCTGAGTGCGGCCGAGAAGAAGAAGCGTGCGGCCGCTGCGGCTGCGCCGAAGGCATCGGTGAACACTGCAGAAGCGGCCGAAGCGGAGGCCAGCGCATGATGCTGCTGGCGCTGACCCTGTCGTTCTCTGCGTTCACCGCGTTGTCGCTGGCGATGGAAAAGCACCAGCACGATCTGCACGGCAAGGCTGCAGCCCCCCCGGCACGGCGCACGCAGTGGCGGGTACTGGGCTGGGTACTGCTGGCGGTAGCGTTCGCACTGTGCGTGGCCGACCACGGCTGGGCGATTGGCCCGGTGCTGTGGCTGGGAACGATGACACTGGGCGGTCTGGCGCTGTCGTTCGGGTTGTATCCGTACCAGCCGAAGTGGATCGTGCCACTGGCGATCGCGCTGCCGGTGTTGGGGCTGGTGGTGGCGTTGCTGTAGCCGGGCCACCGGGGTCGGATCCCTTTCGCGAAGCGCAAGGGCTCTGACCCCTGGTACGTAGATCCAGATGGGGTCAGAGCCCCTGCGCTTCGCGCAGGGGATCCGACCCCGGGCGTCGTGTTACCCCAACCGCTTCAGCTCCCACGCGCGATGGATGCGCGCGTTGCGTTCGAAGTCCGGGCCGATGGTGCGCGCGGTGATCTCGCGGCACTGGGCAAATTCGGCAATGGCGTTTTCTTCCAGCTTGAAGCGGCGGAAGTTGTTCGAGAAGTACAGCACGCCCCCCGGGGCCAGCCGCGCCACCGCCGCACGCAGCAGCTTCAGCTGTTCGCGCTGCACGTCGAAGTCATCGGCGCGTGCGGAGTTGGAGAAGGTCGGCGGGTCACAGAAGATCACGTCGTACTGGCCACGGTCACCTTCCAGCCAGGCCATCGCATCGGCCTGCACCAGAAGGTGCTGGTTGCCGCCCTGCCCGTTCAACGCCAGGTTGTCGTAGCACCACTGCAGGTAAGTGGCCGACAGGTCGACGCTGGTGGTGCTGGCGGCACCAGCCACGGCGGCCTGCACGCTGGCCACGCCGGTGTAGCAGAACAGGTTGAGGAAACGCTTGCCACGCACCTGCTCGGCCATCATCCGGCGCAGCGGGCGATGGTCGAGGAACAAGCCGGTATCGAGGTAGTCGAACAGGTTCACCTGCAGCAGTGCGTTGTTCTCGCGCACTACGATGAATTCATCTCGCTGCTCGAAGCGGCCGTACTTGCTGCCGCCCTTGCCGCGCTCGCGCGACTTCATCGAGACCTGTTCCGGCGGCACGCCGAACACTTCGCGCGCGGCAGCCAGCAGCTCGTTGCGGCGGCGGCGCACGTCGTTCTCCGGAATCGCGGCCGGTGCGGCGTATTCCTGCACGTGCAGGAAGGTACGGCGCTTGCCACCGTCTTCCTCGTAGACGTCGATGGCGGCCGCGTATTCCGGCAGGTCGGCGTCATAGGCACGGAAGCAGGTGATGTGCTCGCGGGCGCGCCAGCTCTTGAACTTCTTCAGGTTCTTGCGCAGGCGGTTGGCCACCATCTGCGCACCTTCGCTCAGCTCGCGTGGCTGTGCCGGATCACGGCCCGGCACGGCGATCGGGTCGCAGACGATCAGCGCACATTCCAGCGCACCATTGAACATCTGGTACTTCTTGCCCGCGCGCAGGCCGGTGGCGAAGGCCAGTTCGTCGTTGCCGCACAGCAGGCTGGCGCGCCACTGCGGCACCGCCTTCTGCAGGGCATTGCCCAATGCGCGGTACAGCGCCGGATCCGCAGCCAGGCGCTCGTCGTAGGGCGGGTTGCAGACCACCGCACCGATCTCCTGTTCGGGCGCGGCCAGGTCGGCAACGTCGGCACGGGTGAAACGGATCGCGTGGGCGACGCCCGCGACCTCGGCATTCTCGCGTGCCGCCTGGATCGCGGTCGGGTCGATGTCGCTGCCGTGGATGACCGGCTTCAGCGCGGCCAGGCCAGCGGCCTCGCGATCGCGCGCTTCGCTCTGGATAGTCTTCCAGGCCGACTTGTCGAAGCCCAGCCAACGGCTCGGCGGCAGGCTGCCGTGGCGCATCAGGCCCGGGGCGACGTCGGCAGCCATCAGCGCGCCTTCGATCAGCAGCGTGCCGCTGCCGCACATCGGGTCCAGCAGGCCGCCACCGGCGGCGTGCAGGCGCGGCCACTGCGCGCGCAGCAGCAGCGCGGCGGCCAGGTTCTCCTTCAGCGGTGCCTCGTGGGCAGCACCGCGCCAGCCACGGCGGTGCAGCGGGCCACCGCCGAGGTCGATCGACAGCGAGGCGCGGCCCTTGCGCAGCGACAGGTTGACGCGCACATCAGGCAGGTCGGTGTTGACCGAGGGACGCTCCAGGCCTTCATCGCGCATGCGATCGACGATGGCGTCCTTGATCCGCTGCGCGGCGAAGCGGGCATGGGTGATCTTGTCGCCGGACACGTGTGCGTCCACCGCCAGGGTCATCTCCGGCTTGATGTGCTCGTGCCACGGCAGCGCACGCACGCCGTCATACAGGGCCTGCTCGTCCGGGCACTCGAACTCGTCGATCGGCCACAGCACGCGGCTGGCCAGGCGCGACCACATCACGATCCGCAGCGCCTGCTCCAGTTCGCCCTCGGCGTTGACGCCGGCAATGGTGGCAGTGGCCTTGCCAAGGCCCAGGGCCGACAGTTCATCGGCAAGCAGGTATTCCAGGCCCTTGGCGCAGGAGACGAAGAATTTCACGGGATCGGTTCGCAGGTGGTCGGGCGCGGCACAGGGGCCGGGCCGGTCGGAAAGGAGGGCCGTAGGCACGGCCGGCAGGCCCGCGCCAGGGGCGGCGGGGCTGCCATTGTAGTCAATGCGGGCGGGCGCGCCGTGCGCCCGGGCTTCACAGTTGCCGCAACAGGCGCTCGAAGGCCTGCGCGGAGGCCTCCACGTGGCGTTCCAGGCGGTGGCCGTCGTCGACCAGCAGCAGCTGCGCCGAACGCGCCTGCGCCCAGGCGATCACCCCGGCGGCCGGGACCACATCGTCATGCCAGGCCTGCACCACGGTGATCGGCACGGCGGCGGCATCCAGCACCGGCATCGGGCCCATGGTGGTGGGCGGCACCATCAGGAACAGGCCGGCCACCGGCACCTGCAGCGAGGCGATGGCGGAGATGTAGGCGCCCAGGCTGGAGCCGGCCAGCACCACCGGGCCCTGCCGGGCGGCGATGGCGGTGCGTTCAACCAGGCGGCGCAGGCGGGTCGGCACGTCGCCCACCCGGCTGACCTCGCTCATCGCGTCCAGGTCGGTGTAGTCCGGGCGCTCATGGGTCCAGCCCAGGCGCTGTGCCACCTCGGCCAGCGCGGTGACCTTGGTCGCTTCCGGGCCGCTCTCGAAGCCGTGGGACAGGATGCAGTGGCCGCGGCTCATGCGTGCGCTCCGCACGAACGGGCCGACAAGGAAAGGGAAGGCAGGTTCATGCCGCAATGCTAGCATCGCCGGATGCCCAACCCGCTCCTGCCCGGCCTGCAGCTGCAGCCCCTGCCCTACGAAGACCGCCTGCCACTACGCGACCCGGCCACGCTGGAGATGGTGGTGATCCACTGCACCGAGTTGCCCGACCTGGCGATGGCCCGCGAGTACGGCGAGCGTGTGCTGTACGACAGTGGTGCCGGCAACAGCGGGCATTTCTACATCGACCGCGATGGCAGCGTGGTGCAGTACGTGGCACCGGAACGGGTGGCCCACCATGTGCGCGGCATGAACGCGCATACGCTGGGTATCGAACTGGTCAATACCGGGCGCTACCCGCACTGGTTCGACAGCCGTCACCAGGCGATGGACGAGGCCTACACCGAGGCGCAGCTGGAAGCGCTGGAGCGGCTGCTGCTGGCGCTGGTGGCACGCTATCCGTCGCTGCAGCGGATTGCCGGGCATGACCAGCTGGATCGGGAGCAGGTGCCGGCCAGCGATGATCCGACGCTGATGGTGGCGCGCAAACGTGATCCGGGGCCGTTGTTCCCGTGGGCGCGGGTGCTGGCGAAGGTGCCGCTGCAGCCGGTTGGGTAAGTGGCAGGGCTGCGCCCTGCACCCGCAGAAGCAACGTCAACGTCAACGTCAACGTCAAGAGCTGGCATTCCGGGGCATGGCGGGGTGGGTCCGGTTGCGGGGGACGCCGTAAACCCGTCCATGGGGGCTTGGCCGCGGCGTCCATGCCGCGGACACCCCCGCAACCGGACCCACCCCGCCTTCGACAGATTTATGCCGCTGTTGGTGGGTGCCGACCTTGGTCGGCACGGGGTCAGAGCCGTTTTCCGTTGGAAAACGGATCCGACCCCGCGCTTCTCAGGCGCCGGTCGCCACCGGGCGGCTGCTGTCGCTCACCCAACCGCTCCAGGAGTCGGCGTAGATGCGTGCGCCGCTCAGGCCTGCGCTTTCCATCGCCAGCAGCAGGTGGCAGGCGGTCACGCCGGAGCCGCACATCAGCACCACCTGCTGCGGATCACGGTTGCCGATCACACCCTGCAGTTCGACGCGTAGTTCCTGTGCATCGCGCAGCCGGCCGTCGGCGACGTTCAACGCAAACGGACGGTTGACCGCGCCGGGTACGTGGCCGGCGACCGGGTCCAGCGGCTCGACTTCGCCGCGGAAGCGTTCGCCCGCGCGTGCGTCGACCAGCCAGCCCGGCGCGTGCTTCAGGCGTGCGCTGATCTCCTCGGCATTGGCGATCTGGGCGGTGTCGAAACGGCCCAGGTAAGCCGGCAGCGCGGTCACCTCGTCCGGCCCCGTCGCCAAAGGTTGCCCTGCGGCCTGCCACGCGGCGATACCACCATCGAGCACGGCCACCTTGCTGTGCCCGATCAGGCGCAGCAGCCACCACAGGCGCGAAGCGGCCATGCTGCCGTCGCTGCCGTCGTAGACCACCACCTGCGTGTCAGGACCGATACCCCACTGGCCGAGCTTCGCGGCGAAGGCATCGCTGTCCGGCAGCGGATGGCGACCATGGCCGACGCGCGACAGATCGGACAGGTCACGATTCAGATCGGCATACACCGCACCCGGGATATGACCTGCCAGGTAATGGCCGCTACCCGCCTGCGGATCGGCCAGCGAGGAACGCGCATCAACCACGCGCACCGCGGTGCTGGCGGTGGCGCGTGCGTCGACCACGCGGATGCCCTCGCCCAACGCGGCAGCCAGGGTGGCGACATCGACCAGGGTGGTCCACGGCGGATCGATCGGGTTCATTGCACTTGCTCCAGGCGGCGACGCAGGTTGTAGAGAATGGCCGCGGTGGCGCCCCAGATGCGCTGGCCGGGCCAGCTGTACTCAAGGACGTGACGGATGCGGCCGCGATGGTTGATTTCGACCTGGCGCAGGTTGTCCGCCGCCATCAGGTAGTCCAGCGGCACCTCGAACACCTCGGCCACTTCGCTGGGCTGCGGCACCGGCACGAAGTCCGGATCGACCACCGCCACCACCGGGGTGACCCGATAGCCGGTGATCGTCACGAAGGGATCGAGATAGCCCAGCGCCTGCACCTGGCCCGGAGCCAAGGCGATTTCTTCCTGGCTCTCGCGCAATGCTGCCGCCAGGGCGTCGCGGTCGTCGGGCTCGGTGCGGCCGCCGGGGAATCCGACCTGGCCACCGTGCGTGCGCAGGGTTTCGGTGCGACGGGTGAGGATCACCTGCGCGCCACTGGCGCGCGGCACGATTCCCGCGAGCACGGCCGCTTCCACCGGAGGCCCGGGCGGCAGCAGATCGATCAGTTCACTGCGGTTCCAGCCATCGCCGGCCGGCGGATCGGCCAACGGATGCAGCGCGCGCATCAAACGTTCGTGGTCGGCCAGCGAGCCGCGCAGTGATTGCTGGAGCTGCGCCCGCAACGGCTGCACGCGATGCAGGATGCGACTGCGTTCGTCGTTGCTCATCGACGACCACCGTGCGATTTCATCGATATGACGTCCGCAGCCGGTGCACTGCCGGTGCGGATCCAGCGTGCACACGCCGATGCAGGGACTTGCGACAACACGCGCCGTTTCTTCCATTGTTTGCACCCGGCAACAGTAGCGCGAAAGGGCTGAATTTGCGCGGGTGGGCCGGTCGGACGGTAGAGTCGACTGTCAGTCGACTCGCGCGCGCAGCGGGCGTTTCCCCGATGTGACCCAAGAGCAGTCGACTGACAGTCGACTCTACCGTCAGGCACTGCGCAAACAAAAACGCGCCGGTGGAATCACCGGCGCGTTTGGTTTACTGCTTCGATTTACTTGACGCTGACCAGCTTGATCTCGAACTGCACAGCCACGTTCGGCGGGAACGGGGTGCGCGGGTCCGCACCGTAGGCCTGGTCCGGCGGCAGGGTGACTTCCCACTTCGAGCCGGCCGGCATCTGCAGCAGGGTCTCGCGCATGGCCTTCATTTCGACTTCGCTGACCTTGATCGACGGGATCTGCTGGGCCGGGCGGGCTTCGGTCGGGCGCTGGCCGTACGGGAACGGACCGGCCACTTCCAGCTGCACGGTGCTGGCCTGGGTCGGCTTGGCACCCTTGCCGGCTTCGATCACGCGGTACTGGACGCCGCTCGGCAGCGACTGCACGCCGGCCTTGGCCTTGTTCGCCGCGATGAACTGATCGCTCTTGGTCTTGTTTTCGGCAGCAGCCTTCTCGTACTCGGCCTTGGCAGCCTGGGCACGGCCCTGCTCGCGCTTCTGGAACGCTTCAACGGCCGGCTTCAGCTGCTCGGCGGTGATCGCCGGCTGCTTCTTGGCGTAGGCATCCTGCAGGCCCTTCACCACCGAGTTGATGTCCAGCTGCTCACCACGACCGGTCAGCTCCGCCAGGTTGTTGCCGTAGTCGTAACCGAAGTAGTAGCTCAGCTTGCCCTTTTCGGACGAGACGTCCTGGGCGAAGGCATTGCCCGTCAGGGCCAGGGCCGCGACGGCGACCGCGATAGAACGCAACTTCATCAAACAGTTCTCCAGGGGTGGTAACTCAGGGACGTTCTGCGCCGCCCTGAGGCGACGGGTTAGGATAACGGGCGCAACGTGTAACCGCTACTCACGATGCAGGCTATGACCCGTCTGCGTTCGCGGAGTTCAATATCACTTTTTTTTAACGTTCCAGGAGTTTCCCCGTGGCCGATGCCCTGATCGCTGTCACCGACGACGGCGCCATCCGCACCGTGACCGTCCAGCGCCCGGACAAGCTCAACGCCCTGAACGCCGCGACCCTGCAGGCCCTGGCCGAGGCCTTCAGCGCCGCCGCCGCAGACCCGGAGATCCGCGTGGTGGTGCTGACCGGTGCCGGCCCGAAGGCGTTCGTGGCTGGCGCTGACATCGCCGAGATGAACACACTCAGCGCGGTTCAGGGACGTGATTTCTCGCTGCTGGGCCAGGCCCTGATGCGCCAGATCGAGCGCATGCCCAAACCGGTCATCGCGCGCGTGAACGGTTTTGCCCTGGGCGGCGGCCTGGAACTGGCCATGGCCTGCCACCTGCGCATTGCCGCCGATACCGCCAAAGTCGGCCAACCGGAAATCAATCTTGGGCTGATTCCCGGCTTCGGCGGCAGCCAGCGCCTGCTGCGCCTGTGCGGCCGCGCCGCCACCTTGGAGCTATGCCTGCTGGGTGCACCGATCAATGCCGCACGTGCGCTGGAACTGGGGATCGTCAACGAGGTGGTACCGGCCGACGCGCTGGACAACCGCGTGCAGGACATCGCCCGGCAGCTGGCACGCTCGGCGCCGCTGGCCCTGCGCGGCCTGCTCGATGCGGTGCACGTGGGCGGCGAATGCAGCCTGGAAGCCGGGCTGGAATACGAAAGCGCACAGTTCGGCCTGCTGTTCGCCACCGAGGACATGCGCGAGGGAACCAGCGCCTTCCTGCAGCGCCGCCCGCCGGCCTTCCAGAACCGCTGACGCCATGGCATCCCGACCCAACCCCGCGCAGCTGTTTGCCCGGGTCCAGGCAGACGATCTCGACGGCGCCCTGCAGGCCGGGCTGATGGACTATGTCGCCCGCGCCGACGACGCGCAGTTGCTGCCCGGCCACCCGGAACTCCCGCAGCGGTTGCAGCAGGCCCAGCAGCAGCTTCAGGCCGCCTGGGCGGCACGCGAACGCTACCGCGCCCGTGCGGTGCGACTGGCCCGCCGCGAAGCCGAACGCGACGCGCGGCGCACGCCCGCCCCGGCGCCGGACGTGAAGCCCGCCCTCCCCGCCGCGGCCGCCGCCATCCTCGCCCGGGCCAAGGCCCGCGCCAGCGGCAAGGAGCAGTAATGGCGACCACGAAGAAGACCGCACGCGCCCCGGCGCGGCGTGGCGGCACGATGCCGCGCGCCGACGTGGTGGAGATGTTCACGCGCCTGCGCGAACTCAACCCGCACCCGAAGACGGAACTGGAGTACAGCTCGCCGTTCGAGCTGCTGGTGGCGGTGGCGCTGTCGGCGCAGGCCACCGACGTCGGCGTCAACAAGGCCACGCGCCGCCTGTTCCCGGTGGCCAACACGCCGGCGAAGATCCTCGCGCTTGGCGAAGAAGGACTGAAGCAGTACATCGCCACCATCGGCCTGTTCAACGCCAAGGCGAAGAACGTGATCGCGACCTGCGCGATCCTGCTGGAAAAGCATGGTGGTGAAGTGCCGCGCGATCGCGATGCGCTGGAAGCACTGCCGGGCGTGGGCCGCAAGACCGCCAACGTGGTGCTCAACACCGCCTTCGGCGAGCCGGTGATGGCGGTGGACACGCATATCTTCCGCGTCTCCAACCGTACCGGCCTGGCCCCGGGAAAGAATGTGCGCGAAGTGGAAGACAAGCTGGTGAAGGTGATCCCCGCCGAATTCCTGCTCGACGCGCATCACTGGCTGATCCTGCACGGACGTTATGTGTGCAAGGCGCGCAAGCCGGATTGCCCGGGATGCGTGATCGCCGATCTGTGCCGGTTCAAGGACAAGACCCCGGCCGAGTGACGGCCGCATCCATGCAGGGCGTGGATCGACTGCAACCAAGGCGCAATCCGGGCGTCATACGCAAGCGGGTTCAATGGCAGGCCCTGCCGTGACGGGGCCTGCGGTGGATGTCTGCCGCGCGTGAACTGTCACATTTACGCAATCTTTACCTTCTAGCCTGCGCGCATCTTCCCACCTGCCTGCAAGGCTCCTCTCCATGAAACTGCATCACCAACTCCTGACGGTGGCCGTGGCTGCTGCGCTGTATGTGCCGGCTGCACACGCCGAAGTCGCCATCGACGTGATCGGCGGTTCGGAAATCACCTTCGAAGGCCTGGTCCAGGCCGATGGCAACTGGTTCCACAACGATGTGGTCGACCTCAACGGTGGCGACGCCGGCAACGGCAAGAACAGCGAATTCGAACTGCGTCGCGCCGAGCTGGTGCTGAAGGGCAAGGGCCCGGGCAACGTGGAGTGGGTGGTCGGCTATGACGCCAAGGCCGACAAGTTCCTCGACACCAACGTGAAGTACAAGCTGCTGGGCAACGCCAACCACTTCCTGCAGCTGGGCCAGTTCAAGCAGCCCAACAGCCTGGAAGAACTGTCCAGCACCAAGAACAACGATTTCATTTCCAAGGCAGCGGTCACCAACACCTATGCCATCGCCCGCCGCCTGGGCGGCGCGTACAGCTACGGCCAGGACAACTGGTCGGTGACTGCCAGCGCCTTCGGCCGCGAGCTGACCCGCAACCTGGCCCACGGCAGCGGCTACGGCGCGCGTGGCACCTGGGCCCCGATCAATGAAAAGGGCCAGGTCCTGCACTTCGGACTGAGCTACGTCAACTACGACACCGACGCCGACACCCTGCGCGTGCGTGCACGTCCGAATGCCGACCTCGCCACGGCCCGCCTGGTCGACAGCGGCAACCTGACCGACACCGACCGCGTCAGCACCATCGGTGCCGAAGCGATGTACTTCCAGGGCCCGTTCAAGGCCCAGGCCGAGTACTACACCAGCAAGGCCAAGCGCTACGACCACGACAACTACACCAGCGACGGCTATTACATCAGCGGCGTGTGGAACGTCACCGGCGAGACCTGGAGCTACAAGGGCGGCACCCCGGGCACCGGCCTGCCGAACAACCCGGCCGGCGGCCAGTGGCAGCTGGGCGTGCGCTACGACCACATGGACCTCAATGACGGCAACCTCGCCGCCAACCCGGTTGCCGGTCGCCCGCCGATCGTCGATGGCGTGCTGGGTGGCAAGATGGACATCTGGACCGTTGGCGCCAACTGGTACCTGCGTTCCAACTTCAAGCTGATGCTCAACTACGTGATGGTCGACAGCAAGAAGTACAGCTCAACGGCGCGCGGTTTCGTCAATGATGATCCCAACATCCTGGAAGCCCGCGCGCAGTTCTTCTGGTAAGTCCAGCCCCCTGCGTTGACCCGCGAAGGCACGGCCCCGGCCGTGCCTTCGTCGTTGCATCGATAGCCGCGCTGCCCTGCCGGCGCAGCGGACGTGACATCGCTCATGACGCGTGTCACGCCCGCGTCATATGACAGACGCAGGGGTGTCACGCAACCGTTATGGAATGTGCACCGAAACGTCGGGCAACCGCCCTTCGACCACCACCCCAGGAGTCTCCCTGTGATCCACGCCTTCAAGTCGCGCGCCGCTGTCGCCATCCTGGCCGCATCGTCCGTGTTCGCCGCCAACGCCGCCGATATCACCGGCGCGGGCGCATCGTTCATCTACCCGGTCATGTCCAAGTGGTCGGCCGACTACAGCACCGCAACCGGCAACAAGGTCAACTACCAGTCCATCGGTTCCGGCGGCGGCATTGCCCAGATCAAGGCCAAGACCGTTGATTTCGGCTCCTCCGACGCGCCGCTGAAGCCGGAAGACCTGGCTGCTGCGGGCCTGGCGCAGTTCCCGTCGGTGATCGGCGGCGTGGTGCCGGTGGTCAACGTGGCCGGCATCGCGCCGGGCGCGCTGAAGCTGGACGGCGCGGTGCTGGCCAACATCTTCCTGGGCAAGATCAAGACCTGGAACGACCCGGCCATCGCCGCGCTGAACCCGGGCGTGACCCTGCCCAACGCCAAGGTCACCGTCGTGCATCGTTCGGACGGCTCGGGCACCACCTTCAACTTCGTCAATTACCTGTCCAAGGTCAGCCCGGAGTGGAAGAGCTCGGTCGGTGAAGGCACCTCGGTGCAGTGGCCCGCCGGCATCGGCGGCAAGGGCAACGAAGGTGTTGCCGCCTATGTGAAGCAGATCAAGGGCGGCATCGGCTATGTCGAACTGTCCTACGCGCTGCAGAACAAGCTCTCCTACACCGCGATGAAGAATGCCGCCGGCAAGTTCGTGCAGCCGAGCGACACCTCGTTCGCAGCCGCTGCCGCCAGCGCCGACTGGGCCAACGCCCGCGACTTCTACCTGGTGATGACCAACGCGCCGGGCGCCGAGTCCTGGCCGATCACCGCCACCAACTTCATCCTGGTGCAGAAGACGCCGAAGAATGCTGCCAATGGCAAGGCGACCCAGGAGTTCTTCCGCTGGGTCTACAAGAATGGCGACGCCCAGGCCCGCCAGCTGGACTACGTGCCGCTGCCGGACAGCCTGGTCCGCCAGATCGAGACCTACTGGTCGCAGAACCTGAAGTAAGCAAGCGCGTTCCCCCGCAGGAACGGGGGCGGCGGGTCCTCTCTCCCCCGCCGCTCCCACCCGGGCGCGAGATCCTCGAGATCTCGCGCTCTTCTTGTTTTTGGGGGATTGGTCGTGAAGAGCGTTGCGCCTGCGCTGATCCATGGGGGAGTCGGTGGGCCAGGGCGTGCAGGACACGCCGTAAACCCCGCTCCGCGGTCCGGCCCAGCCGCTGGCGGGTGTGCGTTCGGGCGCTTGCGAGGCAGTGCCTCGCGGGCAAACCGCCCTCACCCTTGGGGGCTCGTCCACGGCATCCATGCCGTGGACGGTCCTGCACGCCCTGGCCCACCGCCTCTCGACAGTTCATCGGGGGCGCGGTGGGGTCATGGAAGGCAGGAGCAAAGGCAGGAGCGTCTGTAGAGACGAGCCCACGCTCGGCTGGGTGCTGGAGCGTGCGGACCAACGGTCCGCACCTACCGAGAACAGGGAGCAGTCGAGCATGGCTCAACTCTACAAGGGCCAACCGACCGTCATATCGGTGCGCAGATCGCGGGTTTCCGGGCACCTGCCGGATCGGCGCCAATCCTGTGAAACCCTTGTCAGAACGTGATCCAGGACACCCCTGTCATGGTCGTAATACGGCTGTAACAAAAACATCATTTCATAGCCGCATCCGCCGACCACGTCGGCTCTTCCCCGCTATGGAGTGACCATGAAACTGCACTCGGCCGGCCTCGCCGCCCTTTCCCTGGCCATCGCCCTGGGCCTGTCGGCCTGCGGTGGCGACAAGCAGGCCGCGCAGCAGCCGGCTGCCGACGGCGCCGCCGCCCCGGCCGCTGCCGGTGCCAAGGTGACCGCCGAAGTGTCCGGCGCGGGCGCGTCCTTCATCTTCCCGCTGGTCTCCAAGTGGTCGGCTGACTACAACACCAGCACCGGCGCCAAGATCAACTACCAGTCGATCGGCTCCGGCGGCGGTATTGCCCAGATCAAGGCCGGCACCGTCGACTTCGGTTCCTCCGACAAGCCGCTGAGCAGCGAAGAGCTGGCCCAGGCCGGCCTGGCGCAGTTCCCGTCCGCCATCGGCGGCGTGGTGCCGGTGGTCAACATCGAAGGCCTGGAAGCCGGCAAGCTGCGCCTGAGCGGCGCCCTGCTGGCCGACATCTTCCTGGGCAAGGTCAAGACCTGGAACGACCCGGCCATCGTCGCCGCCAACCCGGGCGTGAAGCTGCCGGACGGCAAGATCACCCTGGTCCACCGTTCGGACGGTTCGGGCACCACCTTCAACTTCTCCAACTACCTGTCCAAGGTCAGCCCGGAGTGGAAGAGCAAGGTCGGCGAAGGCACCTCGGTGCAGTGGCCGGACGGCGTCGGTGGCAAGGGCAATGAAGGCGTCGCTTCCTACGTGAAGCAGATCAAGGGCTCGATCGGCTACGTCGAACTGGCTTACGCGCTGCAGAACGGCATGCCGTACACCGCCATGCAGAACGCGGCCGGCAACTGGGTCGAGCCGAGCGCGGAAACCTTCGCCGCCGCGGCCGCCAGCGCCGACTGGGCCAGCGCCAAGGACTTCAACCTGGTCATCACCAACGCTCCGGGCGAGCAGGCGTGGCCGATCACCGCCACCAACTTCATGCTGATGCAGAAGAAGCCGAAGGACGCCAAGCGCAACCAGGACACCCTGGCCTTCTTCAAGTGGGCCTTCGAAAACGGCCAGGCGCAGGCCAACGAGCTGCACTACGTGCCGCTGCCGGCCGAACTGGTCAAGCAGATCGAGGCCTACTGGGCGACCGACCTGAAGTGATGGACACGACGGTGCCCGCCCCACGCGGGCACCGTTTCTTCCACGCCGTGCCGCCCCGCCCCTTCCTGGCCCTGCCGTCCCCATGAATTCCATCGCCCAGCCTGTAGCCGCCCCGTCCACGCGTGATGCGCGTGATGCCCGCAACGACAAACTGTTCCGATGGGTGCTGGTCGGCACCGTCATCTTCGTCCTGATCGCCCTGGCCTGCGCCGCGCTGTCGATGCTGTGGGGCGGCCGCCATGCCCTGCAGATGCAGGGCCTGAGCTTCTTCTTCTCCGCCGACTGGAATCCGGTCGAAAACAAGTTCGGTGCGCTCGCCCCGATCTACGGCACCCTGGTCACCGCCGTCATCGCGATGGTCATCGCCGTGCCGGTCAGCTTCGGCATCGCCTTCTTCCTCACCGAAGTCGCGCCGCGCTGGCTGCGTGGTCCGGTCGGTACCGCCATCGAACTGCTGGCCGGCATTCCCTCGATCATCTACGGCATGTGGGGCCTGTTCGTGCTGGTGCCGGTGATGACCGAGTACGTCACCCCGTTCCTCAACGAGACCCTGGGCGAATGGCCGATCATCGGCCCGATGTTCCAGGGCCCGCCGCTGGGCATCGGCATGCTCACCGCCGGTTTCGTGCTGGCCATCATGGTCATTCCGTTCATCTCCTCGGTGATGCGCGAAGTGTTCCTGACCGTGCCGACCCGCCTGAAGGAGTCGGCGTACGCGCTGGGCTCCACCAAGTGGGAAGTGAGCTGGGACATCGTCCTGCCCTACACCCGCTCGGCAGTGATCGGCGGCATCTTCCTCGGCCTCGGCCGCGCCCTGGGCGAGACGATGGCGGTGGCCTTCGTGATCGGCAACAGCGTGCGCCTGTCGCCGTCGCTGCTGGAGCCGGGCACCACCATCGCCGCGCTGATCGCCAACGATTTCGGCGAAGCCACTGAAACCTACCGTTCGGCCCTGCTGCTGCTCGGCTTCGTCCTCTTCATCGTCACCTTCGTGGTGCTGGCCATCGCCCGCCTGATGCTGATGCGCCTGTCCCGCAAGGAGGGCAACTGATGTCCACCACCGCTGATTCGTTGTACCTGCGCCGCCGCATCGGCAACGTCGTTGCGATCACCGCCTCCTGCGCCACCGCGCTGTTCGGCCTGTTCTTCCTGGGCTGGATCCTGTTCACCCTGGCCTCGAAAGGCCTGGCCGGCATCAACTGGGACCTGTTCACCAAGATGACGCCGCCGCCGATGCAGGACGGTGGCCTCGCCAACGCCTTCTTCGGCAGTGCCGTGATGTGTGCGCTGGCGATCGGCATCGGCACGCCGCTGGGCGTGCTGGCCGGTACCTGGCTGGCCGAGTACGGCAACGCCCGCAAGGCCGGCACCGTGGTCCGCTTCGTCAATGACATCCTGCTGTCGGCACCGTCGATCGTGCTGGGCCTGTTCGTCTACACCCTGTACGTGATGCAGACCGGCGGCAACTTCTCGGCGTTCGCCGGTGCCCTGTCGCTGGCCTTCATCGTACTGCCGGTGGTGGTGCGCACCACCGACGAGATGCTGCGGCTGGTGCCATCGCAGATGCGCGAAGCGGCCCTGTCGCTGGGCATCCCGCAGTGGAAGGTGATCGTGCAGGTGCTGTACCGCAGCGCGTCGGCCGGCATCATCACCGGCATTCTGCTGGCGCTGGCCCGCATCTCCGGCGAGACCGCTCCGCTGCTGTTCACCGCTTTCGGCAACCAGTACTGGAACAACAACATCTTCCAGCCGATGGCCTCGGTGCCGGTGGTGATGAACCAGTTCGCCGGCAGCCCGTATGAATCCTGGCAGGTGCTGGCCTGGGCCGGTGCCCTGGTGCTGACTGTCTTCGTGTTGCTGGTCAGCCTTGCCGCCCGCGGCATCCTGCTGCGCAACCGTATCTCCCATGACTGACCTTTCCGTGGACAACGCCATGAACGACCTTTCCAACGCCGTGCCGATGCAGCGCATCGCCGTGCCGTCCTCGCACGAGAGCCTGCACACGCCGTCGCCGGTGAAGCTGGCTGCGCGTGGACTGGACTTCTACTACGACAAGTTCCACGCCCTGAAGGGCATCAACCTGGAGATTCCGGAAAAGCGCGTGACCGCGCTGATCGGTCCCTCCGGTTGCGGCAAGTCGACCCTGCTGCGCATCTTCAACCGCATCTACGCGCTGTACCCGAAGCTGGAAGCGCGCGGTGAAGTGCTGCTGGACGGCGAGAACATCCTGTCGCCGAAGTACCCGATGAACCGCCTGCGCAGCAAGGTCGGCATGGTGTTCCAGAAGCCGGTGCCGTTCCCGATGACCATCTTCGAGAACGTGGCCTACGGCATCCGCCACCACGAGAAACTGAGCAAGGCCGACATGGCCGACCGCGTCGAGCAGGCACTGCGCCAGGGCGCACTGTGGGACGAAGTGAAGGACAAGCTGGGGCAGAGCGCGCTGGGCCTGTCCGGTGGCCAGCAGCAGCGCCTGTGCATCGCCCGTGCCGTGGCGCTGCGCCCGTCGGTGCTGCTGCTGGACGAGCCGACCTCGGCGCTGGATCCGATCTCGACCAGCCGCATCGAGCAGCTGGTGGAAGAGCTCAAGCACGAGTACACCATCGTCATCGTCACCCACAACATGCAGCAGGCCGCGCGCGTTTCCGACTACACCGCCTTCATGTACCTGGGCGACCTGATCGAGCACGACCGCACCGAAGTGATCTTCTCGCAGCCGTCGCAGCGGCAGACCGAGGACTACATCACCGGTCGCTTCGGCTGATCGACGCTGATCCTTCGCCACATGTCCCAGCCAGGCACGGCCTGGCTCTACCCGGATTGCAGACCATGAACCTTCCCAACGACCACATCGTCAAGAGCTACGACGAAGAGCAGCAGCGCCTGGTGGCCGAAATCGTGCGCATGGGCGAGATGGCCGTCGCCCAGCTCGAAGCGTCGATGGACGTAATCGAGAAGCGCGACGAGAACGCCGCCCATCGCATCATCGCCAACGACGAAGCCATTGATGCGCTGGAGCAGCAGATCAGCCATGACGTGATGCGCCTGGCCCTGCGCGGCCCGATGGCGCGCGACCTGCGCGAGATCCTCGCCGGCCTGCGCATCCCGGCCGATATCGAGCGTATCGGCGACTACGCGGCCAACGTCGCCAAGCGTTCGATCGCGCTGGGCAAGGTGCCGCCGCTGCCGCAGATCCAGGGCCTGCGTGCGCTGGGCCGCCTGGCCGCGCAGCAGGTCCGTCGTGCCATTGCCGCCTACCGCGACAACGACGCCGACGCCGCACTGGAACTGCGCGAGGACGACGCTCGCCTGGACGCGCAGTACACCGCGCTGTTCCGCGAGCTGCTGACCTACATGATGGAAGACCCGCGCAACATCACCCCGTGCACGCACCTGCTGTTCATGGCCAAGAACCTGGAGCGCGTGGGCGACCACGCCACCAACATCGCCGAGAACGTTTGGTTCCTGGTGCACGGGGAGCAGCCGCTGCCGCCGCGCGAGAAGCGCGACGAGACCTCCAGCACCGGCCAGCCCTGACGCTGCACTGCAACACCGGAGTTGACTCCAAGGTGGCCGCTGTCCTGGTGACAGCGGCCTTCTTTTTTGGGGTGTTCCACCCGCGTTGTGGGCGCCGGGCTTGCCCGGTGCGAACCTTCCGGATGCTTCTGTAACAAACCTCACGAAAATTTGAGTTCTTGGCGAGGATTCGTTGAGTAGGATCGCTGCACCATCGTTTCCACCGGCATCCCTGCCGGCCATCCGGGCACCCGCCCACACCACCCAGGAGCACGACCGATGAGCAGTTCCAACAAGACCCTGTCCCTGCTGACTGCTACCGCCCTGGCCGCCGGCCTGGGCATGACCGCCAGTGCCTCGGCCCTGAGCATGAGCGACCTCGCCCAGGGCTACCTGGTTGCCGGGCAGGCAGCCAAGGCCAGTACCGACGCCAAGGCCGCAGACACCAAGATGGCCGCTGACGCGACCAAGCATGCCGAAGGCAAGTGTGGCGCCGACGGCAAGCCCGCCGAAGGCAAGTGCGGCGCCGACAAGGGCAAGGCTGCCGGCGCTGCGGCAGGCGCCAAGCCCACGTCCGGCGACAAGAAGGCGGCCGAAGGCAAGTGTGGCGAAGGCAAGTGCGGTGGCAAGCACTGACGTCCGCGCCAGCGTCGTCAGCCCGCGGTCGCCGCTTCGTGCGGCGGCCGCCGGGTTGGGGCTGCGCAGGGCGTTGCTGCAGGAGCTGCGTGATGCACCGGCGGGCGACTTCGATTTCCTCGAATGCGCACCGGAGAACTGGATCCATGTCGGTGGTCCTGCCGGGGATGCACTGGCCGAGCTGGCACAGCGCCATCCGCTCAGCTGCCACGGCCTGTCCCTGTCGCTGGGCGGCAGTGCGCCGCTGGATACCCGGCTGCTGGAACAGGTCGGCCAGTTCCTGGAAAAGCACCGCGTGCCGTTGTACAGCGAGCACCTGAGCTACTGCAGCGACGACGGCCACCTGTACGACCTGCTGCCGATTCCATTTACCGACGAAGCGGTGCGCCATACCGCCGCACGCATCGCCCGTGTGCAGGACCTGCTGGGTCGCCGCATCGCAGTGGAGAACGTGTCCTACTACGTGGCGCCGGAGCCGGCGATGGACGAGCTGGCCTTCACCAACGCCGTGCTCGCCGAGGCCGACTGCGACCTGCTGCTGGACGTCAACAACGTCTACGTCAACGCTTGCAACCACGGCTACGACGCCGACACCTTCATTGCCGGGCTGCCCGCAGAACGCATCGTCTGCCTGCACGTGGCCGGGCACCTGGACGAGGCACCGGACCTGAAGATCGATACCCATGGCAGTGCGGTGATCGACCCGGTCTGGGCGCTGCTGGCACGCACCTATGCACGCATCGGCGCACGCCCCACCCTGCTTGAGCGCGATTTCAACTTCCCGCCCTACGCCGAACTGCAGGGCGAGCTGCAGACCATCCGCCGCCTGCAGGCGACGCACGCCGGGGGCGCACATGGCTGATGCTCCCGACACGCTGCGCGCGCAGCAGCACGCATTCACTGCCCATCTGCGTGATCCACAGGGCGTGCCGCCACCGGCCGGGCTGGAATCACGCCGGGTCGCGGTATACCAACGACTGCTGTTCAACAACCTGCTCGGCCTGTTGAGCAACGGCTTCCCGGTCTGCGTGCGCCTGCTCGGCGAACCGGCCTGGAGCGGACTGGTGCGCCAGTACTTCGCGACCCATCGCTGCCAGACACCGCTGTTCACCGAACTGGCCGCCGAATTCGTGCAGTGGCTGCAGGCGCAGCCACAGCTGCCGCATCCGGCGTTGGCCGAACTGGCCCACTACGAGTGGGTGGAAACCGCGCTGTACCAGCTGGATGCCGAACCGCTGCCGGCGCAGGACGACACCGACCCGCTGCGGGTGCCGCTGCAGCGCTCGCCGTTGGCATGGCCGCTGCTGTATCAGTGGCCGGTGCACCGGCTCGGCGCTGAGGACGCACCGACCGAGCCGCCGGCCGAGCCGACTGGCCTTCTGGTGCGCCGCGATGCCGACGGCGAGGTGCGATTCGCCACGCTCAGCCCTCTGGCGGTGTTCCTGCTGTCCAGCATCGGCGAACAGCCCGGCCTTGATGGTCAGGCCTACCTGCAGCGTCTGGCCGCCGCGCACGGCCTGGCCGAGGACGCGCTGGCCGGACCCGGCGCCGCGCTGCTGCGGCAGTTCCTGCAGGCCGGCGTGATCGGCCCGCTCACAGCCCCTCCCTGACACACATCATTCGCGGAGACCCCCTGATGAACCTTCCGACCCTGGCCACCGCGCGTGGCCAGCTGGACCGTCTCGCCCCCTGGTTGGCCCCGCTCGGCCTGCGCCTGCTGCTGGCCTGGGAGTACTTCGAATCCGGCCGCGAGAAACTGCACGGCCAGAACTGGTTCGCCGACCTGCAGGATGCCTTTCCGTTCCCGTTCGATCAGCTGCCGAGCACGCTGAACTGGCAGCTGGCGACCTGGTTCGAACTGGTCGGCGCGGCCTGCCTGCTGTTGGGTTTCGGTACGCGTTTCGCCGCCGCCAGCCTGCTGGTATTGACCGTGGTGGCCACCTACGCCGTGCACTGGCCGATGCAATGGGACTCGCTGGGCGACCTCGCGATGGGCTATGCGATCACTGACCAGGGCTTCGGCAACTTCAAGCTGCCGGTGCTGTTCATGGCGATGCTGCTGCCGTTGATTTTCAGCGGCGCCGGCAGGCTGAGCGTGGATGCGTGGTTGGCACGGTGGTCTCCCTCGGCCACGCCTGCGCGGCCAGCAGTCAGGTAGATGCCGACCTTGGTCGGCGCGCATCGTGCCAACCCAGGTTGGCACCTACCGGAATCCTGGGCGCGCGGTGCACCGGTAGGTGTCGACCTTGGCCGACACACGCCCACCATGCACAGAAGGCTGGCCGGACGCTCAAGGCCGCTCTGATAGAATTCACGCATGAATGACCCCACTCCCGCACCTGCCGCCGCCTCCGATTCCGCAATCCCCCAGGCGCAGCGCGCGATGTCACAACGCTTCCGCGGCTTCCTGCCGGTGGTGGTGGACGTGGAAACCGGCGGCTTCGACAGCCAGCGCAACGCCCTGCTGGAAATCGCCGCGGTGCCCATCGAGATGGACGAGAACGGCCTGCTCTACCCCGGCCAGACCGCCAGTGCCCATGTGGTGCCGGCCGAGGGCCTGGAGATCGACCCGAAGTCGCTGGAGGTGACCGGCATCATCCTCGACCACCCGTTCCGGCTGGCCAAGGAAGAGAAGGCCGCACTGGACCACATCTTCACCCCGGTACGCGCGGCGATGAAGAAGTACGGCTGCCAGCGCGCGATCCTGGTCGGCCACAACGCCCATTTCGACCTGGGCTTCGTCAACGCCGCCGTGGCCCGGACCGGCCACAAGCGCAATCCGTTCCATCCGTTCAGCGTGTTCGACACCGTCACCCTGGCTGGCATCGCCTACGGGCAGACGGTGCTGGCGCGTGCAGCCACGGCCGCCGGGTTGGGCTGGGATGCGAACGAAGCACACAGCGCGGTGTATGACACCGAACAGACCGCACGATTGTTCTGCACCATCGCCAACGCCTGGCCGCGGTGAAGCGTCCAACGGCGGAGCCCCTCGTGGCGTGAAGCAAATCAGCGGTCGGGCCGGACAAGGTGGGTTCGCGGGGGACGCCGTGAACCCGTCCCTGGGGGCTTAGCCGCACTTCTCTGGTGGGTGCCGACCGTTGGTCGGCACCGCCGGTTGGTACGACAACACCAGTAGATCCACGCCATGCGTGGATGCGATCAACCAATACTCGTACGATCGCGGCCGTCGCTCTTGGCGCGGTACAGCGCGCGGTCGGCGCGCTGGTACAGCAGCGCCGGGGTGCGGTCATCGGCATCCAGTTCCACCAGGCCTGCGCTGAAGGTCACGCGCAGGCCCGCTACACCGGCCCAGTCGGGGTGGTCATGGAACAGGCCGCGCAGGCGCGCGCACAGCTGCGCGGCTTCTTCCAGGCGGGTGTCGTTGAGCAGCAGCGCGAACTCCTCGCCACCGGTACGCGCGGGCAGGTCCGAGTCGCGGCAGGCCGCGGCGATCAGCCTGGCCACCTGCACCAGCACCGCATCGCCGATGCTGTGGCTGTGGCGGTCGTTGACGTCCTTGAAGTGGTCGATGTCCAGCACCACCAGGCACAGCGGGTGGCCGCTGCGCTGTGAACGGGCGAAGTCGCGCGCCAGCGTTTCATCGAAGGCACGGCGATTGGCCAGCCCGGTCAGCGCATCCTCGCGCGCCTGCCGCTCAAAGGCCTCGGCCTGCCGTGCAAGGCGCTCGGCCAGCTCGGTCTTTTCCTGGTTCAGCGCCTGCAGGTGCACGGTCTTGGCCTGCAGGTCGAAGGTTGCCTCGTCCACGCGCCGTGCCAGGCGCAGGTTGCTGGCCTTCAGCTGCTGCAGCAGCAGGCGGTACAGCACCACCAGCCCAGCCAGCAGCAACAACCCGCCCAGCAGCTGCACGCTGCGGCGTTGCCACCAGAACGGCTCCACCGTGAAGCTCCACACGGCTTCCTGCTGGCCCCAGGCCCCGCCTGGATGCGCCGCCGACACGTGCAGGGTGTAGTCACCTGGGGGCAGGCCGACGAACTCGACGCTACGCTGCGGGCCGCGCTCGACCCAGCCGGTGTCCAGGCCATCCAGCCGCGTGCGATAGCGGATCCGGTCCGACATCAGGTAACTCAGGCCCACATAGCTCACCGCCAGACGTCGGCCGCCGGGAATGTAGTTGCGATCCGGGCCCTCCCAATGCACGGGTGCGCCATCCACCTGCACGCTCTCGATCGCTGCCGGCGGTGATGGGCGCTCGCGGAAGCGCTGCAGGCGTTGCGGGTCGACGGTGCTCAGGCCTCCGGCGGTGACCACCCAGAAGGTGCCGTCCTGGCGCAGGATGGCCGATGGCCCGGAGCTGCCGTTGGCCTGCGCGTTGGCCATGCCGTCGATCTCGTTGTAGCGCTCCACCACCACTCGTGGTGCGCGGCCATCGGCCACGGCATTGAGGGTCGCCATGTCGGTGCGCAGCACGCCGCGGTTGCTGCTGATCCACACGTTGCCAAGACGATCCGGCACCAGCTGGAACACCGCATCCACCGGCATGCCCTGCTCCAGGCCGACGCGCGCCAGCTTTCCGTCGAGCCAACGGTACAGGCCGCGGTCGCTGCTGATCCACATCGCGTCGCCCAGCTGGTGGAAACCGAACACACTGCGGCCCCCGCCCATCGGTGCCAGGTCGATCGACTGCACGTGGTCGCCACGCAGCACGCGGATGCCCTCGATGGTGCCGATCCACAGGTTGCCCTGGTGGTCATGCTCGAGTGCGGTGATGAGGCCACCGGGCATGCCCGGGGCAGTCGACACCTGCACCCGGTCGCCGTCGATGCGTACCACGCCCTTCTGCGTACCCGCCCAGACCCTGCCCTGCGGATCGACACTGATCGCGCGGATGTTGCCACCCGGCATGCCGTCGGCTGCCGCATAGTTGTGGCGGAGACTGCCATCGCGGTCCAGCCGGTAAACGCCGTCGCCGAACGTACCCACCCACAGGTCGCCGTCCGGCCCCTGCGCCAGACTCAATACCGATGGCGCCTTGCCGCCGCGGTTGTGCAGGGGAACCGCGCGGAAGCGGCCATCGGGTGTCTGCAGGTCGAGACCACTGGCACTACCGACCCACAACTGGCGGTCGCGGTCCTCCAGCACCGTGCGCACATAGTCGCCACTGAGGCCATCGCGCTCGGTGTAGCTGCTGAACAGTGTTTCGCGCAGGCGGTACAGGCCACCGTTGGCCCCCGCCCAGATGCTGCCTTCGGCATCCTCGCGCAGGCTGACCACGCGCCCGCCCGGCAGGTTCAGGCCGGCCGGCAATCGTTCCAGACCATGCGCCGAGATCCGCAGCAGGCCCTGGTTCTCGGTTCCCAGCCACAGGTCGCCGTGCCGGTCCTGCAGCATCGAGGTCATGTGCAGCTGTCCCGGCAGCCGGTGCACCAGCACCAGCTGATCGTCCTCCACGCGGTACAGGCGCTCGCCAGCGACGATCCACAGCGCGCCATCAGGAGCCCGGTACGGCCAGGACAGGCCGGTGCCGGCCCCCAGGCCCCACGCCGCGGGCGCGCGCTTGAGCACGCCGTCGTTGTCGCGCAGCACCAGCCCGTCAAGCGTGCCAACCCAGACCCGGTCCTGCGCATCGACCACCAGCTTGGTGAAGCTCATCGCCATCGGCAGGTCGGCCGCCGGCGCCTGGTAGACGATGCCCTTGTCCGGCGTGAGATAGCCGATGCCCTTGCCTTCGTACAGCAGCCACAGGCGCCCCTGGCTGTCCATCTGCATGGACTGGATCAGCACCTGCGGGGTGTCGGCCTGATGCTCCCAGACCCGCCACTGGCCGTCGTTGCCACGATGGCTGACGTTACCGCGCGAATCACTGATCCACAGCCCTCCCTGCCGATCGACCAGCAGTGCGCCGATGCCGTTGTCGCGCAGCCCCGGGCGGGTGCTGCGGTCGAACACGGTGAAATCCAGGCCGTTGTAGCGGACCAGGCCTTCCCAGGTGGCAAACCACAGGTGCCCCTCGGGAGTCTGCGCGATATCGCGCAGCGAGTTGTGCGGCAGGCCATTGCGCGAGGTCCACACGTCGATGGCGTAGTCGCGCAGCGGCGGCGCGCCCTCCTGCGCGGCCAGCGGCAGCGCCAGCACCAGCAACACCCACAGCAGACCGCGCTGCAGTGCCTGCCTGGCCTTCGAAACGCGGCGCTCCACCCAGCACCCGTTGTCCCCTGACCTGCCCATCAGCTCGGCGGCAGTGGCCGGTAGCGGCTGCAGGGCATGACAGCAAGCGGGAACGACCGGGCAACGCGGAACGGCGTGCCGTCAGGAACGGGCTGACTCATCGGGGAGAAACTGGGGAGATGCGCAGATGATAGGCCAAACCCTGGCCCCGGCGTCATCGCGTGCGTCCGGCGGGGCTCAGCCGGGCCGGCCAGGCGGCACCACCTGCGCACTGGCCGGCCACTGCACCACCGCCTCCAGACCGCCCTCGGCACGGTTGCGCAGCCACAGCCGCGCGCCATCCTTCTCGGCCAGGGCGCGCGCGATGGTCAGGCCCAGCCCTGCGCCGCCGGTTTCCCGCGAACGCGAGGTTTCCACCCGCACGAACGGGTCGAACACGGCCTCCAGCTGGTCTTCCGCCAGGCCCGGGCCATCGTCGGACACCATCGCCGTGATCGTGCCGCCGCTGCGTTCCACCCGCACGCGCACGCGGTGGGCATACATCACGGCGTTATCCACCAGGTTGGAGAACAGCCGGTGCATGGCCAGCGGGCGCAACATCAGCACCGCACCGGTGCCGCCCTCGAAGACCACGTCGGCACCACCCTCTGCGGCGTCTTCCACGATGCTTTCCAGCAGCGAATCCAGATCCAGCGCGGCGCGCTGCTCGGCGCTCTCGGCACTGCGGGCCAGCTCCAGCCCTTCGCGCACCAGTGCCTGCATCGCCGCCAGATCGCCGATCAGGCGCTCGCGCAGCACCTCGTCGCTGACGTTCTCCAGGCGCAGGCGCAGGCGGGTCAACGGGGTCTGCAGGTCATGGGTGATCGCCGCCAGCATCTGCGTGCGTTCGGCCAGGTGCCGCTGCAGGCGGTGCTGCATGGCATTGAAGGCCTCGGCGGCGCGCTGCACCTCGCGCGGCCCGCGCAACGGCAGTGGATCGCGCTGCAGATCGTCGCCGAGATCCTCCGCAGCCGCCGCCAGCTCCTGCAGCGGCGCACTGGCCATGCGCGCAACGATGTAGGCCAGCACCGCGATGGCCAGCACCAGCAGGGTCAGGAACCACGGGTCCACGGCCAGAATGCCGTTGTGGGCCACTGCTGGCGAATCCAGCGCCAGCTTCAGCAACGTACCGTCGTTGAGCGTCACATCGACCGCGCGGCACTTGGGCGGAATGAAGGCCGGATCGCGCTCACGCGGATGCCGTCGGTGCCCCGGCGGCGGTGGCGGCAGCAGATCCTGCAGCTTGGGAATGCAGGAACGGAACGAGGTGAAGTGCACATGCGCGCGCGACACCGGGCCGGGCCGGTCATCCAGGACTTCCATCAGTGCGGTATCCGCCCGCCCCAGGCGCGCGCCGGGCTGCAGCGCACGCACGCTGGGCCCACCGATCTCAAGCAGTCGCTCGCGCAGTTCGGGATTGCCATCGAGCAGGTTGACGTAGCCCTGCAGGCGGTCGGCGATGCGGTTCAGGTTCTGCCGCTCGAATTCCTGCTGGCGTTTGGAGGTGGCCAGCATAGTCGCGCCGATCGCAGCCACGCTCATGCCCAACAGCAGGATGACGAACAACCGCCCGACCATCGAAGACAGGAAATGGCGCAGGCGCTTCATGACGGCTTATTCCAGGTTCACCGAGGAGGCCAGCACGTAGCCTTCGTTGCGCACGGTCTTGATCAGGCCATCCGGCCCACCGTCATCGCCCAGCTTGTTGCGCAGGCGGCTGACCTGCAGGTCGATCGCGCGATCCTGCGCCTCGTAGTTGCGGCCGCTGCTGAGCGCGACCAGCTGTTCGCGCGACAGCACCTTGTTGGCATGGGCGATGAACACTCGCAGCAGGCGGAACTCGGCACCGGACAGCACCACCACGCGGTCGTCCGGATCGACCAGGTGGCGATGCTCCAGGTCGAACACCCAGCGCGAGAAACGCGCACGGCGCACCGCCAGCGGCTCCAGGTTGGCCGGCAGCGCCTCGGTCCGGCGCAGCACGTTGCGGATGCGCGCCAGCAGCTCGCGCGGTTCGAACGGCTTGGCCAGGTAGTCGTCGGCGCCCATTTCCAGGCCGAGCACGCGGTCGATCGGCTCGGCGCGCGCGGTCAGCATGATCACCGGGGTGTTCGAGCGCGCCCGCAGGTCGCGGCACAGGGTCAGGCCATCCTCGCGCGGCAGGTTGAGGTCGAGCACGATCAGGTCCACGTGCTCGCGGTCCAGCAGCTGGCGCATGGCGGTGCCGTCTGCGGCCGTGCTCACCTGGTAGCCGGCACGGCCGAGCTGCTCGGCCAGCAGGGTGCGGATGTCGTTGTCGTCGTCGACGATCAGCAGTCGATGCATCGTGTTTTCAGTCTCCATGTCGCGATCATCCCGTGTCGGCAGCTGAACCGCATCCGGGGCAATGCGTACCAGTGTATCCAGCCATGAGCGGGATACCTGTGGTTACGCGTATTCACCGACAGTGTTACATAGAGACATACCCCGAGGATTGAGCCGCCTGTCGCCCGGTCTTCACAATGCCCACCAACGCCGCCGCCGCGGCCCCGAGAGTGAAGCCACGACGTGACGTTCCGCCTGTTGCCCGCGACCCGCCGTGGTCGCTTGATACTGATCGCCCTGCTCGCCCTCATCGTGGCCGTCGCCGCCTGGTGGCTGCTGCGCAAACCCGCCGCCCCGGCGGTGGCGACCACGCCGGTCAGCCGCGGCGACATCGAGCAGACCGTGGAAGCCACCGGCGTGATCGACGCCTACAAGCTGGTCAGCGTCGGCGCGCAGGCCTCGGGCCAGATCAAGTCGCTGAAGGTACAGCTGGGCGATACCGTGAAGGAAGGCGACCTGATCGCCGAGATCGATGCCACCACCCAGCAGAACCAGGTGCTCAACGCGCAGGCTTCGCTGGACCAGGTCACCGCCCAGCGCGCCGTGCAGCAGGCCACCCTGCGCCAGGCCGAACTGGAGTTCGCACGCCAGCAGCAGATGCTGGCGGCCGAGGCCACCTCGCGCCAGGAATACGATGCCGCCGAAGCACAGCTGAAAACTGCCCGCGCCCAGCTGCAGTCCTACGAGGCGCAGATCAAGGGCCGCCAGACCGAGCTGGGCACCGCCCGCGCCAACCTGGCCTACACCCGCATCACCGCGCCGATGGATGGCACCGTGGTGGCGGTGGTGGCCGAGGAAGGCCGCACCGTGAACGCCAACCAGACCGCGCCCACCATCGTGATGCTGGCGCGGCTGGACGTGGTCACGGTCAACGCCGAGATCTCCGAGGCCGACGTGGTCAAGATCAAGGCCGGCATGCCGGTGTACTTCACCACCCTGGGTGACCCCGACCGCAAGTACCACGCCACGCTGCGCCAGATCAATCCGGCGCCGGCCTCGATCGCCAACGAGAACTCGTCCAGCTCCAGCAGTTCGTCCAGCTCCAGTTCCAGCAGCGCGGTCTACTACAACGCGCTGTTCGACGTGGAAAACCCGGACGGCACCCTGCGCATCGACATGACCGCGCAGGTCTCGGTACTGCTCAAGCAGGCCAAGGACGTGCTGATGGTGCCGGCGGTGGCGCTGGGACCGAAGCGCCGCGGCGACGAGCGCATGGTGAGGGTGCTGGACGACAAGGGCCAGCCGCAACCGCGCAAGGTCACCGTGGGCATCAACAACGGCGCCTCGGCCGAAATCCTGTCCGGGCTGAAGGAAGGCGAACGCGTGGTGGTGGGCGAAGCCAGTGCGGCCGGTGCCAGCGCCGGCGGCGGCAACCGCGGCGGCATGCAGATGCGGGTCGGCGGCCCGGGCATGGGTCCGCGCCGATGAGCACGAAGGCGCCGCTGCTGCGCCTGCGCGACCTGCGGCGCGAATTCCCGGCAGGCGATGATGTGATCGCCGTCCTGCGCGACGTCAACCTGGATATCCACGCCGGCGAGATGGTGGCGATCGTCGGCCAGTCCGGCTCGGGCAAGTCGACGCTGATGAACATCCTCGGCTGCCTCGATCGCCCTACCCGCGGCAGCTACCAGGTGGCCGGCCGCGAAACCGGCAGGATGGCGCCGGATGAACTGGCCGAACTGCGCCGCGAGCATTTCGGCTTCATCTTCCAGCGCTACCACCTGCTGGGCGACCTGGATGCGCGCGGCAACGTGGAGGTACCGGCGGTGTATGCCGGCAGCCCCGGCCCGGTGCGCAACGCGCGTGCCGAGCAGCTGCTGCAGCGGCTGGGCCTGGGCGACCGCATGCACCACAAGCCGGGCCAGCTGTCCGGTGGCCAGCAGCAGCGCGTGTCGATCGCACGTGCGCTGATGAACGGCGGCGAGGTGATCCTGGCCGACGAACCGACCGGCGCGCTCGACACGAAATCCGGCGAGGAAGTGATGGCGATCCTCGGCGAGCTGCACGCCGAAGGCCACACCATCATCATCGTCACCCACGACATGAGCGTGGCCGAACACGCGCAGCGCATCATCGAAATCCGCGATGGCGAGATCATCGCCGACCGCACCAATCCGAACGCACCGACCTACCGCGCGCAGCGCGAGGCCAGCACCGGCGTGGCCCGCGGCAACAGCTGGCGGGCAGCCCGTGACCGCTTCACCGAAGCGTTCCGCATGGCCCTGCTGGCGATGAACGCACATCGGCTGCGCACCTTCCTGACCATGCTCGGCATCATCATCGGCATCGCCTCGGTGGTCTCGGTGGTGGCGCTGGGCAATGGCTCGCAGCAGCAGATCCTGCAGAACATCAGCGCGCTCGGCACCAACACCATCGACGTCTATCCCGGCCGTGGTTTCGGTGACATGCGCTCGGCGCGGGTACAGACGCTCAAGGCCAGCGATGCCGATGCACTGGCAAAGCAGAGCTACGTGGACAGCGCCACCCCCAGCGTGTCGACCTCGGTCACCGCGCGTTACCGCAACCAGTCCTCCACCGCCCAGGTCAGTGGCGTCGGCGAGCAGTTCTTCCGGGTCAAGGGCGTGACCCTGCTCAGCGGCAGCTTCTTCGATACCGACGCGGTGAAGGGCCTCGGCCAGGTGGCGGTGATCGACGAGAACACCCAGACCCAGTTCTTCCCCGATGTAGATCCGGTCGGCCAGGTGATCCTGCTCGGCAACGTACCGGCACGCGTGGTCGGCGTGGCCAAGCGCCAGAGCTTCGGCTTTGGTGGCAGCACCAGCCTCAGCGTGTGGGTGCCCTACACCACGGTGATGTCGCGCATGCTCGGCCAGAGCCACGTTTCCAGCATCACCGTGCGCGTGGACGACGACACGCCGATGGATGCGGCGCAGGAAGCGATCACCCGCCTGCTGACCCTGCGCCACGGCACCGAGGACTTCTTCCTCAGCAACAGCGCAGAGATCCGCCAGACCATCGAGCAGACCACGCGCACGATGACCCTGCTGATCGGCGCCATCGCCGCCATCGCGCTGCTGGTCGGCGGCATCGGCGTGATGAACATCATGCTGGTCTCGGTGACCGAGCGCACCCGCGAAATCGGCGTGCGCATGGCGGTGGGGGCACGGCAGAGTGACATCCGCCAGCAGTTCCTGATCGAAGCGGTGCTGGTGTGCCTGCTCGGTGGTCTGCTCGGCATCGGCCTGGCCCTGCTGCTGGGCTCGATGATCGGCCGCTTCGCCAGTGACTTCCAGGTGCTGTTCTCCACCGCCTCGATCGTTGCCGCGTTCGCCTGCTCGACCCTGATCGGCGTGGCATTCGGCTTCCTGCCCGCGCGCAACGCCGCGCAGCTGGACCCGGTGGAGGCCCTGGCCCGCGAATGAAGATGATGACCCGACTGCCCTTCCCTGCTCCCTCGCGCCTGCTGCTGGTGGGCGCTGTTCTGCTTGCCCTCTCAGGCTGTGCCTCGGTGGGCCGCTACCCGGTGCAGGCCCCCGACGTGGCGGCCAGCTACGGCCGTGGCGATGCCACCCTCAACGCACCGGCCGACGATCCGCGCAGCAGCCTGGATACACCGGGCCGCGACATCCGCCAGGACAGCTGGTGGACGGGCTTTGGCGATGAACGACTGAACCGCCTGGTGGCGCAGGCGCTGGCCGCCAACAGCGATCTGGCCGCCGCTGGCCTGGCCGTGCAGCGGTCGCGCCTGCAGGCCGGCCTGGCCAGCAATGCGCTGTGGCCGCAGCCTTCGTCGTCCGGCGTCAGCGGCAATGCCAGCCGCGCCACCGACCAGGCCGACGACTGGCGACGCAGCTATTCCACCGGCGTCTCGCTGGGCTGGGAGGTCGATCTGTGGGGCCGTCTGCGCACCCAGCGCGACATCGCCCGCTGGGAAGCCGAGGCCAGCGAGGAAGACCGGCAGAACACCGCGCTGCTGGTGATCGGCGACACCATCACCCAGTACTGGAACCTGGCCTATCTCAACCAGTCCATCGCCACCGGCCAGGCCAACCTGGAGCGGCTGGAGCGCACCCGCGACCTGGTGCAGGCCCGCTTCGACGCTGGTGCGGTATCGCGCCTGGAAGTGCGCCAGGCGCTGCAGAACCTGCAGTCGCAGCGTTCCTCGCAGAGCGCGCTGGAACAGCAGCGGGTGGAGGTGCGCAATGCATTGACCGTGCTGCTGGACGGCACGCCCTGGCCGCAGCAGGACGAACCGCAGGACCTGCTGGGCGCACGCAGCCCCGGGATCAACGAAGGCCTGCCGGCCGAGCTGCTCGGCCGCCGTCCCGACCTGCGCGCGTCCGAACTTCGCCTGCGCAACAGCCTGAAGACCATCAAGGTGACCGCTACCCAGTACTACCCGGCGCTGAGCCTGACCGGCAGCCTCGGCTCCAGTGCAACGTCGCTGGGTGACGTGCTGCGCAACCCGGTGGCCACGCTGGGCGCCGGCCTGTCGCTGCCGTTCCTCAACCTGCAGCGCGCGCAGCTGGATACCGACATCGCCGGCACCAGCTATCAGATCGCCGCGACCAATTTCCGCAGGACGCTGTACACCGCGCTGTCGGAAGTGGACAACGCGCTGTCGGCACGCGAGCAGCTGGCGCGCCAGGTGGCGGCCTCGCAGGCGTCGTACGACGAAGCAGTGGAAGTGGAGCGCGCGCAGGAAGTGCGCTACCGCGTAGGTGCCACCGACCTGCGCACCTGGCTGGAAGCGCAGCAGACCCGGCGTGATGCCGAGCTGTCGCTGGCGCGCGTGCGCCAGGGCCAGCTGAACAACGACATCACCCTGTTCAAGGCACTGGGCGGCAGCGCGGGGTGAGGCGGCAAGGGCGCCAACCCGGGTTGGCGACTACCCGGTGGGTGTCGACCTTGGTCGACACGGCAACGACCCGGTAGGTGTCGACCTTGGTCGACACGGCAACGACCCGGTAGGTGTCGACCTTGGTCGACACGGCAACGGCCCGGTAGGTGTCGACCTTGGTCGACACGGCAACGGCCCGGTAAGTGTCGACCTTGGTCGACACGGCACATGGAAAAGGGAACCGACCCCGAAATCAACCGCGCTGGCGCACGGCCTCGAACAGGCTGACGCCGGCGGCGACGGAGACGTTCAGGCTCTCGATCTCGCCCGGCATCGGGATCTTGACCAGGCCATCGCAGTTCTCGCGGGTCAGGCGGCGCAGGCCATCGGCCTCGCCACCCAGCACCAGGGCGATGTTGCCCTTCAGGTCCAGCTGGTACAGCGACGCAGTGGCTTCGCCGGCCAGGCCGTAGATCCACACGCCCTGCTTCTGCAGGTCCTTCAGGCAGCGCGACAGGTTGGTCACCGCCACTACCGGAATGAGATCGGCGGCACCGGCCGAAGTCTTGCGCACAGTGGCATTGACCGTGGCCGACTTGTCCTTGGGGATGATCACTGCAGTGGCGCCGGCCGCGGCGGCCGAGCGCAGGCAGGCGCCCAGGTTGTGCGGGTCCTGCACTTCGTCCAGCACCAGCAGCAGGGCCTTGCCCTCGGCTGCGGTGACCAGGCCCTCCAGCTCGTTCTCGCTGTAAGTGCGGGCGGCGGCATAGCGAGCGGCCACGCCCTGGTGGCGTACCGAACCGCCGACACCGTCCAGCGCCTGGCTGTTAACCTTGCGCACGTCGATGCCCTTGCGGCGGGCGTTTTCCTCGATCTCGGTCAGGCGCGGGTTCTTCGCACCGGCCTCGACCAGCACTTCGCGGACGTTCTCGGCGTCGTTCTCGATGGAGGAGGCGACGGCGTTGACGCCGACGATCCACTGGCTGTTCTTGCTCATGCGGGCGGGGACCGGAAAGGGGGTGGCTATGGTAGAGCATCGGCGGGCCGGGCGCTGCGGCGGGGCCCCTGTTGAGCCGAGCCTGCGCTCGCTGCCGGGCTGAGGCCGCGGCGACCTGCCAGCCGAGCCTGGGCTCGGCGCTACAGGGGCGTTACCGGCTGCGCGGCGGCCAGTGCGGCGTGTCGTGGTCCGGGTGCTGATGGGACACGATGGTGGCCAGGAACTCCAGCGCCGCGATGTCTTCCTCGGTACGACGGGCCGGCAGGCTGGCCAGCGTATCGACGAACGGCAGCTTGCGCTCGACCCCGTACTGGATCGTCGGCGGCAGGCGCTCGGGTTCGTCAAAGGCGCCGGCCGCCACCGCCACGCCGTCCGGCGCCTCGTAGCTCAGCGGCGTACCGCAGTCGGCACAGAAGCCCCGGCGCACCACGTTGGAGGACTGGAAATAGCGCGGCTGGCCACGGGTCCAGCTGAACTGCACGCCACGCACCGACACCAGCGGTGCGTAGTAGGCACCGAAGGCCTTCTGGCACATCCGGCAATGACAGATCGAACTGTCGGTCAGCGCGCCACGCACCTGGAAGCGGATCGCGCCGCACTGGCAGCCGCCACTGTATTCGGGTTGGCCTTGCATGCGATGTCTCCTGGTGGTGCCGGCCGCTGGCCGGCAACCCGTCGGTGCCGAGGGTGCCATGGATGCCGGCCAGCGGCCGGCACTACCACGGTCATCAGTATTTCTCTTTCTTCCGCTTGGCCGGCTTGCCACGCTCCGGCAGCGGCGGCAGGCCATCGCCTTCGTCCTCGCCCTTGTGTTCGACCAGGCGGAAGTCGATCTTGCGCTCTTCCATGCTGGCCTTCAGTACCAGGATCCGCACGCGGTCACCCAGCCGGTAGCTGCTGCCGCGGCGCTCGCCGGTCAGCGTCTTGCGCGTGGCGTCGAACTTGTAATAGTCCTGCGGCAGCTGGGTCACGTGCACCAGGCCCTGCACCTTCGACTCGTCCAGCTCCACGAACAGGCCGAAGCTGGTCACGCCGCTGATCACGCCATCGAACTGGCCACCCACGTGCTTTTCCATCCACGCCGCGCGGTAACGCTCGTCGACCTCGCGCTCGGCTTCATCGGCACGGCGCTCGCGCTCGGAGCACTGCAGCGCCAGCGCGGCCATTTCGCGCGCGTTGTAGGTGAACTTGTCCAGCGGCTTGCCGGACAGCGCGTGCTTGATCGCGCGGTGCACCAGCAGGTCGGGGTAACGGCGGATCGGCGAGGTGAAGTGCGCGTACGCCTCCAGCGCCAGGCCGAAGTGACCGTGGTTTTCCGGGCTGTAGATCGCCAGACTCTGGCTGCGCAGCAGCACCGATTCCAGCAGCGTGGCATCGGGGCGGTCGCGGATCTTCTTCAGCAGCTTGGTGTAATCGCCCGGGCGCACCTTCGACCACGGCGGCAGGCTCAGCTTGAACTCCTTGAGGAATTCCAGCAGGTCGGCGTACTTGGTTTCCGGCGGCTTCTCGTGGATGCGGTACGGGGCCGGCACATGGCGCGACAGCAGGTACTTCGCCGCCTCCACATTGGCCGCGATCATGCATTCCTCGATCAGCTTGTGCGCGTCATTGCGCACCAGCATGCCGGCCTGGGTCACTTCACCGCGGTTGTCCAGCACGAAGCGCACTTCGCTGCTTTCGAACTCGATGGCGCCACGCTTGGCACGCGCCTTGGACAGGACCTTGTACAGCTGGTGCAGGCGCTGCACCTGCGGCAGCAGGTCGCCCATCCAGGCCTTGGTATCGGCATCGTCCTCGCCCACCGCCTTCCACACCTGGGTGTAGGTCAGGCGCGCATGCGAGTTCATCACCGCTTCGTAGAAGCGCGAATGCGTGACCAGGCCGTCGCGGTCGATCTGCATGTCGCAGACGAAGCACATGCGGTCGACCTTCGGCATCAGCGAACAGATGCCGTTGGAGAGCGTCTCCGGCAGCATCGGCACCACGAAGCCCGGGAAGTACACCGAGGTGGCACGCTTCTGCGCCTCTTCGTCCAGTGGCGTGCCGGGCCGGACGTAGTTGGAGACATCGGCAATCGCCACCACCAGCCGGAAGCCATCGGCATTCGGCTCGCAGTACACCGCGTCGTCGAAGTCCTTGGCATCCTCGCCATCGATGGTGACCAGCGGCATGCTGCGCAGGTCCACGCGGTCGCCGATCATCGCCGGCTCAACCACCAGCGGCACCGAGGCGGCTTCGTCCAGCACTTCCTGCGGGAACTCGAATGGCAGTTCATGGCCGTGGATGGCGGTCTCCACCACCAGCGAAGCGGTCAGCTTGTCGCCGAGCACGGCGATGATGCGGCCGATCGGCGGGCGACGGCTGTCCGGCGCCTGGGTCAGTTCGCAGACCACCAACTGGCCGTCGCGCGCACCACCGGTCTGGTCCGGCGGCACCTGCACGTTGCGCTGCACGCGCTTGTCGTCGGGCACCACGTAGTTGATGCCCATCTCGATGCTGAAGCGACCGATCAGGCGGGTCATGCCGCGCTCCAGCACGCGGGCGATGCTGCCTTCGCGGCGGCCACGGTGGTCGATGCCGGTCACGCGGGCCAGCACCTTGTCGCCGTGCATGACCTTGCGCATTTCATACGGCGGCAGGAACAGGTCGTCGCCGCCCTCGACCGGGCGCAGGAAGCCGAACCCCTCCGGGTTGGCGATCACCACGCCGGTGACCAGGTTCAGGGTCTGGATCGGGGCGAAGCCGCCGCGGCGGTTCTGCACCAGCTGGCCGTCGCGGACCATGGCGCCGAGCCGGCGCGACAGTGCTTCGGCACGGTCCGGGGCGGTCAGGCCCAGGCGTGCGCCCAGTTCCTCTGCCGTCTGCGGCCCTTCGCAACGCTCCAGCAGGGCCAGGATGGCTTCGCGGCTCGCGATGGGCTGTTCGTACTTCTCTGCTTCGCGGGCGGCATAGGGATCGTCGATCACCTTGCCGGTCGGCGGCAACTTGCGGCCCGGGGCCGGGCCAGGTGCGTCGCTGCTGCGGACCTTGCGGCCACGCGGCGGTGCACCGCCTTCATTCAATTCAGGGAACCAGCCCGGCAACGGCTTGCCCGGCTTGGTGGCGCGGGCCGTGCCCGCCTTGGCGCCCTTCTTCGGGGCCTGGCTGCGGGAGGTGCTCCCGCCCTTGCTTGGTTTTTTGGTAGTCATCGCCCTACATGGTAGCCGTTGACGGCGTGCAGAACGGGTCAGTGGCCGTCTTGAAGGCCTTGCGTGAAAAATATTCAGGAAGTCGTTGACAGCCTGCGGATTCATCTTCACAATTGCGCCTCTGGAACGCCCAGGTGGCGGAATTGGTAGACGCACTAGTTTCAGGTACTAGCGGGTAAAACCGTGGAGGTTCGAGTCCTCTCCTGGGCACCAACAAAAAACTCCTCGCTTCGGCGGGGATTTTTTTTGCCTGCAATCCAGCAGCGGGGCCGAATGCCTTTCCGAAGGGAAGGGCTCCGACCCCAAGCGAGTGAGATGGGGTCAGCGCCCGCTCCGCACGCGAAACGGGATCCGACACCGGATCCAGAAAAAGTGTTGACACCCCCGTAACAACACCCCATAATTTCGCTCCTCGACGCCCAGGTGGCGGAATTGGTAGACGCACTAGTTTCAGGTACTAGCGGGTAAAACCGTGGAGGTTCGAGTCCTCTCCTGGGCACCACGTCGAGAATGAGAAAAACCCGCGAGAGCGGGTTTTTTCATGCCCGGAATCCGGCATCAGAGCAGCGGCCGCAGCACCAGTTCCAGCCCGAGCAGCAGCAGGAAACCCAGGAAGCAGCCCCGGAACACCCGCGCACTGATGCGCTGCCGGATCACCTGCCCCAGCCACATGCCCAGCAATGCCGGCAGCACCGCCAGCGCACTCAGCCCCAGCTGCTGGATGCCGAATGCGCCGTGCAGCACCAGACCGGCGGTCAGCGAAATCGTTGACACCGTGAACGCCAGCCCCAGCGCCTGCACCAGCTCCTCGCGCTGCAACCCCAGCGACTGCAGGTACGGCACCGCCGGCATCACGAACACGCCGGTGGCGCCGGTCACCACGCCCGACAACGCCCCCACCAGCGGCCCCAGCCAACGCTCGCGCCGCTGCTGCACGCGGAACACCGGCGCAAGCAACGCATAGGCGGCATAGACCACCAATGCCACGCCCAACGCAACGCGCGACCAAGTGCGATCGACCCGCACCAGCAGCGCCGCCGAGCCCAGCGTCACCACCACCACGGCCAGCATCATCGGCCACAGGCGCCGCACGATACGGTCCAGTGACGGCCCGGACAACAGCTGCCACGCATTGGTGACGAAAGTGGGAATGAACAGCATCGACGCTGCCGCCACCGGCGACAGCGTGCTGCCCAGCAGCCCCATCGCCACCGTCGGCAACCCCATGCCAGTCACACCCTTGACCACACCGGCCAGCACGAACACCGCCACCAGCAGCACGTAGAAGTACATTGATTCATTCATGCCTTCATTGGATCGGCCGGCCGCTCGGCGCACAATGCGGTGTTTCCGGCCTTGCCTTCGGCTGATCCGAAGGCGCAGCCGTTGCGATGAGGGCATCACATGCGGATGGATATCGCCGACCTGCGCCTGTTCCTGGCGATTGCCGAGGCGGGCAGCATCACGGCCGGCGCAGCGCAGGCAAACCTGGCACTGGCGTCGGCCAGCGAACGCCTGCGCACGATCGAAGCCGATGCCGGCACCGCGTTGGTGAACCGGCACCCCCGCGGCGTCAGCCTGACCGAAGCCGGCGCCGCCCTCGCCCACCATGCACGATTGATCCTGCAGCAGCAGGCGCAGCTGCGCGGTGAACTGCAGGCGTTCGCGCACGGCGCGCGCGGCACCCTGCATCTGTATGCCAACACCGCAGCACTGACCAACTACCTGCCTTCGCGGCTGGCACCGTGGCTGGCCGAACGCCCGCGCCTGCACGTGGAACTGCTGGAGCGCACCAGCCCCGAAGTCGTGCGTGCGATCAACGCTGGCCAGGCCGAAGCCGGCATCATCAGTGATGCGGTCGACGCTGCCGGCCTGCAGCAGCACGTGGTCGCCGAAGATCCACTGGTGATGCTGCTGCCCGCGGAACACCGCTTCGCATCGCGGCGCAGCGTGGCCTTCGCGGATGTTTCCGGCGAGACCTTCGTCGCGCTGGCCGACGGCAATGCACTGCAGGCCTACATCGAAGACCAGGCACGCGACATCGGGCGACGCCTGGACGTGCGCATCCGCATGAAGACGTTCGAAGGCGTGTGCATCATGGTCGGCCACGGCATTGGTGTCGGCATCGTGCCGCGTACCATCGCCCGCCAGCATCGACGCAATACGCGTACTGTTGCGGTTCCGCTTGCAGATGCTTGGGCACAGCGACGCCTGTGCGCCTGTTTCGCCGGATGGGCGCAGCTGTCACCGGCGATGCGCAGCCTGCTGCTTCACCTGGGCGTGCAGCCGCAGAAAAATGTGTGAAATGTTGTTGACACACTCTCTGCCGTCCCGCACAATTCATCTCCTGAGTCGCCCAGGTGGCGGAATTGGTAGACGCACTAGTTTCAGGTACTAGCGGGTAAAACCGTGGAGGTTCGAGTCCTCTCCTGGGCACCACGACTCAAGATGATCAAACCCGCGAAAGCGGGTTTTTTCGTTTCCGGGGTTTGGCGATCCTGGCATCGCAACCGCCACTCGGACTGTCGTATCTCGCACCGTCAGGGCGTCGTCTGCGGGTGCATACCTCCTCCCGGCGCGTCGTCACCGGACCTTGAACGGCCCCCTTTTGGGGCGCATTTCACGTTCCCCGTTCAATTCGTACTTTTCCTAGTCGAGATCCACCCGATTCCTTTTCGGTGGGAGGCAGATTTGCGGGAGCCGGTTGCAGGTGTATCGCCACGACCTGACCAGCGCCCCTCCTCTCCCCCAAAGGACGCACCAATGCAGCGCAGCATCATCTGCCCACACTGCCATACCGGCTCGAACCACGGCGTAAGCGTATGCGTGGGATGCCAGGCCGAGGTCCATTACGGCGCATCAAAGGAGGCCGTAATGCTTGTCTTTGTCGCCGCCATCATCTGCGGCGCACTTGTCGGCAGCCGATTTCAGGCCACTGCCGGCTGGCTCGCATGCGGCGCCGTACTTGCGGCGGGGATCTGGGCCATTTCCCGATTGTCTTCCGACCGGGTGGTGTTCAAACGCGTCTATCGCACGCGCTGAACCTGCGCCGTTGCACCACCCCGAGGGCAATGCCCGCGCGACCAGCGTCGCCCCAACAAAAACCCCGCCTCGCGGCGGGGTCAAAATACAGCACGGTGTTTCCAGGGAGTTTCAGTGTCCACCACCGGCGGCTGCACCCGCACCTGCGCCGAATGGCGGCTTGGCCAGCCACAGGAACGTAATGATCGCCAGGAAGATCCAGCCCAGCAGGAAGAAGATGTCGTTGAAGCCCATCTGCGATGCCTGGTGGTTGATCATGTTGTTCAGTACCGCTGCGCCGTGCTGCAGGTCGCCCTGCCCCATCGCCGTGACCTGGTCCTGCATGCCCGGCTGATAGGCCGAGATATGCTCGGTCAGGTCGGCATGGTGCACCTGGGTGCGCCGCGCCCACAGCCACGTCGTCAGCGACGCCGCGAAACTGCCACCCAGCGTACGCAGGAACGTGGCCAGGCCGGAGCCCGCCGCGATCTCGCGTCCATCCAGGTCCGACAGCAGGATCTGCAGCACCGGCATGAAGAACAGCGCGACGCCGATGCCCATGATCAGCTGTACGCCGGCCACGTGCATGTAGTCCACCTGCAGGTTGAAGTTCGAACGCAGGAAACTGGTCATCGACAACACGATGAACGCGACCGTGGCCAGCATGCGCATATCGAAGCGCGACGCATACTTGCCCACGAACGGGGTCATGATCACCGGCAGGATGCCGATCGGCGCCGTCGCCAGGCCCGCCCAGATCGCGGTGTAGCCCATGTCACGCTGCAGCCACTGCGGGATCAGCAGCGCCACGCTGAAGAACGCCGCGTAGGCCACCACCATCGCCAGCGTACCGGCGCGGAAGTTACGGTGCCGGAACAGCTTCAGGTCAACGATCGGATCCTTGTCGGTCAGCTCCCAGATCAGGAACACCGTCAGCGTCACCACCGCCACGCAGGCCAGCACCACGATCTTCATCGACGAGAACCAGTCCTCGTCGTTGCCCAGGTCGAGGACCAGCTGAAGCGCACCGACGCCGATCACCAGGGTGACCAGGCCGACGTAGTCCATCTTCGGCTTCTCGATCTGCTCCGGGCGCCCCTTCAGCTGGTTGCCCACCACCAGCGCAGCGAAGATGCCCAGCGGCACGTTGATCAGAAAGATCCACTCCCAGCTGTAGTTGTCGGTGATCCAGCCACCGAGGATCGGGCCACAGATCGGCGCAACCACCGTGATCATCGCCAGCAGTGCCAATGCCTGCCCGCGTTTCTCGCGCGGATAGATCGAGACCAGCAGCGACTGCGTGATCGGGTACATCGGGCCGGCCACGAACCCCTGCAGCGCACGCGACAGCACCAGCATGCCCATGCTCTGCGCCAGGCCGCACAGCAGCGAGGTGATGACGAAGGCCAGCGTGGCCCAGACGAACAGCTTGCGTTCGCCGAAACGGCGGCTGAGCCAGCCGGTCAGCGGCAGCGCGATGGCCGTGCTGACCGCGAACGAGGTGATGACCCAGGTCGCCTGCTGCGAACTGGCGCCGAGATTGCCGGCGATGGTCGGCAGCGAGACGTTGGCGATGGTGGTGTCGAGCACCTGCATGAACGAGGCCATCGCCAGGCCCACAGTGCACAGTGCGACGCTGGGCGGCAGGAACCCGGAGGCCGCACCCGGCGCCGCCGGTGCGCCCGGAGCGCCGGGCGCGGCTGGAGCTTGTGCGGACATGGCGACCTCAGCCCACCTTCGCCTGCTGCTGCGGCAAGTTGCCCTGGATGATCGTGTGGATCACCTCGTCGGCATCATGCAGCTGCTTGGCATACACGTCGGTGTCGAACACCGTGCCCTTGGCCGGAGTGCTCGGCAGCACTTCGCCCTTCTGGTCGCGCAGGCTCACTTCAGCCTTCATGGACAGGCCGATGCGCAGCGGGTGTTCAGCCAGCTGCTTGGCATCGATGGCGATGCGCACCGGCACGCGCTGCACGATCTTGATCCAGTTGCCGCTGGCGTTCTGCGCCGGCAGCAGCGAGAAGGCCGAGCCGGTGCCCAGGCCCAGGCTCTGGATGCGGCCCTTGTACTTCACGTCACCGGCATACAGGTCCGACTTCAGCTCCACTTCCTGGCCCAGGCGCATGTGGCGCAGCTGGGTTTCCTTGAAGTTGGCCTCGACCCACATCTGCTCGGTCGGCACCACGGCCATCAGGGCATTGCCCGGCTGCACGCGCTGGCCGACCTGCACCGAACGACGGGCAACGTAGCCGGTGACCGGCGCGACGATGCCAGCGCGGGCGTTGTTGAGGAAGGCCTGGCGCAGCTGCGCGGCGGCGGCCTGCACATCCGGCTGGGTGGCAATGACGGTGTCGTCGACCAGCGCGCGGTTGCGCTCGACGGTCTCGCGCGAACCGGCCACGGCCGCTTCGGCGGCGGCCAGCTCGTCACGGGCGTGGGCCAGTTCTTCGTTGGAAATGGCGCCGGTGGCAGCCAGGTCCTTGCGGCGGGCGAAGTCTTCGCGCACGCGCTTCAGGGTCACCTGGCGGGCGTTCAGGTCCGCCTGCGCGCCTTCCACGCTGCGGTACAGGCCGCGGGTCTGGCGCACCGTCTTGGCCAGGTTGGCTTCGGCCTGCTGCAGTGCCACTGCGGTGTCGGACGGGTCCAGCTGCACCAGCAGCTGGCCGCGCTCCACACGCATGCCGTCATCGGCGTTGATGGCGACCACGGTACCGGCCACCAGCGGGGTGATCTGCACCTGGTTGCCCTGCACGTAGGCATCATCGGTCTCTTCGAACCAACGGCCGAACATGAAGTACCACAGCGCCAGTGCGGCAAGCAGCAGCACGACGATCACGAACAGGCCGCGCAGCAGGTTGCCGCGGCGGTTGGGGGCGGCCGGGGCCGCGGTGTCTTGGGTCTGGCTCATGGCGGGCGTCTTCAGGAATGCGAGGAATCGGAATGGGAGGCGATCGGTGCGCGGTCGGCGTCAGCGGGCTGGAAACCACCGCCCAGCGCCTTGCTCAGGCGCACCGAGGACTGCACCTGCTGCGACTGCAGGCCGGCCAGCTGCTGCTGCGACTGCAGCAGGGTGGACTGCGCGGTCAGCACGTCCAGGTAGCTGCCGATGCCGGCGCGGTAACGCTGCTGGGCCAGGTCGAAGGCCGAGCGTGCGGTATCCACCGCCTGCTGCTGCGAGTGCGCCTGCTGCGCCAGCGAGCGCACCGCGTTGACCTGGTCGGCGACGTCGCGCAGTGCGTCGAGCACGGCCTGGTTGTAGTTGGCCACCGCCAGGTCGTACTGCGCATCGGTGTTGGCCAGGTTGGCGCGCAGCTTGCCACCTTCGAAGATCGGCAGGCTCAGCGCCGGGCCGATGTAGGCGAAGGTGGAGCTGCTCTTCAGCAGGTCGCCCACGTTCGGAGCGACCACGCCGGCCAGCGCGGTCAGGTTGAAGCTCGGGTAGAACCTGGTCTTGGCAACCTTGATCTGCTTGTCGGCCGCTTCAACGCGCCAGCGTGCGGCAACGATGTCGGGGCGACGGCCCAGCAGTTCGCTGGGCAGCACGCCCGGCAGCTGCAGCGCCACCGGATTCAGCGGCTGCGGGCGCTGGATCGACAGGCCACGGTCCGGGCCCTTGCCGACCAGCGCGGCCAGTGCGGTGCGGGCCGCGTCGATCCGCTGCTGTGCGGCCTGCACCTGCTGCTGCGCGGCCGGTACGCGGGCCTCGGCCTGGCGCACCTGCAGATCGCTGTCGATGCCGGCGCGGCGGCGCTGGCGGGTCAGTTCCAGCGACTTCTGCGAACGGGCCAGCTCTTCCTCGGCCACATCATTGAGCTGCCATGCATAGGCGAGGTCGGCGTAGGCCTGGGTGATGCCGGTGGACAGGTTCAGGCGGGCCGCCTGCGCCTCGACAGTGGCGGCGTGCGCGCCGTCCACCGCCGCTTCCCAGGCGGCACGCTTGCCGCCCCACAGGTCCACGCCGTAGCTGAAGTCGAAGGCGACCTGGCTGCTGCCGGCGTAATGGCCACCGATCTCGCTGCCTGCCATCGACTCAGGCAGGCGCAGCCCGGTATAGCCACCGGACACCGACAGGCTGGGCAGCTCATCGGCACGTGCGGTGCCGACCTGGGCCTGGGCCTGGCGCAGGCGCGCGTCGGCGGCGTCCAGGCTCGGGTGGCCGGCCAGGCCCTCGGCGACCAGCGCGTCCAGCTGCGCATCGCCCAGCGCCTTCCACCAGTCCTGCGCCGGGAAGCCGGTGGCGCTGAGGTCGGTGTCGGCCAGAGTGCGTTCGCTGTGCAGGCTGTCCACGTCAAGCACGTGGCCCTGCGGGTTGAGACCACGACTGCTGGCGCAGGCGGCCAGGGCCAGGGCCAGCGCTGACACCAGCAGCGCGCGCCCGGACCGGCGGAGAGTGGAATGCGGGATCGGGTTCATGGGGTCGTCAGGGAATCGCGGATTCGGGTAAGGAGGGACAGCAGCAGCGTGCGCTCGTCGGCGGAAAGATCACGCAGGGCGTAATCCATCACCGCGTCGCCACGCAGCTTCAGCCGCGCCCACAGTGCGCGGCCTTCATCGGTCAGCACGATCTGCAGCGCACGCCGGTCCTGGGCATGCGGTTCGCGGCGGACGCAGCCCAGCGACTCCAGCTTGTCCAGCAGGCGGGTCACCGCACTGGGCACCTGGTCGATGGCCTGGGCCAGTTCGTTGGCCGTGCACGGGGCCATGTGCGAGAGCACCTTCAACCCGATGTAGTGGGTGAAGCCGATACCCAGGTCTTCTTCAGCCATGGACGCGTCAAGTTGCCGGACCAGGCCGTCGCGCACCTGGCGCAGCAGCAGGCCGAAACTGGGGGGAGTGGTTGCAGGACAGATCATGGGGGAGCATTCTCTTCCAAAAAAAATATTTCTCAATGGAAATATTCGATCTGGCATCGAATGCTGTGTTGCAGCAGTGGGCTGGATCAATGAAGGCGCCTACCTTAATGATCTGGTCAGGTGGCCCGGTAGTACAATTCAGCCAATGGATGACACATTTCAGCCAGCGGACATGATGAACAAGGCAGAAATTCCCGCTCCCAAGCGCCTGCTCAGGGACGACGCACTGGATTGGTTCGAGCGCAACGATGGCCCACCGGTGGTCGCTTTCCGCTTTGACAGCCCGCAGGGGCTGGTCCGGGAGGTGGACTGGCACCACCACCAGCGCGCCCAGCTGATCTGTGTCGAGCGTGGCCTGCTGACCACCCGCACCTCGCACGGGACGTGGTCGCTGGCGCCGGGTTCGGCCGGCTGGATGCCGCCGCTGGAGCCGCATACGGTGACCCTGGACGGTCCGCTGCGCGGCTGGGGCATGGCGCTGGCCGCGCCGGCCTGCGCCACCCTGCCCGCCGATCCCTGCGTACTGGGCCTGTCCAAGCTGGCGCAGGCGCTGGCCGACCGCATCTGCGAATGGCCGCTGGGCTATGACACCACGCCCGAGCGCCAGCACATCATCGAGGTGCTGCTGGACGAGATCCGCACCGCGCCGCGCCAGCGCATGCACCTGCCGATGCCGCACGACCGGCGCCTGCTGAAGATCGCCTCGCAGCTGCTGGCCGACCCGTCCGACGAGCGCAGCCTGGCCGAATGGGCGCATTGGGCCGGCCTGTCGCCGCGCAGCCTGACCCGTCACTTCCGCGACGAGACCACGCTCAGCTTCGCCCAGTGGCGGCAACAGGCCCGCCTGTCCGAAGCCCTGCGCCAGCTGACCGATGGTCGCAGCGTGGCCGACATCGCCCATGCACTGGGCTTCAGCAGCGCCAGTGCCTTCGTCACCGTGTTCCGCCGCCACTTCGGGCTGCCACCGGGGCGCTATCTGGCGCGGGCCGGGCATGGCCTCGAAACCGGGCTGGACCCTGCACGTGGCTTGGCATCCCCCGCCGCATCCGGATAATCACAGGATTGCGAGCGGCGACCGCCGTCGCCGCCTCCCGACATAGGTAACAACGCCGCATGACCGAACTTGCCCGCCCCGTGTTCCACGGATTCGAACAACTGCCGCTGCGCGAGTACGCCGAACGCGCCTACCTCGACTACTCGATGTACGTGGTCCTGGACCGCGCCCTGCCGTTCATCGGCGACGGCCTGAAGCCGGTGCAGCGCCGCATCATCTATTCGATGAGCGAGCTGGGCCTGAATGCTGCGTCCAAGCCGAAGAAGTCCGCGCGCACCGTCGGTGACGTCATCGGTAAGTACCACCCGCACGGCGACAGCGCGTGCTACGAGGCGCTGGTGCTGATGGCGCAGCCGTTCTCGTACCGCTACCCGCTGATCGAGGGCCAGGGCAACTTCGGCTCCAGCGATGACCCGAAGTCGTTCGCGGCGATGCGTTACACCGAATCCAAGCTGACCCCGATCGCCGAAGTACTGCTGGGCGAACTGGGCCAGGGCACCACCGACTGGGCACCGAACTTCGACGGCACCCTGCAGGAACCGACCTGGATGCCAGCGCGGCTGCCGCACCTGCTGCTGAACGGCACCACCGGCATCGCCGTGGGCATGGCCACCGACGTGCCGCCGCACAATCTCAACGAGATCGTCAGCGCACTGCTGCACCTGCTGGACAACCCCGATGCGACCGTGCGCGACCTGTGCGAGCACGTGCAGGGCCCGGACTACCCGTCCAGCGCCGAGATCATCACCGCCGCCAACGATCTGCGGAACATCTACGAGACCGGCAACGGCAGCGTGCGTGCGCGTGCGACCTTCAACAAGGAAGCCAACAACATCGTGGTGACGGCGCTGCCGTTCCAGGTGTCGCCGTCGAAGGTGATCGAGCAGATCGCCGCGCAGATGCGCGCCAAGAAGCTGCCGTGGCTGGAAGACATCCGCGACGAATCCGACCACGCCAACCCGGTGCGCGTGGTGCTGGTGCCACGTTCCAACCGCGTCGATGCCGACCAGCTGATGGGCCACCTGTTCGCGACCACCGACCTGGAGCGCAGCTACCGCGTCAACCTCAACGTGATCGGGCTGGACGGCCGTCCGCAGGTGAAGAACCTGAAGATGCTGCTCAGCGAATGGCTGACCTTCCGCAGCAACACCGTCACCCGCCGCCTGCAGCACCGCCTGCAGAAGGTCGAGCGCCGCCTGCACCTGCTGGAAGGCCTGCTGGTCGCCTTCCTCAACCTGGACGAGGTGATCCACATCATCCGTACCGAGGACGAACCGAAGGCGGCGCTGATCGCGCGCTTCGGCCTGTCCGAGGAACAGGCCGAGTACATCCTGGAAACCAAGCTGAAGCAGCTGGCCCGCCTGGAGGAGATGAAGATCCGCGGCGAGCAGGACGAGCTGGCCAAGGAACGCGAGAAGATCCTCGGCATCCTCGACAGCAAGGCCAAGCTGAAGAAGCTGATCCGCGACGAACTGACGGCCGACGCCAAGAAGTTCGGCGACGCGCGCCGTTCGCCGCTGGTGCAGCGCCAGGCCGCGCAGGCCATCGACGAGACCGAGCTGGTGCCGAGCGAGCCGATGACCGTGGTGCTGTCGGAAAAGGGCTGGATCCGTGCCGCCAAGGGCCACGACGTCGATGCGTCCGCCCTCTCCTACCGCGACGGTGATGCGCTGCAGGGCGCGGTGCGTGCGCGCAGCACCCAGCAGGTCGCGTTCCTCGACAGCGAGGGCCGCGCCTACTCGACGCCGGTGCACACCCTGCCCTCCGCGCGTGGCAACGGCGAGCCGCTGACCGGCCGCTTCTCGCCGGCAGCGGGTACCAGCTTCGTGACCCTGGCCAGTGCCGAGCCGGATGCCCGCTTCGTGCTGGCCTCCAGCCATGGCTACGGCTTCGTCACCCGCTTCGAGAACCTGATCGGTCGCAACAAGGCCGGCAAGGCGATGCTGAACCTGTCGTCCGGTTCGTCGGTGCTCACCCCGTCGATGGTCGCCAACGTGGCCACCGACCGCATCGTGGCGGTGACCAGTTCCGGCAACCTGCTGGCCATCGCCGCCAACGACCTGCCGGAACTGGACAAGGGCAAGGGCAACAAGATCATCGAGATCCCGAAGGCCAAGCTCGCCACTGAACGCGTGGTCGCCATCGTGGCGATCAGCCCGGGGCAGACCCTGCAGGTGCGCAGCGGCCAGCGCACGATGGGGCTGAAGTTCAACGAGCTCGACGCCTACCTCGGCGCCCGCGCCACCCGCGGCCACCTGCTGCCGCGCGGCTGGCAGAAGGTGGAAGGGCTGTCAGTGGAATAAGGGCTGGGCCCTGCCCCTGGTGGGTGTCAACCTTGGTTGAGGTGGGTGTCAACCTTGGTTGACACGCATTACCCCGGCAAACGCCAACCTCGGTTGGCGTTTTCGATCCCAATGGGGTCAGAGCCGTTTTCGTTGAAAACGGATCCGACCCCGGACACGAAAAAGCCGGGGCATTCCCCGGCTTTTTCGTTGTCGGCTGGCGGGCGATGGAGCAGCTGGCTGGCGAAGGCTGGCTGGCGGTGCTCCGGTGCTGGCGGGCGACAGAACGCTGTGCTGCTGGTAGAGCCGACCGCTGGTCGGCTGCTCTTTTGCTCCTGGTAGAGCCGACTGTCAGTCGGCTGCTCTACCGAAAAGCAGCCGACCAGCGGTCGGCTCTACCGGGTGGTCGCCGGGAATTGCCCGGCGCCACCTCCGGCTCAGTGCGCCGGGGCGCCGTTGCCGTCGATCTTGCTCAGCTGGTACAGCTCCAGGCCGATGCGCTTGATCAGGCCCAGCTGCTGCTCCAGCCACCAGGCGTGGTCTTCCTCGGTGTCCTTCAGCTGGGCCAACAGGATGTCGCGGCTCACGTAGTCACCCTTCTCCTCGCACAGCTTCATGCCGGCGGCGAGATTGTTCCGAACCGCGTATTCAGTGTCGAGATCCTTCTGCAGCATCTCTTCCACGGTCTTGCCCGGCTCGGTGGCATGCGGGCGCATGTCCGGGTCGCCGCCCAGGAACAGGATCCGGCGCAGCAGCGCATCGGCGTGCTGGGTTTCCTCTTCCATCTCGTGGTTCAGGCGTTCGTACAGCGCGAACAGGCCCTGGTCCTCGTAGCGGCGGGAATGGATGAAGTACTGGTCGCGGGCAGCAAGCTCGCCGCGCAGCAGTTCCTTCAGGCAGGCGATGACGTCCGGGTTGCCTTTCATGGGGGGCTCCTGTGAATCGATGCGGCATAGGGTGCCGCATTTCAAAATACGGTGATCTAATCGGAATCAGTCGCAGTTGCGCCTGCGGCTACAATCGGCCCACGAGTTCGGAAAGGACGTGCGATGCGACGTACATGGCGTTGGGTGCTGGGCGTGTTGGTCGCCATCGTGCTGGTCACCGCACTGGTCCTGTGGCTGCTGCTGCGCGGCAGCCTGGCCGACCTGGACGGCGAGCATGCGCTGCCCGGCCTGGCCAGGCCGGTCACCATCGAGCGCGATGCGCTGGGCGTGGTCACCATCACCGCCACCAGCCAGGCTGACGCGATGCGCGCATTGGGCCGCGTGCATGCGCAGGAACGCTATTTCGAGATGGACCTGATGCGCCGCAGCGCCGCCGGCGAACTGTCCGCACTGTTTGGCCCGAAGGCGATCGATGCCGACAAGCGCATGCGCGTGCATCGGCTGCGCGCGCGCACCGAGGCGAACATGCAGGCTGCGCTGGGCGACAACGTCGACGCCGTGAGCGCCTATGTCGGTGGGGTCAATGAGGGCCTGGCCGGCCTCTCCGTGCGGCCATGGGCCTACCTGCTGCTGCGGCAGTCGCCGCAACCGTGGCAGGCCAGCGACAGCGTGCTGACCGGGCTGGCCATGTACGCCGACCTGCAGGACCCCGGCAACCAGACCGAGCTTGCACTGAGCCGCATCCGCGCAGTGGTGCCGCCGGCGCTGTACGCATTGATCGCCCACGACGGCACCGAATGGGATGCACCGCTGTTCGGCGAACCCACCGGCAACGCCGCCCTGCCCGATGCCAGCCAGCTCGACCTGCGCACATTGAAGGGAAAATCCGCCACCGCGCAGGAAGAGGTCGATGCCGTCGGCAGCAACAACTTCGCGGTGGCCGGTGCGCTTACCGCGGACGGTCGCGCGATCGTCGCCGACGACATGCACCTGGGCCTGCGCGCGCCGGGCCTGTGGTTCCGCGTGCGCCTGCGCTACCCCGATCCACAGGCCGCTGGCGGCCAGGTCGACGTCACCGGCTTCTCGCTGCCTGGCCTGCCGGCGGTGATCGTCGGCAGCAATGGCCACGTCGCCTGGGGCTTCACCAACAGTTACATAGACACCGCCGATTACCGCACTGAACCAGCCAACGCCACGGTGACCGTGCATGAAGAACGCATCGCCGTGGCCGGCCAGGGCGATGTGCGGTTCCCGGTACGCGAAACCGCCTGGGGGCCGGTCCTGCATACCCACGCCGATGGCAGCGGCGACGCGCTGCGCTGGGTCGCCCAGCTGCCCGGCGCGGTGCGCCTGGACTTCGGTGACCTGGCCCGCGCCGGTGACCTGGACACTGCCCTGCAGTTCGCCGACCACGCCGGCATCCCCGCACAGAACCTGGTGGTCGGCGACCGCAGCGGACGCATCGCCTGGCGCCTGATCGGCGCCCGCCCCGACCGCGGTCCGGGCTGTGCACCGGCCGGCTTCACCGCCGCCAACAACCAGGACTGCGCCCCCTGGCCGATCCGCAGCGACGCCTCGCCGGCATTGATCGACCCACCCAACCATCGCCTGTGGACCGCCAACGGCCGCGTCCTCGACGGCGAGGCACTGGTCAATGTCGGCAACGGTGGTTATGACCTTGGCGCCCGCGCGCGGCAGATCCGCGATCTGCTCGCCATCCAGGACCGTTTCGACGAGCACGATCTGCTGGCGATCCAGCTCGACGATCGCGCGGTGTTCCTGCAGCGCTGGTGGGCCCTGCTGCACGACGTCATCGAGCGCAGTGACGACCCTGCACTGAAGCGTTTGAAGGAAGTCAGCCATCAATGGGGCGGTCGTGCCGCGGCCAGTTCGGTCAGCTACCGGGTAGTACGTGAATTCCGCACCCAGGTGATGGAGACGTTGTCCGATGCACTGCTGGCACCGGCCAATGCGCAGCTGGGTGATGACTACCTCGACCCGCGACTGGCGCAGCTGGAAGGCGTGGCCTGGCCGATGCTGCAACAGCGTCCGGCCCATCTGCTGCCACCGGCCTTCGACAGCTGGGATGCGCTGCTGATCGACGCGGCACGCCGTACCGAGAGCGAGCTGGCCAAGCAGGGACCGCTGTCCAAGCGCACCTGGGGCGAACGCAACACTGCGGCGATCTGCCACCCCATCGCACGGGCGCTGCCGGGCATCGCCAAGCGCTGGCTGTGCATGCCCGCCGACCAGCTGCCCGGCGACCGTGACATGCCACGCGTGCAGACGCCGAACTTCGGTGCTTCCGAGCGCATGGTGGTCTCGCCCGGCCACGAGGCCGACGGCATCGTGCACATGCCGGGCGGCCAGAGCGGCCATCCACTGTCACCCTACTGGGGCGCCGGCCACGAGGACTGGGTGCATGGACGGCCGACGCCCTTCCTGCCCGGCAAGGCACAGCACGTGATGACACTAGTGCCGGCGCGGTAGTGCCGGCCATTGGCCGGCATCCATGCAGGTGTGTCCAGCATCATGAGGTTGCCGGCCAGCGGCCGGCACCACCGTTCAACGCTCAAGCCCTGCGACGCTCGATCAGGTTCAGCAGCGGCCCGGTCATCGCCGTGGTCACCAGCGCCATGACCACCAGCACCGCGAACAGGCGGTCGCCGAGCAGGCCCAGCTCGTAACCCAGGTTGAGCACGATCAGCTCCATCAGGCCACGGGTGTTCATCAGCGCGCCCAACCGCCACGCCTCGCGCGTGGGCATGCCGGCACTGCGTGCAGCACTGAAGGTGCCCAGCAGCTTGCCGGCCGTTGCCACCACAATCACCACCCCGCACAACACGATGTCGCTGGCCTGCAGCGCATCGGCGCGCAGGCGCAGGCCGGTCATGGCGAAGAACAACGGCAGCAGCAGGGTCACCGCAAACGGTTCGACGCGGGCCATCAACAGGTCGCGCAGCTGCGCGTTGGACGATACCGCGACGCCCGCCGCGAAGGCACCGAACAGCGCGTGGATGCCCAGCATTTCGGTGATCAGGGCACTACCCAGCGACAGCAGCAGGATGCCGAGCAGCCATCGCCCTTCACGACCCGGTGCGATCTGCTGGCGGGTGAACCACGGCTTCACCAGCCCCAGCATCAGCGCCACGAAGGCGACCACGCACAGCAGGTTGAGGCTGGCCGGCAGCCATCCGCTGGCCTGTGCAGCCGCCACGATCAGCGCCAGCAGGCACCATGCGGTGGCATCGCCCAATGCCGCGCAGGCGATGGCGGTCTGCCCCAGCGGCGTCTGCGTGATGCCGCGGTCGGCAAGGATGCGCAGCAGCACGGGGAAGGCGGTGATGCTCATCGAGATGCCAACGAAAAGCGCGAATGCAGTGAAGCCCACGCCCTGCGGGCCGTGCTGCGGATACAGCCAGATCGCCAACGCGACGCCGAGCACGAACGGCACCGCGATGCCGGCATGGCTGACCGTGAAGGCGAAACGCCGGCGGCCACGCAGTGCCGCCAGGTCCAGCTCGGCACCGGCCACCAGCAGGAACATCAGCACGCCCAGCTGGCTGAGCATGCCCAGCGGGCCCAGCGAACTGGCCGGGAACAGGGCACCATGCAACTGCGGCAGCAGACTGCCGAGCACCAGCGGGCCCATCATCAGGCCGGCCGCCATCTCGCCAATCACCGCCGGCTGGCCCAGCCGCTTCAGCAATGCACCCGCCCCCTTGGCCACCAGCAGCAGCACCAGCAGCTGCAGCAGGAACAGGCCCAGCGGTGACGCCAGATGCTGCGCCCAGCTGCCTTCGGCAGCAACCGTGGCACGGGCGACCATCTCGGGCGCCGTCGGCCCGGCATACCGCGCCAGCAGCACGCCGGCCAGCAACGGCACCCCGGCCCACGCCAGATAACGCCATCCCCATTTCGTGGGCGGCGCGTTGCCGCCTGCCTGTACGTCCATGAACATTCCCCAATGCGCAGGGGGCGATCATACAAAAAGGGGACGGAGGGGATTAAGTCGTTTGTGCCACTTACGACTTAATCCCCTCCGTCCCCATTTTGGGGCTTAGGCCAGTGCCTGCTCGTGCACGCCGGCGATCGCGCGTCCGGAAGGGTCGGCAGCGGCGGCGAAGCTGGCGTCCCAGGCAATGGCCGCCGGCGACGAGCAGGCGATGGACTTGCCGCCCGGCACGGTCTCGGCGGCCGCGCGGCTCGGGAAGAACTGCTCGAACAGGTGGCGGTAGTAATACGCCTCCTTGGTCTGCGGCGGGTTGTGCAGGAAGCGCTTGTCGGCCGCCGCCAGCACGCGGTCACTCACCTGCGCCTCGGCATGCGCCTTCAGGCCGTCGATCCATCCATAGCCTACGCCATCGCTGAACTGCTCCTTCTGCCGCCACAGGATGCTGTCCGGCAGGTAGCCGTCGAATGCCTCGCGCAGCACCGCCTTCTCGATGCGGCGGCCGCCAAAGCCGGCACCGACCATCTTGTGCGCGGCATCGAAGCGCATCGCCACATCAAGGAACTCACGATCGAGGAACGGCACACGCGGCTCCACGCCCCAGGCCATCATCGACTTGTTGGCACGCAGGCAGTCGTAGTTGTGCAGCGCGTCGAGCTTGCGCACCAGCTCGTCGTGGAATTCACGCGCATCCGGCGCCTTGTGGAAGTACAGGTAGCCACCGAAGATCTCGTCGCTGCCCTCGCCGGAAAGCACCATCTTCACGCCCATCGCCTTGATCCGTCGTGCCAGCAGGAACATCGGCGTCGATGCACGGATGGTGGTGACGTCGTAGGTCTCGATGTGGCGGATCACTTCCGGCAGTGCATCAAGGCCTTCCTCGAAGGTGTATTCGAAGCCGTGATGCACGGTACCCAGCGCTTCGGCGGCGATCGCAGCGGCGGCCAGATCAGGCGAGCCCTTCAAGCCGATCGCGAACGAGTGCAGGCGCGGCCACCAGGCTTCGGTCTGCCCGCCATCCTCGATGCGGCGACGTGCATAGCGCGCGGCTACCGCCGCCACCAGCGACGAGTCCAGGCCACCGGACAGCAGCACGCCGTACGGCACGTCGCTCATCAACTGGCGTTCCACTGCATGCTCGAAGGCCTGGCGCAGTTCGGCCAGATCGGCCTGGCGACCCTGCACGTCGGCGTAGTCACGCCACGGTTGCTGGTAGTAGCGCACCAGTTCACCGCTGGCACTGTCGAAATAGTGGCCCGGCGGGAACTGCGCGACATCGGCACAGGTATCGACCAGCGCCTTCATTTCCGAGGCCACGCGCAAGCGCCCCTGGGCGTCGTGGCCCCAGTACAGCGGCACCACACCGACCGGGTCGCGCGCCACCAGCACGCGTCCACTGTCACGGTCCCACAGCGCGAAGGCGAAGATGCCGTTGAGCTGTTCCAGCCACTGCGCCGGCGCGCCGCCCTGGCGGTACAGCGCGTTGATCACCTCGCAGTCCGAGCCGGTCTGGAAGTCGTAGGTGGTGGTCAGCGCCGCCTTCAACGCCTGGTGGTTGTAGATCTCGCCGTTCACCGCCAGCGCCAGCTGGCCATCGGCCGACAGCAGCGGTTGCGAACCACCGGCCGGATCGACGATGGCCAGCCGTTCATGGACCAGCAGCGCACCTTCGTCGAGGTACACGCCGCTCCAGTCCGGGCCACGGTGGCGCTGGCGTTGCGACAGTTCCAGCGCGTGGCGGCGCAGGGTGGGAAGATCGTCACCGGCCTGCAGGCCGAAGATTCCGAAGATCGAACACATGGGGGAGCTCCTGTTGGGGAATTTCACGGGTGGGAAGGTTCGACCGGCCATCCAGGCCCGGGCAGGCTGCGCCCGGGCACAAAAAAACCCGCATCGGCTGATGCGGGTTTTCTGGTGTCCGGGCGTGTGTTGCTGTCTATCTACCCAGGGCGCAGTCCCGCATCGGCCGCGCACGATTATTCGCGCGCAGATTATTGCGGTTGTTGTTGTTGACGGCGGTGGCCAGGCGGATCGACATGGCATTGACCCTACCCCGGTTTCCAGCGCGGCGCAACAGTTGCGTCGGCAACCGAGGCACCGGGGCACTGGTTGCCCTGCCCTGCCTGGGCCTGGCGGCCTACCAGACCCTCACCCGCCTTCGGCCCTGCCAGCGGCGGCCGGCTTGTTCGCCAGGCCCCAGACGCAGCGCTTCTACATGGCCGCGCCAAGCTACTGGGAAAAGGCGATCATGCCGCCGTTACTCATCTTTTCGGACCAGGGCCCGGCTGCAGTCCTGCGGAAGGTGTGCCGACCGACGATCGGCATCCACCATCCTCACACCAGCAGCCGTTCCACCAGCCGCTGGTACAGCCCCGGCAACGCTTCCAGATCGTCCACGCGCACGTTCTCGTCCACCTGGTGGATGCTGGCATTGACCGGGCCTACTTCGATGCATTGCGCGCCCAATGGCGCGATGAAGCGTGCATCGGAGGTGCCGCCGCCGGTGCTTTCTTCTGGCGCGCGGCCGATGTGCTCGGCCAGCACCGCACGGGCGATGGCGCGCAGCGTGCCTTCCGGGGTGTAGAACGGCTCGCCGCTGCGATGCCACTTCAGCGTGTACTGCAGGCCATGCCGTTCCAGCAGTGCGGTGATCTCCGCCTCCAGCTTCGGCGCATCCCAGTGCGGGTTGTAGCGGATGTTGAAATCCACGTCGAGCTCACCGGGAATCACGTTGTTGGCACCGGTGCCGGCGTGGATGTTGGAGATCTGCAGGCTGGTCGGCGGGAAACTCTCGTAGCCTTCGTCCCAGCGCCGCGCGCATAGTTCTGCCAGGGCCGGCGCCGCCTGGTGAATCGGGTTGCGTGCCTTTTCCGGATACGCCACGTGGCCCTGCACGCCTTGGACGCGCAGTTTGGCCGACAGGCTGCCGCGACGTCCCACGCGCAGCAGATCGCCCAGCGTCGCGGTCGACGACGGCTCACCGGTGATGCACCAGTCGATGCGCTGCCCGCGTGCGGCGAACAGGCGTGCAACGTGGCGCACGCCATCGATGGCATCGCCCTCCTCGTCGCTGGTCAGCAGTACCGCCAGCGTGCCGGGATGGTCGGGATGGTCGGCGACGAACTGCTCGGCGGCCACCACGAACGCCGCCACGCTGCCTTTCATGTCGGCGGCACCGCGCCCATACAGCACGCCATCGCGGATCTGTGGGGTGAACGGGTCGCTGGTCCAGGACTCGCGCGGGCCGGTGGGCACCACGTCAGTGTGGCCCAGCAGAACCAGCACCGGCGCGCCCTGGCCATGGGTCGCCCACAGATTGTCAACGTCGCCCAGGCGCAGATGATCGCACTGGAATCCGGCCTGCTTCAGCCGCGCCGCCAACAGCGCCTGGCAACCAGCATCGTCCGGCGTTACCGAAGGTCGCGCAATCAGCTCGCAGGTCAGGTCGAGGACCGCGCTCATGCGTCGCCCACGCCGAAGCGTGCCTTGAAACCATTGTCACTGAAACCCTGGCTGGCCTTGCCATCGGCGGTGACCACCAGTGGGCGCTTGATCAGCTGCGGATACTCGCGCAGCAGCAGCTTCCATTCGGCCTCGGAGTCCGCAGCCTTGCGGTTGTCCGGCAGCTGCCGCCAGGTGGTGGAGGACTTGTTGACCATCGCCGCCAGCCCCCCCAGCTGCGCGGCCCATTCCAGCAGCATTTCCGGGCTGGGTTTGTTCTCGCGGTAGTCGACGAAGGTGTACGGCACGCCGAAGCGGTCCAGCCACTTGGTCGCCTTCTTGCAGGTATCGCAGTTCTTCAAACCGTAGACAGTGGTGCTCATGGCCATCTGTGATGCTGGAAAACAGAGGGCCAGAATCTCACAACAGGCGCTCGGACACGACCCGGAACGGCACTCTCGGCAAGCGGAAGGCCAGGCCCGATGCAAGCGCCACGCCCATCGCCTGCAGGCGCGGGCACTGCAGCTCGCGTTCCAGGCGCAGCGGCTGCAGGTTGTCGAGGTCTACCGGCAGCGCGACGCGGGTGCTGGCCCAGCGACAGTCGCAGGTGCGGGCGATGGCCTCGTCCTGGCAGGTGAGGAAACGCAGGAGGGCCTGATGGCCACCGAAGGCGGCGCCGGCATCGGCCAGCGCCGCGACAGTGCGCGGCGCAGCCGGGTCCAGCGCATGGCGTGCAGCAGGCGCGGCAGCATCCGCCCCAACAGGGTGTCGGACGGATGCCGGTAGATCGCGGACTGCGCCAGATCCTCCGGCGCAGCCACCTTCAGTCGGCCAGGCCGCGCAGCAGGTCGTTGACGCTGGTCTTGCTGCGGGTCCTGGCATCAACCTGCTTGACGATCACCGCGCAGTACAGCGAATGCGTACCGTCCTTGCTCGGCAGCGAGCCGGACACCACCACGCTGTACGGCGGGATGTAGCCGTAGGTGATCTCGCCGGTGGCACGGTTGTAGATGCGGGTGCTCTGGCTGAGGAACACGCCCATGCCGATGACGCTGTGGTGTCCGACCACCACGCCTTCCACCACTTCCGAACGCGCACCGATGAAGCAGTGGTCTTCAATGATGGTCGGGCTGGCCTGCAGGGGTTCCAGCACGCCGCCAATGCCGGCACCGCCGGACAGGTGGCAGTGCTGGCCGATCTGCGCGCACGAACCCACGGTGGCCCAGGTATCGACCATGGTGCCTTCACCGACATAGGCACCGATGTTGGTGAAGCTCGGCATCAGCACGACGTCCTTGCCGAAGTACGTACCGCGGCGGGCAATGGCGCCCGGCACCACGCGCACGCCACCACGGCGGAACTTCGCTTCGTCATAACCGGCAAAACGCGATTCGACCTTGTCCCAGAACGGCGCCGGACGTGCGTCGACCACGGCCATGTCGTTGACGCGGAAGTACAACAGCACGGCCTTCTTCAGCCACTCGTTGACCTTCCAGCCACCGTGGCCGTCCGGTTCGGCAACGCGGAATTCGCCGCTTTCCAGGCCATCGATCACACGGTTGACCAGCGGCCTGGTCGAGCCTTCCAGTTCGTGAAGGGTCAGCGTGGCGCGGCGTTCGAAGGCACTTTCGATGCCGAACTTCAGTTCTTCCACGCCCGGCGCGGCCGGCTTGCGCAGCGACTTGCGGGCGATGGTTTCGGCGCGTGCGGCTTCTGCGCTCTTGGCCGGGGCCTTCTTCGGTGCCGCCACCTTCTTCGCCGGCGCCTTCACCACCGCGGCTTTGTTCGGCGCGGCAGCCTTCTTCGCGGCCGGCACGGCGGCAGTTTTCTTGGCCGCTGCGCTCTTGGCGGTGGCAGCAGTCTTCTTAACAGGCTTGGTGGCCATCAGGCGGGGTCTCCGGCGTTTCGATCAGGGTCCAGGCAGGCCAGCATCGCGTCATGCAGCTGCTGCCGGGCAGGTTCAGTCAGGGGGAGGTCGTGTTCGTCACTGATCACGAAGGTGTCTTCGGCGCGTTCGCCGAATGTGGCAATGCGTGCATCATGCACGCGCAGGCCCTGGTTGCGCAGCACGAACGCCACGTCGGCCAGCAGGCCGGGGCGGTCGGGTGCGACCAGGGCAAAACGGGTTGCGCCCGGTTCATCGCGGAACTCGATGCGCGGCGCGAAGCGGAAATGGCGCAGCTGGCGTGGCACCACCCGACGCGACGGGCGCAGGCGCGACAGGTCACCACTGAGTGCCTCGCGCAGCGCGGCCTCCAGGTTGGCGCTGCTGCCATCGGCGAAGCTGTCGGCCGGGTTCACTTCGAAGGTATCAAAAATGGTGTCGGCCGGGCCATCCAGCACGCGCGCGCGATGGATCCCGTAGCCCTTGCGGTCCAGGGTCATCACGATGGCGGCAAACAGGCCGTCGCGGTCCGGCGAATGCACGAACACTTCCAGTGCCGGGTCGTCGACACTGATGCGGCGCACCTTCACCAGCGTCTGGCCCTGTTTCACCGGTACCAGCGCCGCGGCCTGCCAGGCCAGCTGCTCAGGGCGCAGGCGAATGAAGCCCTCATCCGGCATCACGGCGAACTGGCGGTCGATGGTGGCGTCGTCGTAACCCTGCTCGCGCACCAGTGCGCGCACGCTGTCACGCGCCTCGGCCACGCGCTCGGCCGCCGGTACCGGGTGCTCGAGCCCTTCGCGCAGCGCGCGCCGGGTGGCGAAATACAGATCGGCCAGCAGGCGGTCCTTCCACGCGTTCCACAGTTTCGGGCTGGTGCCGGCGATATCAGCGCAGGTCAGCAGGTACAGATAGTCGAGGCGGTCGCGGCTGCCCACCAGGGTGGCGAAGCGATGGATCACCACCGGGTCGGCGATGTCCTGCTTCTGCGCGGTCACCGACATGCGCAGGTGCTGTTCGACCAGCCACGCCACCAGTTCGGTATCGGACGTGCTCAGCGCATGCGCCTGGCAGAACGCGCGCGCATCGACCGCGCCCAGTTCGGAATGGTCGCCGCCGCGGCCCTTGGCAATGTCATGGAACAGGCCGGCCAGCAGCAGCAGCTCCGGCTTGCGCAGGCGCGGCCAGACTTCATGGGCGATCGAGAAGCGTTCGTCGGCACGGCTGCTGGCGAACAGGCCGATGTTGCGCAGGACCATCAGCGTGTGCTGGTCGACGGTATAGACATGGAACAGGTCGAACTGCATGCGCCCGCTGACCTGGGCGAACGCGGGAATCCACTGGCCGAGCACGCCCAGCCGCGCCATGCGCGAAAGCGTATCGACCGGGCGTTGACCACGCAGCAGGGTCATGAACTGCTCGCGCGCGTCGGCGTCGGCCTGGTCGTAGGCCGGCAGCAGCGGCAGCGATTCGGCCAGCGCGCGCGCGGTCAGCGAATGCAGGCCGCGCACCTGCGGGTTGTTGGCCCAGCTGGAGAACAGCGCGAACACCTGGCCGATATCGCCACGCGGCCAGTCGGCATCATTGGCCGCCAGGTAGCCGCGTCGCAGGGAAAAACCCACGGTCAGCGGTTCCGGCTGCGCCTCGCCATCGAACTGTTCCTCGAAGCGCTGCAGCAGGCGGTCACTGATCCGGCGCACCACCAGCGCGGCGCGGTAGAAGCCCTGCATCATCTTTTCGACACCGAGATTCTCGGCATCGTCTTCGAAGCCCAGGCGCGCGGCCAGGGTCTTCTGGTAATCGAAACGCAGGCGCTCTTCCGGGCGACGTGCTACCAGGTGCAGGCCAAAGCGTAGACGCGCCAGCACCGCACGCTCGCGCTTCAGCGCGGCCGCTTCGTCGGCACCCAGGTGGCCCAGGCCGACCAGCGCTTCCAGGTCGCGCACGCCGAAGGCGCGCAGCGCCATCCAGCCCAGCGTGTTGAGATCGCGCAGGCCGCCGGGGCCATCCTTGAGATCCGGCTCCAGGTTGTCGGCGGTGTCACCGAAACGCTGGTGGCGGTTGCGCAGCTCTTCCAGCTTGGCCAGGAAGAAGGCACGTGCAGGCCACAGCTCCCGGTCGTCGATGGCCTCGCGCAGCGCGCGTCGGGCAGCGTCCTCAGCCAGGATCGGACGCGCCTCGATCAGCGCGGTCAACACGGTCTGGTCGGCAGCAGCCTCGCGGCACTGCGCGGCACTGCGCACCGCATGGCTGACTGCCAGCCCGCAATCCCACAGCAGCGCGAACAGGCGCGCCAGTGCGGATTCGTGCGCCAATTGTGCCGGTGGATCGCCGAACACCAGCAGGTCGATGTCCGAGCGCGGGAACAGTTCACCGCGCCCATAACCACCCACTGCGAACAGCGACAGGCCGCTGTCGACCGGCAGGCAGCGCTGCCAGGCCAGGCGGATCAGATGGTCGGCGGCACGCGCGCGCAGCGCCAGCAGGCGCTCGATGTTGTCGCCCTGGTCGAAGCGGCGGTACAGGCGCGCGTCGGCCTGCTGCAGCGCCTGGCGCGCGGCAGCAGCCCAATCCGGGTCGTTGAGCGACGCGGCCGGCGTGTCCAGCAGCGAACTCGCCGGCAGCATCCTCAGGAGACCTGCGACTCGCCCGGCGACAGGGTCAGCACGTCGACGCCGGTCTCGGTGACCGCGATCATGTGCTCCCACTGCGCCGACAGCTTGCGGTCCTTGGTCACCACGGTCCAGCCATCCGGCAGCACCTTGTTGTAGCGGGTGCCCTCGTTGATCATCGGCTCGATGGTGAAGGTCATGCCGGGCTGCAGCACCAGGCCCTGGCCCGGGCGGCCGTAATGCACCACCTGCGGCTCGTCGTGGTAGACCTTGCCGATGCCGTGGCCGCAGTACTCGCGCACCACGCTGAAACGCTCGCCTTCGGCATAGCTCTGGATGGCATGGCCGATGTCACCCAGGGTTGCGCCCGGACGCACCGCACGGATGCCGCGCCACATCGCTTCGTAGGTGGTTTCCACCAGGCGGCGGGCCATCACCGACGGCGTGCCGACGAAGTACATGCGGCTGGTGTCGCCGTGCCAGCCGTCCTTGATGACGGTGACGTCGATATTGATGATGTCGCCATCCTTCAGCACCTTCCCTTCGCTGGGAATACCGTGGCAGATGACGTTGTTGACCGAGGTGCACACGGTCTTCGGGAAGCCGCGGTAGCCGACGTTGGCCGGAATCGCGCCCTGCACGTTCACGATGTGGTCGTGGCAGATGCGGTCCAGCTCCTCGGTGGTGACACCGGGCTTGACGTGGGGGGTGACGATGTCGAGCACTTCGCTGGCCAGGCGGCCGGCGATGCGCATCATCTCGATTTCCTGCGGGGTTTTCAGATTCACGCTCATGGCGCCCATTATCGCCGATCCCGCTGCAATCTGAACGAACGCCACCCAACTGGCGATCCGGGGCATGCACGGTTCCGGCAAGGAAAGTGAAAGCGTGACGATCTCCACCCTTTCGCACGCCTGTTTATCACGGATTACAGACACTTACCCGCAGAAGCTGGCCACGACCGTTGTCAAAGCGGCCCCGAACCTGCCGCCTTCGCCTTGTTCAACAGACCTTCGGGTCAGGGAGGTTGTCCATGCGATCCACGTTCCGCTCACCGCTCGCCTGGGTCCTGACCGGACTGTTGCTGGCCGGCCCCGCACTGGCCGCCGACACCACGACCTTCAACGTGACCCTGGTGGTCACCAAGGCCTGCACCATCACGGCGGCGGCGGCCACCAACGTTGACTTCGGCACGGCGGCCTCGACCACGGCGACCCCCACCCTGGGCCAGGGCACGGTGACCGCCCAATGCTCGGCCCTGACCCCGTACACGATTTCGCTGAACGCGGGCGCCAATGCCAGCACCGCCAACGACGTCACCACCCGCCGGATGAAGAACACCAACGCCGCGGTGACCGCCAACAACTTCGTTGGCTACCAGCTCTACCAGGACGCCGCACATACCCTGGTCTGGGGTGCGACCTCGGGCACCAACACCCAGGCCGGCATCGGCACTGGCCTGGCCGTGCCCTACATCGTCTACGGCCAGATCCTGAACCTGAGCACCAACAACCCGGCCACCGGCAACTACCTGGATACGGTCACCGCCACGATCACCTATTGATGGAGCACACCCGCATGGCCGGACCCCGCCCGTGGCGCGCCACCGGCGTGGCGCTGCTCGCCCTCTCCCTGCTGGCCGCAGCCCCTGCCGGTGCCACCAGCCTCCAGGTCGCCCCCACCAGCCTGCAGCTTGAGGCCCGCCAGCGCGCTGGCGAACTGTGGCTGACCAACAGTGGCACCTCGCCGGTCAGGCTGCAGGTGCGGGTCTTCCGCTGGGTACAGCAGGATGGCCAGGAACAACTGCTGCCCACCGAGGAACTGCTGGCCACCCCTCCGATGCAGGAACTGGGCGCGGGCCAGCAGCAGCTGGTACGGGTCATGCGCCCGAACCACGAACCGCCTGCGGCACAGCAGTACTACCGGCTGATCGTCGACGAGGTGCCTGATCTGGCGACCCGCGCCAACGGCATGCAGTTCGTGCTGCGCTATTCGATTCCGGTGTTCGTGCAACCCTCGGGCGGCAAGCTGGCGCCGCGCCTGCAGGCCAGCCTGGTCCGGCTGAAGGACGGACGCAACGGCGTGGAGGTGGCCAACACCGGCAACAGCTATGCACAGATCGCCGACCTGGCGCTGGGCAGCGTCCAGCGCCCGCGCATCGTGCACCCCGGTCTGCTGGGCTATGTACTGCCCGGGCAGGTGATGCGCTGGCCGATCGAGCGCACGGCCATCGACCGCGACAACGACCAGATCACGGCCAAGCTCAATGGCGAGTCGGAACAGACGCCGCTGTCGCCACCACCGGCTCGCTGAGGCGTTGATGGGCGCGCTGTTTGCTGCCCTGGCTCCTGCGGCGACCGAAGCCGCCGATGTGTCCGGCGTGGCTGCCGCCGGGGCTGCGGACGTCTCCGGGGTGTCGGCCGACGCGATCCTGCCCGCCCCCACGCCCCTGACCGCCAGCCAGACCCTGTACCTGGACGTCTCGCTCAACAGCACGCCCCGCGGCCTGCTGCCGTTCACTGAAACCCGTGGCCGGCTGCAGGCCAGTCCGGAAGTGCTGCGCCAGCTCGGCTTCAGCGCCCGCGGCGATGCGCCGGTCTATCTGGACCAGATCAGCGGGGCCGTTGTGCGCTACGACGCGCATATGCAGACCCTGGCCCTGGACGTGCCGCTGGACCAGCTGACCCTGCCGACCACCGTGCTCAGCCAGCCGCAGACCCGGGCACCGGCCAGCACCGCCTCGCCCGGCCTGCTGCTGAACTACGACCTGTATGGCAGCCGGGTCGACATGCTCGGCAACCTCAGCCTCAGCTCGGAGCTGCGCCTGTTCGGGATCGGCAACGGCACCGTCGAGAACACAGCGATCAGCCGGCGCTACCAGCAGCCCGGCGACCGTCGCTGGCGCGGTGAGAGCGTGCGCCTGGATACGCGCTGGAGCCTGGATTTCCCCGGCAGGGCGATGACGCTGGAGGTCGGCGATTTCTACAGCGGCTTCGTCGACTGGACCCGTCCGGTGCGCCTGGGCGGCCTGCAGATCGGCCGCAACTACGGCCTGCAGCCGTATCGCGTACTCACCCCCACGCCCAGCTTCCTCGGCCAGGCGGTGGTGCCGTCCACGGTCGAGCTGTACGTCGATGGCCTGCGCCAGTACAGCGGGCAGGTGCCGGTCGGTCCGTTCCAGCTGGCCGCGCAACCCGGCATCAGCGGCACCGGCAGCGCACAGGTGGTGGTGACCGATGCATTCGGGCGCATGCAGACGCTGGATTTCAGTTTCTATGGCACCCAGCAGCTGCTGGCCAAGGGCCTGTCGGACTGGTCGGCCGGCGTTGGCCGCCTGCGTGAGGATTTCGGCCAGCGTTCCTTCGCCTACGACGATCGCACCGTGGCCAGTGCCAGCTGGCGAGGCGGTATCAGCGACACATTTACCGGCGAAGCACATGCCGAAGGCGGCGGCGGCCTGGCCCACGCCGGCATCGGCGGCTGGTGGCTGCTCGGCGGCGCGGGCGTGTTCCACGCCGCCTATGCGCACAGTGACTATCACGGCCTGCAGGGCGGGCAATGGGCACTGGGCTACAGCTGGAACAACCGCCGACTCAACTTCAATCTGCGCAGCGTGCGCAGCCATGGCGATTACCGCGACCTGGGCGCACTGCAGGGCAACCTGCCGCCGAGCATCAGTGAACAGGCCACGGTCGGCGCCGATCTGCTGCGGCTGGGCACGCTCAGCGCCAGCTACCTGCGCCTGCGCTATCCCGACGGAGACGACAACCGCTACGCCAGTCTGTTCTGGTCACGCACCTGGAGCCAGCGGTGGTCGGCCTACCTGTCGGTGAACCAGAACCTGGACAAGAGCGATGACCGCAGCATCTACCTGTCGGTCACCGCCAGCCTGGGCAACAACCGCCAGGCCAGCCTCTCCAGCCAGCGCAACGGCGACAGCCAGAGCTGGGTAGCGGACGTGACCCAGCCGGTACCCGGCGACGGCAGCGCCGGCGGCGTCGGTTGGCGCGCGCAGGTGCGCCATGGCGAGGACGGCAATGGCGGCCTGGCCGAAGTCGGCATCCTCAATGACGTCGGTCGCTACTCATTCGGCGCCTCGCGCCAGGGCGGCCTGAACTATGCCTACGCCAGCGCCAGTGGCAGCCTGGTGTGGATGGGCGGGCATGCCTTCGCCACCCGCGAAGTCTCCGACGCGTTCGCAGTCATCAGCACCAACGGCGTGGGCGGCGTGCCGGTGCGGCTGGAAAACCGGCTGATCGGCGTGACCGATGATCGCGGCCTGCTGCTGGTCAGCCCACTGCTGTCCTGGCAGCGCAATCGCGTCTCCATCGACACCCTGGACCTGCCCGAGGACATGCGCGCCGATCGCATCGAAGACTGGGTGACACCCCGCCAACGCGCCGGCACCCGCGTGACCTTCGCGCTGCGTTCGCGGCCGTCGTTGAACCTGACCCTGCACGGCATGGACGGGCAACCGCTGGAGGTCGGCAGCGAGGTGCAGCTGCCGGACGGGCGACAGGCGCTGGTGGGCTATGACGGGCTGCTGTACCTGGAAGACGTGTCCGCCGGCAGCGTGCTGTACATCACCACCAGCCGCGGGCAATGCAGGGTGAAGGTACCGGACGTGCCCAAGGTGGTGGCTTCCGGCGCGCGGCCGAAGCCGGCACCGCTGGCGTGCATCCCGGAGGTAGCGCCATGAGGACGTTGCTGCTCGGCCTGCTGCTGGTCGCCGGCCTGCTGGCGGCGGCACCGGCCCGCGCCGTCGCGGTGTGCGCCGCCGTCGCCGACCCGACGCTGCCGTTTGGCAACGTCAACAGCAATGCCCCCGGTGCAACCACAGGCACGCTCAACATCACCGTGACCTGCACCACTGCCGCGCTGAGCGTGCTGGCCACTACCGGCGTGCGGGTCTGCGTGGGCATCGGCGCCGGCAGCGGCGGCGGCAGCAGCTCCAGCTGGCGGACGATGAAGACCAGCACCAGCGACAGCATGAACTTCCAGCTCTACAACACCTCCAACTTCAGCCAGGTGACCGGGTTGACCCCGCGCGGCTCGCCGCCGGCGCAGGAGCTGACCTTGACCTACAACGTGCCCCTGACCGGCGGCAGCGGCACGCAGACCACGCAGCTGTCCGCACAGATCCCCGCCAATCAGATCCTGGCGTCAGGCGCCTACAGCAGCACCTTCAACGGCGCCAACGTGGTGCTGACCTGGGCCTGGAACGAGGTCCTGCTCGGCAATGCCACGGTGCCCGCCAACTGCAACGGCGGCGCCACCGGCACCAACAGCATCAGCAACGCCTTCAGCTTCACCGCCACCGCCAACGTGTTGCCGCAGTGCGGCAGCTACGTCACCACCAACATGGACTTCGGCAACGTCACCGGCGGCATTCCCGCCAACATCGACCGGACCGCCACCCTGACCCTGACCTGCCTGAAGAACACGGCCTACCAGGTCAGCCTCAACAACGGCCAGAACAATCCCACCGCCACCAGCACGCGGCGCATGGCCACCACCATCGGCGGCAGCACCTACTACCTCACCTACGAGCTGTACCGCGATGCCGCGCGCAGCCTGCGCTGGGGCAACACCCTCAACGTCGATACCGTTGGCGGCACCGGAAGTGGCAGCGCGCAGCAGCTCACGATCCATGGCCGGGTGCCGCCGGTCACCGGCCAGCCCCCGGCCGGCATCTACAACGATGTGGTGCAGGTGACGATCACTTATTGACCTGTGTGCCGACCAACGGTCGGCACCCACCAGGCAGGTTTCGGACGATCGACGCCCACCGGGGCGGTTTCGGCAGATCCACGTCATGCGTGGATGCGCGCATCATTCCTGTGCCAGGAGCAGTCGACTGACAGTCGACGCTACAGATTCGGCCGATCCAGCCGATACCGCGCAGCGAGATCTTTCAGCACGGTGGTTGCCAGGTGGCTCGCGCATTTCTGATCGGGGCGATACTGTTCGCCAGCACATCGGCGTGGGCCGAACCCGGCCCCAGCAACCTGCAGATCCGCCTGACCGTGGTCGAAGCCTGCCGCGATGACCCAGGCAGCACCCACTGCCCCGCACCCCACCAGCGCAGCGACACACCGCAACTTCCGCCCCAGGTCCGCGAGCTCGCGCCTCCCGCCGACGACGAAGACACGACGTCCGCCGTGACCGTCATCTACTGATGCGGGCACTTCTGACCCTGCTGGCGATGCTGCTGGCGTTGCCTGCCGCGGCATTGGACCTGTTGCCGACCACACTGCAGCTGCCCGCCGAAGGTGGCCAGGGCGAACTTTGGCTCTTCAACCCCGGCCCCGGCCGCTGGCAGGGCCGGGTACAGATCCTGTCGTGGGACCAGCAGACCGACGCCGACGTGCTGCGTCCCACCGACCAGGTGCTCGCCAGCCCCACCCTGCTCGACATCCCGCCCGGCGTCCGACAGCGCATATGGCTGCTGCCACGCCAGCCGGCATCCGCTGTCGGCGAACAGGCCTATCGGGTCGTCCTGGCCCCCACTACGCCAGGGCTGCAGCGCTATTCGCTGCCGTTGTTCCGCGGGCACGCCACGCCAATGGCCCAATCGCGGCTGCATGCAGGGATCGAACCCGGCCAGTCACATACCTTCCTGCGACTGAGCAACACCGGTACCCTGCACGCACGCCTGAACGATCTCGCCTACATCACCAGCGGCGGTCAGCGCACCCTGCTGCTGCCCGGCCTGGCCGGGTATCTGCTGGCCGGCCATGAGCGCCGCTGGGCCCTGCCCGCCCGCGCTGATGGCTACGCCGGCGGTCATTTCCAGGCCCGGCTGCAGGATGGCCGCGTGATCGATCTGGTCGCTCCAGGCCCGGCAATTGCAGCCAGCGCACCGAGCGGGCTATAATCGACCGGATTCCTGCCGCCTGCGTGCGCGGGAACCCGTCCACACCGGACGTCACCGGTGAATCCACACCTGCTGCCCCCATCCGTGCCGGGGTGCTCCGCAAGGAGTTCGGCCACGGAGGCAACAGGGAAGCCCAACCCCGGAACCGATCGCGCTTCCACGCGTCCCGCATACCTATCCCCGCGGGCGGAATCGCTGGTTCCATATCAGGAGTATTGCAATGCCCCAGGTCACCATGCGTCAGATGCTGGAAGCCGGCGTCCACTTCGGCCACCAGACCCGCTACTGGAACCCCAAGATGGCTCCGTACATCTTCGGCGCCCGCGGCAAGATCCACATCATCAACCTGGAAAAGACCGTCCCGCTGTTCAACGACGCGATGAACTTCATCTCGTCGGTTGCCCAGAAGCGCGGCACCGTCCTGTTCCTGGGCACCAAGCGCAGCGCCCGCGAAACCATCAAGGAAGAAGCCGAGCGTTGCGGCATGCCGTTCATGAACCAGCGCTGGCTGGGCGGCACCCTGACCAACTTCCGCACTGTCAAGCAGTCGGTTGCCCGCCTGAAGGAACTGGAAGCCGGTGAAACCGACGGCACCTTCGAGAAGCTGGTCAAGCACGAAGTGCTGGGCCTGCGTCGCGAGCGCGACAAGCTGGAAGCCTCGCTGGGCGGCATCAAGGACATGAACCGCCTGCCGGACGCCATCTTCGTGATCGACATCGGCCACGAAGACATCGCGATCAAGGAAGCCAAGAAGCTGGGCATCCCGGTCATCGCCGTGGTCGACACCAACTACAACCCGGAACTGGTGGACTACGCCATCCCGGGCAACGACGACGCCATCCGCGCTGTGCAGCTGTACGCCCGCGCCGCTGCCGACGCCGTGCTGGAAGGCAAGGCTGCTGCTCCGCACGCTGCTTCGGTGCGTGAGGAAGAGTTCGCTGAAGCCGCTGCTGAAGGCGAAGAGAAGCCGGCCCGCCGCGCTCCGGCCAAGAAGGCTGCCAAGAAGGGCGACGACGCCCAGGCCTGATCCAGGCCCGGGGTGGACGCCCGGCGTCCACCCTCCCTGCGCGCAGCCTTTGGCGCGTGACAGGACCGTGTCACACGGGCCGGCCACCATGCCGGCCCAACCCCTTTCTTTCGTGAGGTAATCCCGTGGAAATCACTGCTTCCCTGGTCAAGGAACTGCGCGAGCGCACCGGCGCCGGCATGATGGAATGCAAGAAGGCGCTCACCGAAGCCAACGGCGACATCGACGCTGCTGCTGAAGCCATGCGCAAGTCCGGCGCTGCCAAGGCCGACAAGAAGGCTGACCGCGTGGCCGCCGAAGGCCGTCTGGGCCTGGCCCAGGATGGCGGCAAGGCCGTGCTGGTCGAAGTCAACTCGGAAACCGACTTCGTCGCCAACGATGACAACTTCAAGTCCTTCGTCAATGCCGTTGCCGCTGCCGCCCTGGCATCGGGCGCCACCGACGTTGAAGCCGTGAAGGCTGCCAAGCTGGCCGATGGCCGCACCGTTGAAGAAGCCCGCGCCACCGCCGTGCAGACCCTGGGTGAGAACATCCAGATCCGTCGCATGGTGAATGTCGACACCACCGGCAACATCGGTGCGTATGTCCACACCAACGGCAAGGTCGGCGTGCTGGTCGATCTGATCGGCGGCGACGTCGAGCTGGCCCGTGGCCTGGCCATGCACGTGGCTGCGCTGAAGCCGCCGCACAACAAGGCTGCGGACGTTCCGGCCGACTTCGTCGAGAAGGAAAAGGAAATCGAGCTGGCCAAGATGTCCGAAAAGGACAAGGCCAAGCCGGCCGACATCCTGGAAAAGATCATCAGCGGCAAGATCAACAAGATCGTCAGCGACGTGACCCTGTACGGCCAGACCTACGTGCTGGGCGACACCACCGTCGAGCAGGTGGTCAAGGCCGCTGGCGCCGATGTTGCTGGCTTCAAGCTGCTGATCGTCGGCGAAGGCATCGAGAAGGTGGTGGAAGACTACGCCGCCGAAGTTGCCAAGGCGATGCAGGTCTGATTCCAGCCTTCCGGCTGTGAAGCAACCAGAAGGAGCCGCGGGAGACCGCGGCTCTTTTTTTATGCCGGCGGCCCTGTGGGGTGCGCACAGCGGCACCTTTGCGTTGCGCGCGAATCAAGCCGATACTCGGCACAGGGAATCAACAGTCATTTAGCAGGAACGAAAATCGCGGACTGTGATGCATTCCTAGGTATTCTTGTCCCAATGGAATTGAACGACCCGACATGCCTCCCGAGCTGACAGCTGCCCTGGCGCTCTGCCGCAACCTGCCCTCGCCACCCGGTATTGCCCTGCGCATCATCGAACTGGCACAGGACCCGGAAGCGGATATCGCCACCGCCGCCGACATCATCGCCATCGACATGGCGCTGAGCGCTCGCATGCTGCGCATCGCCAATTCGCCGCTGTACGCCAGCCGCCGCCGGATCGAGAACCTCGGCCAGGCACTGACCATGCTCGGCCTGAATGCCACGATCAGCCTGGCCCTCGGCTTCACCGTCACCCAGGGGCTGACCGGCGGCACCGGCGCCGACCACGACCTGCGCCAACGCGCCTGGAAGCGCAGCATCCTCAGCGCGCTGGCCGCCAGCCAGCTGGGCCAGGCCCGCGGCCTGCGCCGGCTGGAAGAACTGATGCTGGCCGGCCTGCTGCAGGACCTGGGCGTACTGTGCCTGGCCCAGGCCGAATCGGAGCGCTACCTGCCGCTGCTGCGCGAAGCACGCGACAACATCGACCTGGTCGCGCGCGAGCGCGACGAACTGGGCTGCAGCCACGCCGAGGTCGGCGCCTGGGTGGCCGAGCAGTGGGGCCTGCCGCGCTACCTGGTGGAGAGCATCAGCCACAGCGAAGACCTGGACGCCGCGGAATCGCCGTTCCAGGCCTGCGTGCAGCTGTCCGGTGCCGTGGCCGACATCTGGCTGGACGATGACGCCGATGCCGCCCGCGAGCGCGCCCTGCAGCAGGTGCATGACCGCCTTGAACTGGACAGCGCCCGTTTCGACCAGGTCCTGACCCGCATCAGCGAGGCCCTGCCGGACATCGCCAGCCTGTTCGAGGCCGGCCTGAATTCCCCCTCGCGGGTGCGCGAACTGATCGACCACGCGCAGGAGCTGGCCACCCTGCGCAACCTGCGCGAACTGCAGGATGCCGACCAGGCCCGTCGCCGCGCCGACGAATTCGAAGCCCGGGCCAAGCGCCTGGCCGACCAGGCCCATCGAGATGCCCTCACCGGCGTGCTCAACCGGCGCCAGCTGGAAGCCGTGCTGGAGCAGGAATTCCTGCGCGCCGGTCGCCAGGGCTGGCCGCTGTCGGTGGCCTTCATCGACCTGGACGACTTCAAGAAGATCAACGACGCCCATGGCCACCTGACCGGCGACGAGGTGCTGCGGGCCTTTGCCGGCAAACTGCAGGGCCAGCTGCGCCACAGCGACACCGTGGCCCGCTTCGGCGGCGAGGAGTTCGTCGCGCTGCTGCCGAACACCAGCGAAACGGTAGCACTGGACGTGATCCGCCGGGTACTGGCCAACATCGTTGCCACGCCGATGGCCGAACTGGAAGGCGGCCCGCTGTTCGTCACCTTCTCCGCCGGCGTGGCCACCCAGGGCGGCTACGAACGCTTCGCCGACGTGCAGGACCTGCTGCGCGCCGCCGACGACGTGCTGTACCGCTCCAAGAACCTCGGCCGCAACCGGGTGATCGCGCGCTCCCCCGGCGCCCTCGGCCACGACGAGCTGTCAGCGACCGCGGGCGCCGAGCTGGGCTGAACCGGAAGCCCCGGATGACCGGGGCGAACGCCAGGATTTTACGCCGCAGTGCACAAAACACTATGGCCCGACGCCGCATGCGCGTAGAATCGCCCGCGATTTCCACGCACCCGAGGTCCCCATGTCCAAGCTCGCCTATCGCCGCATCCTTCTGAAACTGTCCGGGGAGGCGCTGATGGGAGATGAGGACTACGGCATCGACCCGAAGATCATCAACCGCCTGGCCCGTGAGGTCATCGAAGCCCAGCAGGCCGGTGCCGAAGTAGCCCTGGTGATCGGCGGCGGCAACATCTTCCGCGGCGCTGGCCTGGCCGCAGGCGGCATGGACCGGGTCACCGGCGACCAGATGGGCATGCTGGCCACGGTCATCAACGCCCTGGCCATGCAGGACGCCCTGGAGAAGCTGGGCGCCAAGGCGCGCGTGATGAGCGCGATCAAGATCAACGACGTGTGTGAGGACTACATCCGCCGCCGCGCCATCCGCCACCTGGAAAAGGGCCGCCTGGTGATCTTCGCCGCCGGCGTCGGCAGCCCGTTCTTCACCACCGACTCCGGCGCCGCCCTGCGCGCGATCGAGATCGGTGCCGACCTGCTGCTGAAGGCCACCAAGGTCGATGGCGTGTACGACAAGGACCCGAACAAGCACAGCGATGCGGTCCGCTTCGACAGCCTGAGCTATGACGAAGTGATCCGCCGCGGCCTGGAAGTGATGGATACCGCCGCCTTCGCCCTGGCCCGCGACAGCGACCTGCCGATGCGCGTGTTCGACATGGGCCAGCCGGGCGAGCTGCTGAAGATCCTCAACGGCGAGAACATCGGCACCCTGGTCCAGGGCCGCGATCCGGCCTGAGCCTGAGCGCGCGGCGACAACCGGGCCGATTCAGGCCCGGCAGCGTCCCGTATTCGCCTATAATCGCCCGATTCCAGATACATCCAGGACCGGGCGATGCTCAACGACATCAAGAACAACGCGCAGACGCGCATGGCCAAGAGCATCGACGCTCTGAAGCACACCCTCACCTCCATCCGGACCGGGCGTGCCACGCCGGCCCTGCTGGACCGCGTGACGGTCAATGCCTACGGCAACGCCAGCACCCCGCTGAACCAGGTTGCCTCGATCTCCAACGCCGATGCGCACTCGCTGCTGGTCACCCCGTTCGACAAGGGCATGATCAAGGAGATCGAGAAGGGTCTCTACAACGCCGAGTTCACCCCGAACACGCTGGGCACCGCGATCCGCATCAACATGCCGCCGCCGACCGAAGAGCGCCGCAAGGAGCTGGTCAAGCAGGTGCAGAAGGAAGGCGAAGGCGCCAAGATCGCGATCCGCAACATCCGTCAGGACGCGAACAAGGAAATCGCCAAGCTGGTCAAGGACAAGGCGATCAGCGAGGACGAGAAGAAGCGCGGTGAGGACGACATCCAGAAGTTGACCGACACCAACATCAAGGACGTCGACAAGGTCGTTGCCGACAAGGAAAAAGAACTGCTGTCGGTCTGAAGTCGATGCCTTCAGTCCCGCCTCCGTTGCCGGCCACCCTGCCCCGCCACGTCGCCATCATCATGGATGGCAACGGGCGCTGGGCACAGCAGCGCCGCCGCCCGCGCGTGATCGGCCATCGTGCCGGCGCGCGCGCGGTCAACCGCACCATCGAGCGCTGCCTTGAACTGGGCATTCCGGCGCTGACCCTGTTCGCGTTTTCCAGCGAGAACTGGGGCCGGCCGCAGGAAGAAGTCGACGCCCTGATGAAGCTGTTCCTCGGCGCGCTCGACCGCGAAGTGGACGAACTGCACCGACGCGGCGTGCGCGTACGCTTCATCGGCGAACGCGAGCGCTTTGGTGCCGGACTGGTCAGCCGCATGCAGCTGGCCGAGCAGCGGACCGCCGACAACACCACCCTGACCCTGTCGATCGCCGCCAGCTACGGCGGTCGCCAGGACATCGCCCGTGCCGCGCGCGCACTGGCCGCTGAAGTCGCCGCAGGACGCCTGCTGCCCGAACAGATCGACGAATCGCTGCTGGGCAGCCAGGTCGCCCTGGCCGACCTGCCGCCGCCGGATCTGTTCATCCGCACCGGTGGCGACACCCGCATCAGCAACTTCCTGCTGTGGCAACTGGCCTACACCGAGCTGTGGTTCACCGAGGCGCTGTGGCCGGACTTCGATGCCGCCCTGCTGCAGCAGGCGCTGGATGCCTATGGCAGCCGCGAGCGTCGTTTCGGCCTGACCAGCGCCCAGATCGCCGCACTGGCCACCGAGACCTCCAGCCCATGACCAAGACCCGAGTCCTCGCCGCGCTGATCATGGCGCCGCTCGCCATTGCCGCGATCCTGCTGCTGCCGACGCAATGGCTGGCCGCCGCCGCCGCCGCCGTGCTGCTGATCGGCCTGTGGGAATGGCTGAAGCTGGCCGGCATCGAAGACACCCTCGCGCGCACCGTGCTGCTGGTGCTGAACCTGCTGCTGATGGTGCTGCTGGTGTGGGCCGATGGCAGCACGCTGGTGCTGTTCCAGATCACCACACTGGCAGGTGTTGCCTGGTGGCTGGCGGCGCTGGCCTGGCTGCGCTTCTTCAACTTTGGCGCCCAGCCGACGGCCCCCTCCCGGATCGTGAAGATGCTGGCCGGCACCCTGGCCATCGTTCCTGCCTGGGCAGCGCTGGTACTGATCCACGCTGGCGGTGACCCGCCAGGCAAGCAGGGCCACCTGTGGCTGCTGGCGGCACTGGCACTGGTCTGGGCAGCTGATTCGGGCGCCTATTTCGCCGGCCGTCACTTCGGCAAGCACAAGCTGGCGCCGCGGATCAGCCCCAACAAGACCTGGGAAGGCCTGTTCGGCGGCCTGCTGGCCGGTGTCGCCGTGGCCCTCGGACTGGGCTGGCTGGCCGGCATCGACATCGCGCACCTGCCGGGCCTGCTGATCACCTCGGTGGTGGCCGTATTCGCGTCGGTGCTGGGTGACCTGTTCGAAAGCCTGATCAAGCGCCACGCCGGTGCCAAGGACTCGGGCAACCTGATTCCGGGCCATGGTGGCGTGCTCGACCGCGTCGACGGCGTCCTCGCCGCCGTGCCGGTGTTCGCGCTGGGCAAGGAAATCTTCGGGTTCTGACCATGAATGCTGTCGCAGACCTGCGCCGGGTCGCCGTATACGGCGCCACCGGCTCGATCGGTGCCTCCACGCTGGACGTGATCGCCCGCCACCCGCAGCGCTACCAGGCCACGGTGCTGGCCGCCGGCCGCCAGGTGCAGGCACTGCTGGCCCTGTGCCGCCAGCACAAGCCCGCGCACGCGGTCATCGCCGACGAAGCGCTGTTCACCGAACTGCGCGACGGCCTGCGCGATGCGGGGCTGTCGACCGAGGCCCACGCCGGTCATGCCGCACTGGACCAGCTGGCAGCAAGCGATGCCTGCGACACGGTCGTCGCGGCCATTGTCGGTGCTGCAGGGCTGTCCTCGACCCTCGCCGCCGCTGCGGCCGGCAAGCGCATCCTGCTGGCCAACAAGGAATCGCTGGTACTGGCCGGCGAGCTGCTGACCCGCACCGCCGAGCGCGCCGGCGCCGAGATCATTCCGATCGACAGCGAGCACAGCGCGATCTTCCAGTGCCTGCGTTCGCGCGACGCCAGCATCGACGGCGCCGGCGTGCGCCGGATCCTGCTGACCGCGTCGGGCGGCCCGTTCCGCGGCCGCAGCCGCGCCGAGCTGGCCGAGGTCACCCCGGCCCAGGCCGTGGCTCACCCGAAGTGGTCGATGGGCCCGAAGATCTCGGTCGATTCGGCGACGTTGATGAACAAGGGCCTGGAAGTCATCGAGGCGCACCATCTGTTCTCGGTGCCCGGCGAGCGCATCGAGGTGCTGGTGCACCCGCAGAGCCTGGTCCATTCGCTGGTCGAATTCGTCGACGGCTCGACCCTGGCCCAGATGGGCCTGCCGGACATGCGCACCACCCTGGCGGTCGGCCTGGGCTGGCCGCAGCGCATCGAATCGGGCGTGGCCGGGCTGGACCTGCTGGCGCAGGGCCGGCTGGATTTCGAGGCGCCTGACACCGACGCCTTCCCCTGCCTGGCGCTGGCCTGGCAGGCCATGCAGGCCGGCGGTACTGCCCCGGCGGTGCTGAACGCCGCCAATGAAGAGGCGGTTTCAGCATTTCTTCAGGGCCGGATCGGTTTCCTGACCATCCCGGAGCTGGTTGCTAACGCTCTTTCAACACTGCCGACCCAGCCAGCCGATACACTGGAGGTCCTGTTGTCCGCCGACCAGCGGGCACGCCAGCTCACCCTGAACGCCATCGACGCCGCCTGAACGACCGCCTCGCCCAGCATGACGCCGCCGCCCCTGCCCGCCACTGTGAGCCTGCATGACTGACTTCCTCGGATCGGTCTGGTGGATGATTGTCAGCCTCGGGCTGCTGGTCACGTTCCACGAGTTCGGGCATTACTGGGTCGGCCGCCTCTGCGGGGTCAAGATCCTGCGCTTCTCGGTCGGCTTCGGCCGTCCGCTGTGGTCGCGCCGCGACAGGCACGGCACCGAGTTCGCCATTGCCGCCATCCCGCTGGGTGGCTACGTGAAGTTCCTCGACGAACGTGAGGTCGAGGTCCATCCCCACGAGCGCGGCCAGGCCTTCAACCACAAGACCGTGTGGCAGCGCATCGCCATTGTTGCTGCAGGGCCGATCGCCAATCTGCTGCTGTGCATCCTGCTGCTGTGGGCGATGTTCGTGATCGGCAAGCAGGACTACTCGCCGACGATCGGCCGGGTTGACGGCATCGCCGCCAGCGCCGGACTGCTCAGCGGTGACCGCCTTCTGCGGGTGGATGAGCGCCAGGTCGCCACCCTGGGCGAGGCCAGCATGGCGCTGACCGCCGCCGCGATGGATCGCCGCGACGTCACGCTTGAGGTACTCGACCCTGCGGACCAGGTGCGCGTGCGCACCCTGCCGCTGTCGCAGCTGCCCGCCGGCTTCGATGAACGACGGGTACCGATCCTGGCCGGCCTGTACTGGCAATCGTGGCTGCAGCCGGCGCTGGTCGACTCGCTCACCGCCGATTCGGTGGTCACCGGGCTGCTGCAGCCGGGCGACCTGATCGTGGCGATCGACGGCCAGCGCATCGACAGCGTCGACCAGGTGATCGGCGAGATCCAGGCCCTCGGCCGTGCCGGAGGCCCCGGCATGATCGAGGTCCTGCGAGGCGGTGAACGCCTTGCACTGGAAGTCACGCCCCGCCAGGGCAAGGATGGCAAGGGCAACCCGGTCTGGCAGATCGGCGTCGGCTTCCCCACCACCTACAGCCCCTCCTACGACACCCTGCTGCGCTATGGGCCGCTGGATGCAGTGACCGTCGCCGTACGTGAAACCGGCCGGCTTGCCGCCGATTCGCTGGGCATGATGGCCCGCATCGTCACCGGCAAAGCCTCGCTGCAGAACGTTTCCGGGCCGGTCACCATCGCCCGCGTGGCCAATGTCTCGGCCAAACGCGGCCTCGACTGGTTCCTGCAGTTCCTTGCCCTGCTGTCACTCAGCCTGTGCATCATCAACCTGTTGCCGATCCCGATCTTGGACGGCGGGCACCTGCTGTATTACCTTATCGAGTTGGTCAAGGGCAGCCCGCTGAGCGAGCGTGCCATCGCCGCCGGCCAATACATCGGCTTGGCGTTGCTGGCCGGGCTGATGGGGTTGGCGTTCTACAACGACATCCTCGGCCTGGTCCCGCGATGAACTTTTCCACGTTGTTGCCGTCTACAGCGTCGGCATCCCGCACCAATGAAATCGACCTTCCTACCGGACGTGACATGACGCGACTCCCCAATCGCCGCCTGCTGGCCCTCGCCCTCGCCGCCGTCACCGGCGCTCCCGCCCTGGCCCAGGCAGCCGAGCCCTTCACTGTCAGCGACATCCGCGTCGATGGCCTGCAGCGCATCAGCTCGGGCACGGTGTTCACCTACCTGCCGGTGGAACGGGGCGAGACGATCACCGACAACAAGGTCGGCGAGACCATCCGCGCGCTGTACAAGACCGGCTTCTTCGAAGACGTGCAGCTGGACCGCCAGGGCAGCATCCTGGTGGTGACCGTCAAGGAACGCCCGGCGATCAACAAGCTGACCGTGACCGGCAACAAGGACATCAAGTCCGAGCAGCTGCTCAAGGGCCTGTCCGACATCGGCCTGACCGAGGGTGGCACCTTCGACCGCCTGAGCCTGGACCGCGTGACCCAGGAACTGCGCCGCCAGTACAACGACCGCGGCAAGTACACCGTCGAGATCACCCCGACCGTGAGCCCGCTGGACCGCAACCGCGTGGACATCGCGATCGCCATCAAGGAAGGCAAGGCGGCCAAGATCCGCCACGTCAACCTGGTCGGCACCGAGAAGTTCGAGAGCAAGGACATCCTGGAGACCTGGGAGTCCAAGGAGCACAACTGGGCGTCGTGGTACCGCCGTGACGACCAGTACTCCAAGGAAAAGCTGTCCGGCGACCTGGAAAAGCTCAACTCGTGGTACCTGGACCGCGGCTACGTCGACTTCAGCATCGATTCCACCCAGGTTTCGATCAGCCCCGACAAGCGCGACATGTTCCTCACCGCGGGCGTGACCGAGGGTGCGCAGTACAAGATCTCCGAGATCAAGGTCAGCGGCGACACCATCCTTCCGCAGGAGGACGTCGAGCGCATGGTGATCCAGAAGCCGGGCGACACGTTCTCGCGTGCCCTGCTGGAATTCAGCTCGGACACCATCACCAACTCGCTGTCCAACATCGGCTACGCGTTCGCCAAGGTGAACCCGATCCCGACCACCAACCGTGCCGAACAGACGGTAGGGATCAACATGCAGGTCGTGCCCGGCCCGCGCGTGTCGGTGCGCCGCATCCTGTTCCGTGGCAACACCCGCACCTCCGACGAAGTGATGCGTCGCGAAATGCGCCAGTTCGAGAACAGCTGGTACTCGCAGGCCGCGATCGACCGCTCCAAGATCCGCCTGCAGCGCCTGGGCTACTTCGAGTCGGTGGACGTCGAGACCCCGGCCGTCAGCGGCAGCAACGACCAGGTCGACGTCGTCTACAACGTCAAGGAAACCACCTCCGGCAGCTTCGTGTTCGGCCTGGGCTATTCGCAGTCCTACGGCATGACCACCTCGGTGCAGCTGTCGCAGAACAACTTCCTCGGCGGCGGCAACCGCGTGTCGGTCGAAGCCTCGCGCAGCAGCTACCTGCAGCGCTACGGCTTCAGCTACACCAACCCGTACTTCACCGACGACGGCGTTTCGCTGGGCTACAACCTGTCCTGGCGTGAACTGGACTACTCCGACTTCAACACCGCGCAGTACAACAGCACCAATGGTTCTGCGCAGGTGGTATTCGGCGTGCCGCTGACCGAGACCGACACCGTCTCGCTGATGTTCGGCATCGACAGCAACCAGATCACGACCTACCGTGGCTCGACCCCGGCCTCGATCATCGATTACATCGATGCGGTCGGTTCGCGCACCTTCCATGCCTGGCGTACCGAGCTGGGCTGGGCGCGCGACTCGCGCAACGATTACTTCATGCCGACCCGCGGTACCTACCAGCGCGTCGGTCTGGAAACCACGCTGCCGGGCTCGACCATCGAGTACTACAAGCTGAACTACCAGATCAGCAAGTACTGGCCGATCATGCCGTCGCTGGTGATCAACACCCGCGCCGAAGTGGGCTACGGCGATGCCTACGGCAAGGACTACACCCGTACGATCACCGACGCCGACGGCAAAACCCGTACCGTCACCGCCAGCGGCCTGCCGTTCTTCGAGAACTTCTACGCCGGTGGTACCAACTCGGTACGTGGCTTCGAGGACAACACCCTCGGTCCGCGCGAAGTAACCCAGGGTTATCCGGAAGGCCAGCCGCTGGGTGGTTCGCTGAAGACCGTCGGTTCGGTCGAAGCCTACTTCCCGCGCCTGTTCGACAGCCCATCGGCCCGCGTGTCGGCCTTTGTCGACTTCGGTAACGTCTACAACGGCACCAAGAACTTCAAGGCCAACGAACTGCGCGTCTCCACCGGTGTGGCCCTGCTGTGGCGCGCCCCGGTCGGCCCGATCTCGATCAGCTACGCGTTCCCGCTGAAGAAGGAAGACGGCGACAAGATCGAACGCCTGCAATTTACCTTCGGCGGTCAGTTCTAAGAACTGACCACCGAAGGTGCGCCGCGGCTTGCTGTGCAAGCAGCGGGTCCCGACCTACCTCCTATCCCCCGCGCCATTGGCGCGCCCCCCTTAACAGAAGGGGGGCTCTCCACCAGACGGGGCGCGAAGCGCCGGGCATTGCCCGGCGTTTTCGTTTAGTCCGGATGCGGGAAGCGCGCACCCCGCTTTTGATTTTTTCTGTTTTTCCGTGGCTGGCACTCGCGCCAGGCCGTCGGAGGTCGGACGGGGTGGGGCTGCGGGGGTGTGAGCCGCATGGATGCGGCGACCAAGGCTACATGGACGTACTTGCGCCGCCCCCCGCAGTCCCGCCCCGTCCGACCCAGCCCATGACACTGGCTCTGCCGGCCGCGAGGGGCCCTGCCGTTGGCTGCATATGCCCCCCGCATGACCGCAATGGCGTCACACGTTAAACTCCCGCCGTGAATACTCCCACCTACACCGCCCAGCAACTCGCCGAGCAGTTCGGCCTGCAGGTCCATGGCGACCCCGCCACCGCCATCCACGGCGTGGCCACCCTCGCCCACGCCGGTCCTGGCCAGCTGACCTTCCTCGCCAATCCACGCTACCGCGCCCAGCTGGCCGACAGCCAGGCCTCGCTGGTCGTGCTGCGCGCCGACGACGCCGAAGCCGCCCCCGGCGCCGCGCTCGTGGTCAAGGACCCGTACACCACCTTCGCCAAGATCGCCGCGCTGTTCGACATCGCGCCCACGCGCCCACCGGGCATCCACCCCAGCGCCGTCATTGATCCCAGCGCCCAGGTCGCCGCGAGCGCCCACATCGGCCCCTTCGTCTCCATCGGCGCGCGCAGCGTGGTCGGCGAGAACTGCATCATCGGCACCGGCAGCGTGATCGGCGAAGACTGCAGCCTGGACAGCGGCTGCGAACTGATCGCCCGGGTCACCCTGGTCACCCGGGTCAAGCTCGGCAAGCGCGTGCGCGTGCACCCCGGTGCCGTGCTCGGTGCCGATGGCTTCGGCCTGGCGATGGACGCCGGCAAGTGGATCAAGGTGCCGCAGCTCGGCGGCGTGCGCATCGGCGACGATTGCGAAATCGGCGCCAACACCTGCGTCGACCGTGGTGCACTGGAAGACACCGTGCTGGACGAAGACGTGCGGCTGGACAACCTGGTACAGATCGCGCACAACGTGCAGATCGGTGCGCACTCGGCCATCGCCGGCTGCACCGGCGTCGCCGGCAGCGCCAGGATCGGCCGCTACTGCCTGCTCGGCGGCCACGTCGGCGTGGTCGGCCACCTCGAGATCTGCGACAAGGTCGTGATCACCGGCAAGTCGGTGGTCCGCAATTCCATCCATGAGCCGGGCGAGTACTCGTCCGGCACCCCGTTGACCGACAACCGCACGTGGCGCAAGAACGCCGCGCGCTTCAAGCAGCTGGACGCATTGGCTCGCCGCGTCCTGGCCGCTGGCAAGGAGAAAGAATGAACGACACGCTGCAGCTTCCGATCGACGTCTGCCAGATCCAGGAACTGCTCCCGCACCGCTACCCGTTCCTGCTGGTGGACCGGGTGCTTGAGCTCGACATCGACGCCAAGCGCATCCTGGCGCAGAAGAACGTCAGCATCAACGAGCCGTTCTTCCAGGGTCACTTCCCGGGCCGCCCGATCATGCCCGGCGTGCTGATCATCGAAGCGCTGGCCCAGGCCGGTGGCGTGATGACCCAGCTGACGCTTGGCCGCGATGCGCAGTCCAAGCTGTTCTACATGGTCAAGGTGGAAAACGCCCGCTTCAACAAGCAGGTCGTGCCCGGCGACGTGCTGATGCTGGATGTGCAGATGAAGCGCCTGATCCGCAACATGGGCTGGTACTACGGCGAGGCCAAGGTCAACGGTGAAGTCGTTGCCTCGGCCGAGGTCATGTGCGCCGGTGCCAAGGGCTGATCCACGGGAGGCAGCAATGACTGACAACGCACCACGGATCCACCCGACTGCCGTCATCGATCCGGCCGCGCGCCTGGCCGACGACGTCCAGGTCGGCGCGTTCACCCTGATCGGTGCCGATGTGGAAATCGGCGCCGGCACAGTGGTCGGCCCCCATTGCAGCATCCACGGCCCGACCAGGATCGGCCGTGACAACCGCTTCATCGGTCACGCCGCGATCGGTGGCGAGCCGCAGGACAAGAAGTTTGCCGGCGAACGCACCGAACTGGTGATCGGCGACCGCAACGTGTTCCGCGAGTTCGTCACCCTGAACCGTGGCACCGGCGGCGGCGGCGGCATCACCACGATCGGCAACGACAACTGGATGCTGGCCTACACGCACGTGGCGCACGACTGCCATGTCGGCAACTTCTGCGTGTTCTCCAACAACACCACCCTGGCCGGCCACGTGACCGTGGGCGACTACGTGATCATCAGCGGCTTCGCCGGTGCCCACCAGTTCTGCCGCATCGGTGCCCACGCCTTCCTCGGCATGGGCGCGCTGACCAACGGCGACGTTCCGCCGTTCACCATGGTCGGCACCGATTCGCTGGGCCGCCCGCGCGGCATCAACAGCGAAGGGCTGAAGCGTCGTGGCTTCGACGCCGAGCGCATCTCCGCCATCAAGCGCGCCTACCGCACCCTGTACGTGGCGGGCCTGCCGCTGGCCGAAGCCAAGGTGCAGCTGACCGAACAGGCACGCGACAGCGATGACGTGAAGGCCATGCTGGACTTCATCGAGCACGCTGAGAGGCCCTTGCTGCGATGAGCAGCACGACCGGCCAGGCGCCGGCCGGCGCCGCCGTGATTCCGCTGGCCTCGATGGCCGGCAGCGTCCCCGCGCAGCGGGTGCTCAGCGAGCGCCCGTTGCGGATCGCTCTGGTGGCCGGTGAGGCCTCCGGTGACCTGCTGGGTGCGGGCCTGGTGCGCGAGCTGAAGGCACGCTTTCCGAATGCCGAATTCGCCGGCATCGGTGGCGATGCCATGCGCAGCGCCGGCTGCCTGACCTGGCACGATGCCAGCGAGCTGGCGGTGATGGGCCTGACCGAAGTGCTGCGCCACCTGCCACGCCTGCTGAAACTGCGTTCCGCGTTCCGCCAGCGTGCACTGGAATGGCAGCCGGACGTGTTCATCGGCATCGACGCGCCCGACTTCAACCTGGGCATCGAACGCTGGCTGAAGCAGCGCGGCGTGCGCACCGTGCACTACGTCAGCCCCTCCGTCTGGGCCTGGCGCGAGAAGCGCGCCGAGAAGATCGGCAGCAGCGCCGACCTGGTGCTGTGCCTGTTCCCGATGGAACCCCCGATCTATGCCAGGCACGGCATCGACGCGCGCTTCGTTGGCCATCCGATGGCCGATGACATCCCCCTGCAGGGCAACCGCGAGGAAGCGCGCGCCGCGCTTGGCCTGCCGACCTCGGCCAAGGTGCTGGCGGTGCTGCCGGGCAGCCGCCTGGGCGAAATCTCGCGCCTCGGTGAACCGTTCTTCGAGGCCGCCTGGCAGGTCTCCGAGCGCATCCCCGGCCTGCACGTGGTAGTGCCTGCCGCCAACCCGGCCTGCAAGCGCCTGATCGAAGAGCAGCTGTCACGCTCGGCGCTGCCGGTAGCCTTCTCGCATGTACTCGACGGTGAGGCGCGCAACGCGATGATCGCCGCCGATGTGGTGGTGCTGGCCTCGGGCACCGCGACGCTGGAGGCGATGCTGGTCAAGCGGCCGATGGTGGTCGGTTACCGCGTCAACGAGCTGACCTACCGCCTGGTCAAGGCGCTGGGCCTGATCAAGGTCGACCGCTTTGCCCTGCCCAACATCCTGGCGGGCCAGGACCTGGCACCGGAACTGATGCAGCACGACTGCACGCCGGACAAGCTGGCGGCGGCCATCCAGCAATGGTTCGACCACCCGCAGCGGGTGACCGACCTGCAGGACACCTATGCCCGCCTGCATCAACGACTGCGCCGCAATGCCTCGGCCCGCGCGGCCGACGCTGTGGGCGAGCTGTTGATGCGCGACCAGGCCCAGGCATGAGCCGCCGCCACGCCGCAGCGGCCAGCCTGGCCCTGTTCGACGGTGCTGCCGTGGTCGAGCCGGAGCGTCTGGTCGCCGGCGTCGACGAAGCCGGCCGCGGTCCGCTGGCCGGACCGGTCGCGGTGGCGGCGGTGGTGTTCGACCCGGCACGGCCACGCATCAACGGCCTGGACGATTCCAAGCAACTCACCGCAGCCCGCCGCGAGCAACTGCATGACCGCATCATCGAACGTGCCCTGGCCTGGCACGTGGTGCTGGTGGACGTGGACACCATCGACCGCCTGAACATCTACCAGGCCACCCTGCAGGGCATGCGTGACGTCGTTGCAGCGGTCGCCCACGTGGCCGGCTTCGCCCGCATCGACGGCAACGTGGTGCCCAAGGGCCTGGTACTGCCGGCGCAGGCACTGGTCGGCGGTGATGGCATCGACCGCGCGATCATGGCCGCCTCGATCCTGGCCAAGGTCTCGCGCGACCGCTACATGCAGGACGTGCATGCCCGCCACCCGCAATACGGCTTCGAGCAGCACAAGGGCTACGGCACCCCGGCCCATCTGGCCGCCCTGCGCGAGCACGGCCCCTGCATGGAGCACCGGCGCAGCTTCGCCCCGGTGCGCGAGTGCCTGGAAAACCCGGCAGCTGTGACCGCAGACGTCGCAATCGCCTGAATCGCCTGAACGGTCGCTGCACCCGGCTGCGAAAGCAGGGTCAGGCGGGGCCCGCGGTTCGCCTGCGAACCGTGGGGAGCGATAGCGCGGATGCGATATCGCATGCCGTCAAGAGCTTGTCGCGCCCTCCAGCCCTCGCTACCCTGACCGGGCACTCCAGCGCTTCCCGACCCCGGCGACGATTCCCCCGTCAGCACCCGGGGCCCGCGCGCTCCAACCTGGTCCGGCATGTCCAACTCCCGCTTCGTACATCTCCACGTCCACACCGAGTTCTCGCTGGCGGACTCCACCATCCGTGTGCCGGCCAAGCCGGACCAGGCGGACCCGAAGAAGGCCAAGCAGGCCAACCTGCTGTCACGCTCGGTCGAACTCGGCCTGCCCGCGCTGGCGGTGACCGACCTCAACAACCTGTTCGCCCTGGTCAAGTTCTACAAGGCGGCCGAAGGCGTGGGCATCAAGCCTATCGCCGGCGCCGACGTGCTGATCGCCGAGGAAGGGCAGGATCCGTGGCGGATGACCCTGCTGTGCCGCGACCGCGAGGGCTACCTGAGCCTGTCGCGGCTGCTGACCCGCGCGTGGATGGAAGGCCATCGCCCCGAAGGCGGCGTGGCCATCCATCCGGACTGGCTGAAGGCCGGCAACGCCAACCTGTTCGCGCTGGCCGGCCGGCAGAGCCTGGCCGGGCGCCTGGCGCTGGACGGCAAGCATGAACTGGCCGAGCAGCAGCTGGCCGATTGGCAGCGCGTGTTCGGCGATGGCCTGCACCTGGAGCTGACCCGCACCGGCCGCGAGGGCGAGGAAACCTTCAACCAGTTCGCGCTGATGGCCGCCGGCCAGCGTGGCCTGCCGGTGGTGGCCAGCAATGATGTGCGCTTCCTGGCGCCCACCGATTTCAGCGCGCACGAAGCGCGCGTGTGCATTTCCACCGGCCGCGTGCTGGACGACCCCAAGCGCCCGCGCGAGTACAGCGACCAGCAGTACCTGAAATCGGCCGAAGAGATGTGTGCGCTGTTCGCCGACATTCCCGATGCCATCGACAACACGCTGGCGCTGGCCGAGCGCTGCAACATCGAGATGCGGCTGGGCACCTACTTCCTGCCCAATTACCCGGTGCCCGACGACGAGACCCTGGACACCTGGATCCAGAAGATGTCGCGCGACGGCCTGGAAGAGCGCCTGGAGAAGAATCCGCTGGCGCCGGGCAAGACCCGCGAAGATTATTTCGAGCGCCTGGAGTTCGAGCTCAACACCATCATCAAGATGGGTTTCCCCGGCTACTTCCTGATCGTGGCCGACTTCATCCAGTGGGGCAAGAACCAGGGCATCCCGATCGGCCCGGGCCGTGGTTCGGGTGCCGGTTCGCTGGTGGCGTGGGCGCTGAAGATCACCGATCTGGACCCACTGCCGTACAACCTGCTGTTCGAGCGCTTCCTGAACCCGGAACGCGTGTCGATGCCCGACTTCGACATCGACTTCTGCATGGACCGCCGCGACGAGGTGATCGACTACGTCGCGCGCAAGTACGGGCGCGAGCGCGTCAGCCAGATCATCACCTACGGCACCATGGCCGCCAAGGCGGTGGTGCGCGACTCCGGCCGCGTGCTCGGCTTCCCGTACGGCCTGGTCGACGGTGTTTCCAAGCTGATCCCGAACATCCTCGGCATCCACCTGAAGGATGCACTGGGCAAGGGCAAGGAAGGCCCCAGCTCGGAAATGGCGTCGCCGGAACTGATCCAGCGCTACGAGACCGAGGACGATGTCCGCGACCTGATCGACCTGGCGCTGCAGCTGGAAGACCTGACCCGCAACGCCGGCAAGCACGCTGGTGGCGTGGTGATCGGGCCCGAACCGCTGAGCGAGTTCTGCCCGCTGTACGCCGAACACGACGAGAACGGTCTCGGCAAGAACCCCGTCACCCAGTTCGACAAGAACGACGTGGAAGAAGTGGGCCTGGTGAAGTTCGACTTCCTCGGCCTGCGCACGCTGACCATCATCGACTGGGCGGTGAAGGCGATCAACAAGCGCCATGAGCGCGCCGGCATCCCGCCGGTGGACATCGCCGCGATTCCGCTGGACGACACGCCCACCTACAAGGACATCTTCGCCAACGGCAATACGGGCGCAGTGTTCCAGTTCGAATCCTCGGGCATGCGCCGCCTGCTGAAGGACGCGCGCCCCGATCGTTTCGAAGACCTGATCGCGCTGGTGTCGTTGTACCGCCCCGGCCCGATGGACCTGATTCCCTCCTTCAATGCGCGTAAGCACGGCCAGGAAGAAATCATCTATCCCGATCCGCGCACCGAAGCGATCCTGAAAGACACCTACGGCATCATGGTGTACCAGGAGCAGGTGATGCAGATGGCGCAGATCGTCGGCGGCTACTCGCTGGGCGGCGCCGACCTGCTGCGCCGTGCGATGGGCAAGAAGGTGCCGGCCGAAATGGCCAAGCACCGCGAGATCTTCCGCGAAGGCGCGGCCAAGGACGGCGTGGACGAAGCCAAGGCCGACGCGATCTTCGACCTGATGGAGAAGTTCGCCGGCTACGGCTTCAACAAGTCGCACGCCGCCGCCTACGCGCTGGTCAGTTACCAGACCGCATGGCTGAAACGCCATTACCCGGCCGAGTTCATGGCGGCCACGCTGTCGTCCGATCTGGACAACACCGACAAGGTGGTCGGCTTCCTCGACGAGGTGCGCAACCTCGGCCTGACCGTGCTGCCGCCCAAGGTGAACCAGTCGGCCTTCATGTTCGAAGCGGTGACCCCGGACACCATCCAGTACGGCCTCGGTGCGATCAAGGGCGTCGGCCAGGGTGCCTGCGAGGCGGTGGTCGAGGAGCGACTGAAGGGCGGCCCGTTCAAGGACCTGCTCGACTTCTGCACCCGCGTCGGCTCGGCCAAGCTCAACCGGCGCACGCTGGAAGCGATGATCAACTGTGGTGCGTTGGACGAGCTTGGCCGCAACCGTGCCTCGCTGATGCTGCAGCTGCCGGAGGTGATCAAGGCTACCGACCAGATGGCCCGCGAGCGCGCTTCGGGACAGAACTCGCTGTTCGGTGGCCCGGACCCGAGCGCGACCACGATCCAGCTGGACCTGCCCGAAGCCGAAGAATGGCCGCTGCTGCAGCGCCTCAACGGCGAGCGCGACACGCTGGGCTTCTATCTCAGTGGCCACCCGTTCGATCCATGGCGCGACGATGTACGCGATCTGGTCGGCAACGACCTGGGTTCGGTGGAGAAGATCTGGAGCGCCAACAGCGGTGGTGGCGGCGGCGGCGAAAAGCGCTGGCGCCCGGAAGTACAGACCGTGCTGGCCGGCCAGGTGGTCGGTGTGCGTCGCAAGGGCGAGAGCCAGATCTTCATCCAGCTGGAAGATGGCCGCGGCCGCGTCGAGTGCAGCGCGTTCTCCGACGCGATGGCCGAGTTCGGGCACCTGATGACCAAGGACCGCATCCTGGTGGTCAAGGGCGGCTTGCGCGAGGACGAGTTCAACGGCGGCTACGCACTGCGCATCCGCCAGTGCTGGGACTTCGACGAAGTCTGCGCCAACTACGCCACGCGACTGTCGCTGCGCCTGGACCTGCGCCAGCAGCGCCCGGTCTGGGAGCGCGTCAATGCGCTGCTGGACCGCCATCGCCCGGGGCGCACGCCGCTGCGCCTGGACCTGCTGCTGAAGGGCCCGCACGGCGGCGTCGCCGGCATGCTCGATGTGTCCGGGCAGAGCGCGGTGCGCATCGATTCCAAGTTGATGGAGGCGCTGCGCGCCGACCCCGCCGTACGCACGCTGAAAGTGCGCTACAGCCCACCGTGGGCCAGCTGAGGCTGGCTCTGGTTTTCCTGACCCTCCTGCTTTCCCGTTCCAAGTATCAAGGACGATTGCCGATGAAGACCCTGCTGTTCCCGCTCGTTGCCGCTCTGGCCCTGGCCGCCTGTTCGCCCTCGAAGGTCGAGTTCCAGATCGACAACCCGACCGACGCGCCGCTGGCACTGAGCATCGACGGCAAGGACCTGCCGGTGGCCGCACAGGGCTCGCGCCCGATCTCGCTCGCTGTCGGTGAGCACCGCCTGCACACCGACAAGCTCGGCGACGTGCGCTTCATCGTCTACGTCGACGGTCGTGGCGGCCTGATCAATCCGACCCTCAGCGAGTACGTGATCGCCCGCGAGGTCTATGTCACCGACGAGAGCAAGCTGAAGAACTTCGGCGTCGGCAACAAGGGCATCGAACTTGGCGGGGTCGACTTCGAAGGCCCGTTCGAAAAGAGCCACGACCTGTTCATCGACAAAACCTGGACCTACGGCGTGCGCGAGCCCTTCCCGAAGGAAAAGGTGGTGGCCCACGTCGACGCCAGCGGCGGCCAGATCGTGGCCAAGGTGTTCACCGCCACGGACTTCATCGCTTACGTGGAAGAAGGGATGGGCGATCCCGGCGCGTTCAAGCGCGAGCAGCCGGCTGGCTACGTGGCCCCGGCGTTCAGCCTGGAACCGGCCCCGGCCAGCCTGCCGGCGCTGGTGCCGGCCTTCGAGGCGCACGCCGCGCCGCTGCGCGAGGTCTATGCGCGCTGGCTGAAGGCTACCACCGCCGATGAACAGAAGGCGCTGCGCAAGCAGGACTTCGCCGCGCAGATGGCCTTCACCTCGGCCACCGCCACGCTGGGCAGCGGGCTGGGCCGTGATGCCAACGAGGCCTACAACGACTTCGTTTCCCAGCGCAGCCAGCTGATGGGCCGCAGCGCCCTGGTGGTGCCCTGAGCTGACTGGCGCGCCCCGCCCGGCTGCGCTACCGTCGCCTTCCAGACGAAGGCGTACGGGTGGTTTGCGCGCATTCGGCTAGAATTCCCCTCTTCTTTACACGACGGCTTCCGATGAATCCGAACTACCTCGACTTCGAGCAACCCATCGCCGACCTGGAAGCCAAGATCCAGGAACTGCGCAACGCCAGTGCCGGGCCGGCGGTCAATGTCGAGGCGGAAGTGCACGCGCTGCAGGACAAGCTGCGCATGCGCACCGCGCAGATCTTCCGCAACCTGACCTCGTGGCAGGTGCTGCAGCTGGCCCGTCATCCGTCGCGCCCGTACACCGCCGACTACCTCCGCGTCATGTTCGATGAGTTCCAGGAGCTGGCCGGCGACCGTGCCTTCGCCGATGACAAGGCGATCATGGGTGGTCTGGCCCGCATCAACGGCCGTGCAGTGATGGTGATCGGCCACCAGAAGGGCCGTGACACCAAGGAGAAGATCAAGCGCAACTTCGGCATGCCCAAGCCGGAGGGCTACCGCAAGGCCCTGCGCCTGATGAAGATGGCCGAGCGCTTCGGCCTGCCGGTGCTGACCCTGATCGACACCGCTGGCGCCTGGCCGGGCATCGACGCCGAATCGCGCGGCCAGTCCGAAGCGATCGCGCGCAACCTGATCGAGATGGCCGAACTGAAGGTGCCGATCATCTGCACCGTGATCGGCGAAGGCGGCTCCGGCGGCGCGCTGGCGCTGGGCGTGGGCGACCGCACCGTGATGCTGGAATACGCGGTGTACTCGACCATCACCCCGGAAGGCTGCGCCTCGATCCTGTGGAAGGACGCCGGCAAGGCCAAGGACGCGGCCGAACAGCTGGGCCTGACCGCCCCGCGCCTGAAGAGCCTGGGCCTGGTCGACAAGGTCGTGCGCGAGCCCACCGGCGGCGCCCACCGCAACCCGACGCAGATGGCCAAGCGCCTGAAGGCGGTGCTGCTGAACGAGCTGGATGCGCTGGACAAGCTGTCCACCGAACAGCTGCTGGAACAGCGCTACGCGCGCCTGCGCAGCTACGGCACGTACGAAGCAGCCTGAAGTAGTGCCGGCCGCTGGCCAGCATGCAGGTAGGCCTGGTAGTGCCGGCCGCTGGCCGGCAACACGCAGGTGATTGCAGAAACGAAAGCGCCGGGCGTTTGCCCGGCGCTTTCGTTTGCGCCCTGACGGCATCCACGCATGGCGTGGATCTACCGGGTGCAGATGACCCCGCCTCAGAACGGCTTGGCCAGCACCAGCCATACGATCGGAATGAAGGCCAGCAGCGGGATCTCGTTGATCCAGCGCAGCGCGCGCGACGACGGCAGCGCCCTGCCCTTGGCCACGCCCTTGAGCAGGCGGCCGATCCAGCCGAAGTACACCAGCAGCACCACCACCAGTCCCAGCTTGGCATGCAGCCAGCCGGCGCCACCAGGCGCGACCATGGTCGGGAAATCGGGGATGACCTTGTAGCCCAGCCACAGCACCAGGCCCAGCAGGAATGCCAGGCCGAACATCGAGTGGCCGAAGCGGTACAGGCGCTGGCCCATCAGCTGCAGGCGCTCGGTCACCGCCGGCTGGCCCGCAGTCTCGGCCAGGTTCACCAGGATGCGCGGCAGGTAGAACACCGTGGCCATCCACGCCACCACGAACACGATGTGGAAAGTCTTGACCCAGTAGTAGCTCTGCATGCGCTCGCTCCGGCGGCTGGCGTAGATGGGTACCCATTGTCGCAGTAGAGCCATCCCATGGGTGGCTGCCGCGTCCAATCGCCGCAGCATGGCAGCCACCCATGGCGTGGCTCTACTGCAGGTCCGCCACACCCGGGGGCGCAACACCGTACGATAGGCGCCGTTTTCCCCGATCGCGCACCGCCCCATGGACAAGACCTACGACGCCGCCTATTTCCAACGCTGGTACCGCCGTGCCGACATCGGCGGCAGCGCCCGCCTGGCGCGAAAGGTCGCCCTGGCCGTGGCCAGTGCCGAGTACTACCTGGAACGACCGATCCGCAGCGTGCTGGACATCGGCTGCGGCGAAGGCGCCTGGCGCGCACCGCTGCTGAAGCTGCGTCCGAAGGTCGAATACCTCGGCTTCGACAGCAGCGAGTACGCTGTGCGCCGCTACGGCAGGACCCGCAACCTGCACATGGCCCGCTTCGGCGATTTCGCCTGGCTGCGGCCCTGTGCCCCGGTCGACCTGCTGGTCTGCTCGGACGTGATGCACTACGTGCCCGACCGCGAGCTGCGCGCCGGACTGGCCGGCGTGGCAGAGCTGACGGGCGGCGTGGCCTTCCTGGAGACCTTCGCCGCCGAGGACGCGTTCGAAGGCGACCACGACGGCTTCCAGGCGCGCCCAGCGCGCTGGTACCGCCGCACGCTGGCCCGGCATGGCCTGCAGCCGGTGGGGTCGCACTGCTGGCTCGGCCCCGCCCTGGCAGACGATGCGGCCGCGCTGGAACGGATGTGAATCCAGATTCATTATTTTCAGCCGACTTAACCTGCGGGACACCCGGATGGGATATGCTGCGCGGCAACATATGACCATACATATTCGGTCGTCATGCTCTATCAACTGCACGAACTGACCCGCAACCTGCTCGCCCCCTGGGTGCACCAGGCCCAGGCCAACGCCAGGTTCTTCGCCAACCAGGGCCACTGGTGGTCGCAGATGCCCGGCGCTGATCGCCTGGCGGCGGTCAATGAACTCTTCCACCGCATCGGCAAGGATTACGAGAAGCCCGAGTGGGGCATCAACGAAATCGACGTCGATGGCGAACGCGTGCCGATCGTCGTGCACGAAGAAGTAAGCAAGCCGTTCTGCAAGCTGCTGCGCTTCAAGCGCCACAGCAATGAAGCCGACCAGCTGCACACCATGCTCAACCAGCCGTTCGTGCTGGTCGTTGCGCCGCTGTCAGGCCACCATGCCACGCTGCTGCGCGATACCGTGCGCACGCTGCTGCGCGACCACCGCGTGTACGTCACCGACTGGGTGGATGCGCGCATGGTGCCGGCCAGCGAAGGCGAATTCGGCCTGGACGACTACATCGCCTACATCCAGGAATTCATCCGCCACCTCGGCGTGGAGCGCCTGCACGTGGTGAGCGTGTGCCAGCCGACCGTACCGGTGCTGGCCGCGGTTTCGCTGATGGCCAGCCGTGGCGAACCGACGCCGCGCACGCTGGTGATGATGGGTGGCCCGATCGATGCGCGATGCAGCCCGACCGCAGTGAACAACCTGGCCACGCAGAACCCGCTGTCGTGGTTCGAGAACAACGTCATCCACACCGTGCCGGCCAGCTATCCCGGCGCCGGTCGCCGCGTGTACCCGGGCTTCCTGCAGCACGCCGGCTTCCTGTCGATGAACCCGAGCCGCCACTTCAGTTCGCACTGGGATTTCTATACCGACCTGGTCAAGGGCGACCTGGAAGACGCCGACGCGCACCGTCGTTTCTACGACGAGTACAACGCGGTGCTCGACATGCCGGCCAGGTACTACCTGGATACGATCCGCGTGGTGTTCCAGGACTTCCTGCTGCCGCGTGGTGAGTGGGTGGTCAACGGCGAGAAGGTCGATCCGTCGGCGATCCGCGATACCGCGCTGCTGAGCATCGAGGGCGAGCTGGACGATATCGCCGGCCTCGGCCAGACCGAAGCCGCACAGGCGCTGTGCACCGGCATCACTGCGGACCGCCGTGAGCATTTCATCGTCGAAGGTGCCGGCCACTACGGCATCTTCAGCGGCCGTCGCTGGCGCGAAGTGGTGTACCCGAAGGTGCGCGACTTCTTCGCCGCGCATGCCGAAGCACCGGCGGCGAAGGCCACGAAGAAGAAGAGCAACGTCACCCCGTTGCGGCGAAAGGCGGGCTGATTCCCGGCAGGGGTCGGATCCCTTTCCAACGGAAAGGGCTCTGACCCCAGCATGATGGGATCCGGGGTCAGAGCCCTGTTCTGCGAACAGGGATCCGACCCCTGGCCTGTTACAACCGCACCAGCAGGTTCTTGGCGATCAGCCCGTGCAGCTTGCCGATGCCGCGTGCCAGATGCATCGTCAGCAGCAGCAGCAGCGCGCCCGCCGCAGCAACCGTGATCGCCACCAGCGGCGATGCAGCCATCGGCAGTACGTTCACGCCATCGACGTACACGCCCGGAATGTCGCCACTGAAGATCGCCGCGACCGGCGCCCAGATCAGGCTCAGCGACAGCGACAGCAGCGTCACCGCGAGGGTGAAGTAGATGACGCCCAGCGGCAGCATCAGCACGAAGTACAGCAGGGTCAGCCAGGTGCGGCCATCGGTGAACATGTCGCCGATGCGCTGCAGCCAGGTGCGGCTGCGATCGGTGTAACGCGGACGGCGCGGCATGCGCTCGCCCAGCAGCGCTTCCACCAGCCGCCCTTCCAGCAGCGCCAGCCCGCGCACCGAGCCGAAGAACAGCACGGTCAGCGGAATGCCCACGATCAGGATCAGCAGGCCCAGCGACAGCGACAGGCCGGTCACCACCCAGGTGAAGAAGAAGATGCCGGTGGCCAGCGACAGCAGCATGTAGAACAGCGCACCGTAGGTGTGCGGATCGGTCACCACACCGAAGAAGCGCGCCAGCAGCGAGCGCTGCACCGGCGCCGGCGGCGGTGCGGCCGGCTCGACGCCACTGGCTTCGGCCGCTGCGCGCAGCACCGGTGCGGTATCCGCACGCGGCGTGCGCAGCGCGCGGTTCACCGTCACTTCGGTCTCGCGGTAGATCTCGGCCACTTCGTCCGGGGCGCCATAGCTGCCAGCGACGTCGGCGATCACCTCGGCCTCGCTGCGGCCGGGCTGCGCCGCCAGCTCCGAGCGCAGGTATTCCTCGGCGTCGTACAGGGCGTCCTGCACCATCGCCGGGTCGGCGCCTTCCAGCGCCGCGCGCAGCTGCGCCAGGTACTGCGGGATGGTCGTGGGCAGGGCTCGGCCTGCCAGGCTCGGGTCGTTCATTGCGGTACCCCCTCCAACACGGAATCGACGGAATCGCGGGTGGCCTGCCAGGCCTGGCGCCACTGCGCCAGCACCTCGCGGCCACGTTCATTGATGCGGTAGTAGCGCCGCGGCGGACCGCTGCTGGACGGCTCCACGTGGCTTTCCAGCAGACCGGCAGCCTCCAGGTTGCGCAGCACCGGGTACAGCGCGCTCTGCTTGCCGCTCAGCACGCCCTCGCCCACCCGCTCCAGCTCCTTGGCAATGAGGTAGCCGTACAGCGGCTCCCCGGCCCGGGCCAGCACCGCCAGCAGGGCCAGCGACACCGTTCCGGCGCTGAGCTCCTTCTGGAACTTCTTCAGCTGGACATCGTCATCGGACATGACCGGCCCTCCACTACGTTGAAGTCCACAGTAGTGCGAAGTTCGGTATAGCGAATGTGTCGTTAGTCATCGTGCCGGTTGGCGTGGCCGGGCCGCTCGCGCAGAATCGAAGCCTCGTTCATGTTCCGGGGATCCCATGCCGCACCTTCGTCGCCTTGCCCTGACCGCCCTCGCCCTGTCCTGCCTGCTGCCCGCCATGGCCAGTTCGGCCACGCCCTACCGCAGCCCGCAGCAGATCCTCGACGCATCGGCGGCCAGCGACTGGCGCACCCCGGACCCGGCCAACCTGCTGTACATGGACCTGCCGGCGGGGCGGGTGATCATCGAGCTGGCGCCGCAGTTCGCCCCGCGCCATGTCGCCAACATCCAGACCTTCGCCCATGAGCACTTCTGGGACGGCACCAGCATCTACCGCTCGCAGGACAATTTCGTGGTGCAGTTCGGCGATGCCGACGCCGATGACGCAGCCAAGGCCAGGCCGTTCGGCAGTGCCGCACGCAAGCTGCCGGCCGAGTTCGAACGCGCCAGCGCCGGCCTGAAGGTCAGCGTGCTGCCGGACCGCGATGGCTGGGCTGCGCAGACTGGTTTCGTCGACGGCTTCCCGGTCGGCCAGGACCCGCAGGCCGGCAAGGCCTGGCTGGCGCACTGCTACGGCATGCTCGGCGCCGGCCGCAGCAATGAAGAAGACAGCAGCATCGGCGCCGAACTGTACGTGGTGACCGGCCAGTCGCCGCGCCAGCTGGACCGCAACATCACCCTCGTCGGCCGCGTGCTGAAGGGCATGGAGCTGCTCAGCGCGATCCCGCGCGGACCGGCGCCGATGGGCTTCTACACCGACCCGAAGCTGCGTACGCCGATCGTGTCGATCCGCCGCGCCAGCGACGTACCGGCGGCAGAGCGCACGCCGATCCAGGTACTGCGTACCGACTCGAAGACCTTTGCCGATACGGTGGAGGCACGGCGTAATCGCGTGGATGATTTCTACAAGCGTCCGGCCGGGCATATCGATCTGTGCAATATTCCGGTGCCGGTGCGCTGACGGTTTCCTGCGCGTGACGCGTGCTGAAGGTGCTTCACTGTTCATGGGCGTCACTTTTCTTTTCGCGCGAAAAGAAAAGTAACCAAAAGAAACGCGCCGCCAGGTCGCGAGCCGCCGTGCTTCGCACGTCGGTCCCCTGCGCTTCTCGGTGAATCAGGGGACGGTGCCGAACTCGCTGCGCTCAGACATCGGCACCTCTTCGCCCCTGATTCCCCTGCGATGCTCGGCTCACTCAAGGCGGACCCAAGGTCAAGAGCCACAGCTGCACGACGATGCATGGTAGTGCCGGGCCGGGCCCGGCGAGCGAAGCGACCGCTTCTGCCTTTGATCTTGGATCCGCCTTGAGCGAGCCGAGCACCGCAGGTCCGGCGAGGGCGAAGAGGCGCGGGTGTCTGAGCGCAGCGAGTTCCCGCGCCGTCCCTCGACGGGCCGAGGAGCGCAGGGCACCGGTGCGCAGCACCGGCTCGCGGCCGGCGGAACGTTTCTTTTGGTTACTTTTCTTTGCGTACAAAGAAAAGTAACGCCCATGAACAGTGAAGCACCTTCAGCACGCGCAACGCGCAAAACGCCAATTCCTCAGCCCTTCTGGCTCACCGCCACGCTACCCAGAATCAACACACCCGCAATCAGCATCTGCACCGTCACCGGCTCCCCCAGGAACAACCACGCAAACGCCGCGCCGAACAGCGGAATCAGGTACGTCACCGTCGACGCCCGTGACGGGCCGATACGGCCGATCAGGCGGTAGAACATCAGGAACGCCAGCCCGGTGCAGGCCACGCCCAGTGCGATCGCCGCGCCCCACGCCTTCAGCGGAATCGCCGCCTGCGGCCAGTGGGTCACCGCCATCGGCAGCATCCACAGCGAGGCACACGACAGCGTTGCCGCCGCCGCGGCCGCCGACGGCAGGCCGGTCATGTGCCGCTTCACCAGGTTCACGCCCAGGCCGTACAGCAGCGAAGCCGCCGCACCGGCCAGCACCGCGGTGCCGATACTCAGGCCGGAAACCTTGGCGGTGGCCAGCACCACCACGCCAGCGAAGCCAACCAGCAAGGCACCGGCGCGGCGCATGCCGATCTTCTCGCCGAAGAACAGGAAGGCGATCAGCGCGGCGAACAGCACGGTCATCGCATTGCAGATCGCGCCGATCGCCGCCGGCGCCTGTTCCGCTGCATAGGCGAACAGCACGAACGGCAACGCCGAGTTGATCAGGCCGATCGGCGCCAGCCACAGCCAGCGCCGCGGCGGGAACTGCGCGCGGGCGCGCCACAGGAACGGCAGCAGCACCAGCGCACCCAGCACCAGCCGCACCTCGACCAGCGCGAACGGGCCGAACGACGGCACCGCCACCCGCATGAACAGGAACGAGCAGCCCCAGATGGCGCCCAGCAGGGTCAATTCCAGCGGCGTGCGCCAATCGCGCTCGGCCGCCTGTGGGACCGCATTCATGCCTTGCCTCCGTACATCGTCAATTCCTCGCCAAGGCGGACAGGATCAGGCGCAGACGCCCGCCGCACAAGCGCGTAGTATCGCTGCCAGCCACAAATATGGTTTGAGGCTCGACATGCTGCTACGCCCTTCCCTGCTACCCGCACTGGCCGTGTTCGCGGTCGCCGCGCGCCACCAGAACTTCGCCCAGGCCGCCCAGGAGCTGCACCTGACCGCCAGCGCGGTCAGCCACCACGTCCGCCGCCTGGAAGAAGTGCTGGAAGTACGGCTGTTCCTACGCCACGCCCGCGGAGTGCGCCTGACTGCCGAGGGCCGGCAACTGGCCGACGCCGCCAGCGCCGCCTTCACCGATGTCGCGGCCGTCGCCCATCACCTGCAGCCGGATGCCGACAGCGTGCCGCTGCGGATCACCACGCTGCGCTCGCTGTCCTACTGCTGGCTGCTGCCACGGCTGCCGCGCTTCACCCAGGCCTACCCGCACATCCGCATCGAGCTGCATACCGGCAGCGGGCTGGATCGCTATGACGACAACGGCCCGGAAGTGGGCATCCGCTACGGCCTGGGCCAATGGCCCGGCCTGCGTGCGCAGCACCTGATGGATGACTACCTGTTCCCGGTCGCCTCACCGGCACTGGCCGGCGTCGAAACGCTGGTCGATCCGGCGCGCATCGCCGACCTGCCGCTGCTCACCGACCTGTCGCCGCAGGGCTGGCGCGACTGGTTCCGCCACGCCGGCGTGCGCACGCCGTCGCCGCTGCCACCCATGCACACCTTCGCCGACAGCACCGATGCGATGCGTGCAGCGGTGTATGGCATGGGCGCGGTGCTGGCGCGCACCCACATCGCCCAGCCCTATCTGCAGCGCTACGAGGTGGTGCGCCTGCCCGGCCCGGCGCTGAAGGCGCGCTATGCGTACCACGTAGTGCATGCCGAAGGACAACCGCCCAGCCCGGCCGCACGCCTGTTCATCGACTGGCTGCTGGAGCAGGCGCAGGACGAACGCACACCGATTCCGGCATTGCCGGACAGCCTGCTCGGGCGCCCGGCCACACGCGCCTGACTGCACCCTCACCCGTTCTTTGCCCGGCGCTGGCTAGGCTGCAGGCAACTCCACAACGTACCTACGCCATGGCCATGCTGCGACTGCGCATCACCGGAACTGAAGACGACGCCCGTGCCATCAGCGACCTGCTGCTCGGCCTGGAGGGCATCGAGCATGTCGAGGAAACCGACGACCTGATGCCGCACATGGACGACGACGATTCCAGCTCGGCCGGGCTGTCCGACGACATCGGCCCGGGCATCCATGAGCTGGAAGTGGAAGTCGGCAATGAAAGCACCGCGCAGAAGGTGCGCGACGCAGTGCAGGAACTGGCGCTGGAGCTGGATGTGTTCGTCGAGTACGAGACCGACGAGGGCTGATGCCGGCGGGCTGCCGGCATCAGCCTCCACCTCAGAGGTTGGGCGGCAGCTTGCGACGGCGGCGGCGCCACCATGCACGCACACCCCAGGCCGCGATCAAGGCCAGCACCGCCACCGGCAGCAGCGCGGCGACGGCGCGGATCAGGAACGCAACGCTGGTGCTGAGGATGCTGCCCGACTCGCTCAGCGCCTCGCCGATCTCGCTGCGGCTGCGCTGGCCGGACGTGGTATCGAAATGGATCGTCACCAGCTGGGTATCGATGCGCCGGCGCTGCTGCGCGGCATCCTTGCTGGCCTGCTCGACACCCGCCTCGATCTCGGACAGCCGCGTGGTGATCGCCATCAGGTCCTCGATCTTCAGGTCCTTGCGGTCCTGGTAGGCCAGCAGCCGCGCGTGTTCCTTCTCCAGCCGCGCCTTGGTCAGCGCGGTGTCGGCCACGGCCTGCGCGAGGTCCTCGGCACGCGTGTTGCGCGACTGCAGCGTGCCGCCCTCACCGGCCAACGCGATCAACGGCTCGGTGCCCTTCGGTGCAATCCGCACCTTGACCTCGCCGCTGGGCTGCTCGCCGCTGCGCTGGTCTACCTGCAGCACCGCGCAGTCACCGAACTTCGCGCTCTGGCAGGCCTGTGCCACATGCTGGATGCGCGGTGCGATCTGCGCCGCTTCCAGTTGCACCTGCACGTCGTGTTCGTAGGCGAGGAATGCGCCTTCCGGTGAAGCGATGGCAGCCTCGGCCGCCGTGGCGCCCGCATCCGCCGCCATGTCGCCCTGCTTGGCGCAGGCGCCCAGCGCCAGCAGCAGCACCGGCATTGCTGCCATGCACGTCCACGCGCGCACCGGCCTCACAGTGCGGCCCCGTCGTAGGAGGTCACCGCCAGCGTGGCCAGATCCACTGCAGGCACGCAGCGCACGTTCACCGCCACCATCGGCATACCGCTGCGCGGATCCACCGCCTCGCTGTAGGGGGCAATGCCGCATTCGCGGCAATGGTGATGGTCGATGTGGGCCTTGTTGAAGTGGTAGGTGGCCACGTCCGCCGGATCGGTGCTCAGCTGGAACGCTTCGCGCGGGGCGAACCACAGCAGGCTGCCACGGCGGCGGCACATCGAGCAGTTGCAGTCGATGACGTCGCTGATCGGCGCCCCGGCCTGTACGGTGAATGCGATCCTGCCGCAATGGCAGCTTCCCTGGTATTCCATGTTCTGCGCTCCTTTGGAGGGTCCTTGTCTGCGCCCATGGTAATCCTATGGCACGGGGACAAAGCAGCCACGCGGCCCTATGCTCAGGGTTCGACCCCGTACAGGAACGCCGATGCGCCCGCATCTTCTTGCCCTCGCCCTGGTCGCCGCGCTGGCCGGTTGCCAGCCGGCCGACGCCCCGACCAACGCTTCCACCCCGGCCACCAGCCAGCAGGCCGGTGACGCGGCGGTCGATGCCGCCTTCGCCGACCTGTCCAAGCGCGCCCTGGACACCTGGATGCAGCTGTCGCCGGTCAGCGCTACCCAGATCGGTGACCACCGCTACGACAGCGAGCTGGACGACCTCAGTGCCGCCGGCCAGCAGAAGACCCTGGCAGCCTACAAGGCGCTGCTGGGCGAGCTGGACAAGATCGAGGTGGCCAAGCTGGGCCGCGAGAACCAGGTGGACGCAGCGATCCTGCGCAACCAGCTGCAGTCGGAAATCTGGAACGCCGAAGTGCTGCAGTCAGGCAAGTGGGACCCGCAGCTGTACAACGGCATCGCCGGCAGCGCGATCTACGGCCTGATGGCGCGCGAGTTCGCGCCGCTGCCGGAGCGCCTGAAGTCGGCCACCGCGCGCATGGAAAAGCTGCCGGCGATCTTCGCCCAGGCCCGCGAGAACCTGGATCCGGCGCGCGTGCCGAAGATCCATGCCGAGACGGTGGCCAAGCAGAACAAGGGCATCCTCAGCATCGTCGATACCTTCATCACCCCGCACATCGGTGAACTGCCGCAGGCCGACCAGCAGCGCCTGCAGGCCGCCATCGACGGCCTGAAGAAGGCGGTGGACGAGCAGCAGACCTGGCTGGACAAGACCCTGGTGCCGAATGCCAAGGGCGACTTCCGCATCGGTGCGGAAAAGTACGACCAGAAGCTGAAGTTCGCGCTGAGCTCCTCGCTGTCGCGCCAGGAGATCGGTGAGCGTGCACGCGCCGAACTCAAGCGCGTGCGCGAAGACATGTACGGCATCGCGCAGACCGTGCTGAAGGACAAGCCGGGTGCGCCGGAGATGCCGGCCCAGCCGACCGGCGAGCAGCAGCAGAAGGCCATTGAAGCTGCGCTGGAGCTGGCCTACGCCGACAAGCCGGCACGCGACAAGGTCGTCGACGATGCCAAGGCCGCACTGGAGCAGTCCACCGCGTTCGTGCGCGAGCACGATCTGATGACGCTGCCCGACGCGCCGGTGGACATCATCCTGATGCCGGAATTCCAGCGTGGCGTGGCCGTGGCCTACTGTGATTCACCGGGTCCGCTGGACAAGAACCTGAAGACCTTCTACGCCGTGTCGCCGATTCCGGACGACTGGAACGACAAGCAGGTCGACTCGTTCCTGCGTGAGTACAACTCGCGCATGATCCACCTGCTGAGCATCCACGAAGGCACCCCGGGCCACTACCTGGAAGGCTGGCATTCGGCCAAGTTCCCCTCCACCCTGCGTGCGGTGCTGCGTTCGGGCCTGTTCGCCGAAGGCTGGGCGGTCTACACCGAGCGCATGATGCAGGAGCAGGGCTACCTCAACAACGACCCGCTGTTCCACCTGGTGCAGCTGAAGTTCTACCTGCGCACGATCTCCAACGCGATCCTCGACCAGGGCGTGCACGTGGACAACTGGGATCGCGAGAAGGCAATGCACCTGATGACCCACGACGCGTTCCAGCAGGAAAGCGAAGCGGCGGGCAAGTGGGTGCGTGCACAGCTGACCTCGGCACAGCTACCGACCTACTTCGTCGGTGCGCAGGAACACTTCGACACCCGCAAGGCGGTGCAGGAGAAGCTGGGCGACAAGTTCAACCTGAAGGCGTACCACGACCAGGTACTGTCCTACGGCGCACCGCCGGTGCGTTTCGCACGCCAGCTGATGCTGGACCAGCCGATCGAGTGATCGGGGTGGTGTGAGTTGAAGCGGAGCGGCCCGGGGAAACCCGGGCCGATCTGTTTGTGGGGGATCGCCAGACCATCTCCGCATCACATGCCGGCAACATGGCCAGGCGCATCGTTCGCCGGATTCCCCCTTCCGCCGGTTTCCAATGTCTCTCCCCTTGCGCCTCGCCCTGCTGCCCACGCTGCTGGCCAGTGCGGGTGCCTTCGCCGCCTGCCCCGCGCCGCCGCCCGGCCAGCTGGACATCCGCGCGCTTGGCTACTACACCGACAAAGTCGGCTCGATCATCGACCCGGTACTGAACCAGCAGAACAAGGACGCCACTGCACCGCTGGACCGCTATGCCGCCGACGTGGCGCGCATGAGCGATGACTACCTGCGCAACGGTGACCCGGCAGCGGCACAGTGCACGCTGAGCTGGTTGGGTGCGTGGGCCGACGACGGCGCCATGCTCGGGCAGATGATCCGGGTCAACAACGATCAGTCGTTCTACATGCGGCAGTGGATGCTCGATGCGGTAGCAATGGCCTACCTGAAAGTGCATGACCAGGCCAACCCGCAGCAGCGTGCGCGTATCGATCCGTGGCTGCAGAAGCTGGCACGGGCCAATCTGGCGTACTGGGACAATCCGAAACGGCGCCGCAACAACCACTACTACTGGGGCGGGCTGGGCGTGCTGGCCACCGGACTGGCCACCGACGACGACGCCCTGTGGCAGGCCGGCCACGCCGCGTTCCAGAAGGGCATCGATGACATCCAGGACGATGGCAGCCTGCCGCTGGAGATGGCCCGCGGGCAACGGGCCCTGCACTATCACGACTACGCATTGGCGCCACTGGTGATGATGGCCGAGCTGGCGCGGCTGCGCGGCCAGGACTGGTATGCCAGCAAGGACCATGCAATTGACCGCCTTGCCCGCCGCGTCATCGAAGGCAGCAAGGACCCTGCATGGTTCAACCAGCACACCGGCGTTGCCCAGTTGCCCCTGCAGGCCAGCGGCTGGGTCGAGTTCTACCGGTTGCGATCACCGGATAGCGGCCTGTTCGATGCCGCGCATGCGCGCGGACCGTTCCACTCGCCACGGCTGGGCGGCGACCTTACGCTGATGGCCACGCATGGCATCGTGCGCACGCCGCTGCGTTAGCAGCGCGCCTCAGCGGGCTTTCGGATGCAGCAGGCGCTGGAACTCGGCGACGGTGCACCCCTGAGCCGCGCACCCCGGCACACGCAGCACGACGCGGCCCGGCGGCTGCGCGTTGGCCAGCGGCAGCGCATCGCGCAGCTGCGCGGTGGTCGGGTAGACGTAGGCCAGGCGGATCCGTTCCACCCCGCTGTGGCGATCACGCCAGCGTTCGAACTGCAGCAGGCCACCGATCGGTGTCTTCTCGTACTGCCCCGGCAGGCTGTAGTCGCTGATTCCCAACGCCGCCAGCACCGAGCCGATGTTGGAATCGTGACCGACCAGCAGGGTCACCTTCGGCGACGCCGGGTCGTCGAACAACGCATTCACTCTTGTCAGCAGCGGAGCGGCCACATCCCGCGCCACCTCGGGCGTTCCGAACAGGATGTCCTGGTAGCGGTTGCGGATCTGCGCCAACGCCTGCCACTGCGCCTCGGTGGTCAACCGGCCCCAGCCTTCGCGGGGGATGCCACTGCCCTGGTAGTGCTCCATCAACAAGGCATCGACCAGCCCGCTGGCCAGCGCCAGTGATCCGGACGCGCGGGGCTCCTTGCCCGGTTCCGTACTGAAGGTGGTATCGGCCAGTGCCAGATGGCAGTCGCTGTGCCCCTTGCATGCCGCCGACTGCGGATAGCGGGTGATCTCTTCCACCACGGACAGAGCCGGTGCCAGGTTCGCTGCGGCCAGCGCTCGCTGCATTGATTCCAGCGCGCGCGTGCGGAAGGTCGTGTCACCGTTGTGGATCACCGGATCGAACAACGGATCCATCGAGCCCAGCGGCATGCGCTGTTCGACCGCAACATGGCAGCCCGGGAAAGCACCGGCAACGAAGAACTGCGCGGTGGCCTGGGTGCGCTGCAGGCTGTTGGCGTACGCGTGGAAGTCATCCTCGTGCGGGCAACCCGACAGCGGCAACAACTGCGCCTGGCGCAGCCACTGGGCGATGTAGCGGCCCATGTAGACCTCCAGCACGCCTCCCTTGGTAGTCAGCTCGCCCGGTGCCACCTCCCAGCGCGGCCAAGTCTCAGGCGTCGCATTGGCCAGCGCGCCGGAGGCCACCACCGGCGCGCGCAGGTTGTGACGGCTGAGCAGGACGACCTGCTCGAGCTGGTCGCCGTCCATGGGTGCCGGCGCAGCCGTGGCAACCGTGGCAACCAGGCTGAGTGCCAGCAACAGGGAGCGCAGGGGGCGGATCATGCAGGTCTCCGGAAACACGCTGGGGTCAGAGCCCTTTCCTGCGGAAAGGGATCCGACCCCGAAGCGATCATTGATCGGCAGCAACAAATCCACCGGTCTGCCGCGCCCACAACCGTGCGTACAGGCCACCGGCCGCAATCAGCTCGGCATGGGTGCCGGTCTCCACGATGCGTCCCTGGTCCATCACCACCAGCCGGTCCATGCGCGCGATGGTCGACAGCCGGTGCGCGATCGCGATCACCGTCTTGCCGCCCATCAGCTCATCCAGGCTGTCCTGGATCGCCGCTTCCACTTCCGAGTCCAGTGCCGAGGTTGCTTCGTCCAGCACCAGGATCGGTGCGTCCTTCAGCAGCACGCGGGCAATGGCGATGCGCTGGCGCTGGCCACCGGACAGCTTCACGCCGCGCTCGCCGACATGTGCGTCGTAGCCGCGACGCCCCTGACCGTCCACCAGCGTGTCGATGAAGGCTTCGGCACGCGCCTTGGCCACGGCAGCGCGCAACTGCTCATCGGTCGCGTCTGGACGGCCGTACAGCAGGTTGTCGCGGATCGAGCGGTGCAGCAGCGAGGTGTCCTGGGTGACCACACCGATCTGCTGGCGCAGGCTTTCCTGGGTGACGTAGGCAATGTCCTGGCCGTCGATCAGGATGCGGCCGCTTTCCAGGTCGTACAGGCGCAGCAGCACATTGACCAGGGTCGACTTGCCGGCACCCGAAGGACCGACCAGGCCGATCTTCTCGCCCGGCTTCACCACCAGGTCCAGGCCTGCGATCACGCCACCCTTCTTGCCGTAGTGGAAGTGGATGTCCCGGAAATGCACGCCGCCACGGGTCACCTGCAACGGCACTGCATCCTCGCGGTCCTGCACGGTCAGCGGCTGGGCGATGGTCGTGATGCCATCCTGCACCGTGCCGATGTCCTCGAAGATGCCGTTGATGGTCCACATGATCCAGCCGGACATGTTGTGGATGCGGATCACCAGGCCGGTCGCCAGCGTGATCGCACCGACGGTGATGTGGCCGCCATTCCACAGCCACAGCGCCAGCCCACAGGTACCGGCGATCAGGAAACCGTTGACGATGGCGATGGTCAGGTCCATGCCGGTGGTCACCCGGGTCTGCGCGCGGTGCTTGACCGCCAGTTCCTGGATCGACTCGGCCACGTAGGCCTGCTCGCGCCCGCCATGGGCGAACAGCTTCAGCGTGGGAATGTTGGTGTAGCCATCGACGATGCGGCCCATCGCCTTGGAACGCGCTTCGGACGCAATCCAGGCCCGTTCCTTCGCGCGCGGCACGAAGTAGACCATGATCACCGCATAGGCCAGCAGCCACAGGATCAGCGGCACCATCAGCCGCCAGTCGGCCTGCGCGAACAGGTACAGCGCGGTGCCGGTATAGACCACGATGTACCAGAGCGAATCGACCATCTGCACCGCCGACTCGCGCAGCGAGGTACCGGTCTGCATCACCCGGTTGGCGACGCTGCCGGCGAAGTCGTTCTGGAAGAAGCTCAGGCTCTGCCGCACCACATAGTTGTGCATCAACCAGCGCGAGCGGTTGCTCAGGCCGGGCACGATGGCCTGGTTGACCAGCAGGTTGTGCAGGCCGACCAGGATCGGACGCGCGATGACCGTGATGAACAGCATCCAGCCCAGGTCGTTGGCATGGCGCTTGAAGAAGTCGGCACCGGGCTGCTCGGCGACCATGTCGACGATGCGGCCCAGGTAATCGAACATCGCCACTTCCACCAGCGCCAGCAGCAGGCCGGCGATGAGCGTGGCCAGCAGCACCGGCCACACCGGGCGCAGGTAGTGCAGGTAGAACGGCAGCACCTTGCGCGGAGGCATCCGCCCGTCCACGGGCGGGAACACCGGAATCAGGGATTCAAACCAACGGAACATCGCATTCCCTCGCCATCTTTAGCTGGCGGAGTATCCCATGCCGCATGTGTACGCCGGCCGACGATCGCTGCGGCTGCGGCTGCGGTCGTGCCGGCCGCTGGCCGGCACCCTTGCGACGCATCCGGGGATCATGAGGTCGCCGGCCAGCGGCCGGCACTACCCATCGGATTCGTCAAACGTCAGCGCCGGGCCACGCTCGGCGGCGTCATTTCACTGGGGTGAACAGCAGGTCCTGGAAATCGAAACTGAAATCGGTCAGGTCGGAAATCGGCTGCATGCGCACCTCGCGCACCTTGCCATCCGGGTCCAGGCTGAAGTTCACGAACGCGTCGGCGTTGAGCGAACGGTCGTCCCAGCGCACGATGAAGGTGTCGTGCTGCCAGTGCTCCAGGCGTCCGCTCAGCTGCGCGGTCTTGGCAAAGCGCAGGCGCAGTCCCTTGCCCTCGGCACTGACCTGCATGTCGCCATACCAGCGGTCGCGGAACGTGCCTGTGTAGCCGGCCAGCGCCAGCGACGGCCTGCTGCCCTTGTCGCGCGCGCTCTGGTGCTTGGCCCACGCCTCGTCGGCCTTGTCCTGTCCCTTGGCCACGGCCTTGGCATAGGCGTCCACCCAGTCATGCTTTTCACCGCCCAGGTAGGCATCGAGCACACTCAGGGTGATCGCATTGAACGCCGCGCCCACTTCCTGATTGGTCAGCACCACCACGCCCAGTTTCTCGCCCGGTACCAGGGTCAGCCGCGAAACCATGCCCGGCCAGCCACCGGTGTGCCAGACCAGCTTCCGCCCGTGGTAGTCGCTCAGGCTCCAGCCTTCGCCATAGCCGGCGAAGTTGGCCCGCGCCGGTGCCAGCTCCGGCACGCTCGGCGCCGGGATCGACTGCGGCGTGATCATCCGCCACATCTGCTGCTGGCTCTTCTCGGTGAACAACGGCGTGCCGTCGGCCAGTTTGCCTTCGGCCAGCTGCACCTGCATCCAGCGCGCCATGTCGTGCGCGCTGGAATAGATGCCGCCGGCGCCGGCATTGTTCGACCAGGTCAGCGGCGCGACGGTGCGCAGGTCCTTGAAATCGTACTTGGCGTGGCCGACCGCGGCCTTGTCGCCCGGCTTCAGGTGATCGGCGTTGTAGCGCGTGCCGGCCATGCCCACCTTGTCGAAGATGCGGGTCTGCAGGAACTGCTGGTAACTCATGCCGGAAACATGCTCGATCACCTGCTGGGCGACCGCGTACAGGATGTTGTCGTACGCATAGCCCTCGCGGAATCCACCCTTCAGCGGCACCTTGCCCAGCCGTTCCACCACTTCGGCATTGCTGTAGGAGGTGGTCGGCCAGAACAGCAGGTCACCGGCACCCAGGCTCAGTCCGCTGCGATGCGACAGCAGGTCGCGGATCGTCATCTGGCCGGTCACGAACGGATCGGACATGCGGAACGACGGCAGGTGGTCGATCACCTTGTCGTCCATCTTCAGCTTGCCGTCCTCGGCCAGCAGGTTCAGCGAGGTGGCGGTGAACGCCTTGGTGTTGGACGCAATGGCAAACAGCGTATCGGCCTGCACCGGTTCCGGCTTGCCCTGCTCGCGCACGCCCCAGCCGCGCTCCAGCACCACCTCGCCATCCTTGACCACCGCCACCGCAATACCGGGCACGTCGAACTGCGCGCGCACGCGCTCGACGGTTGCATCCAGCTCCTGCAGCTGCGCCGGGGTGGCAGCGCTCGCCATGGTCGTGCACGCCAGCAGCACGGCTCCTCCAATCCAGGGTTTCATCCAGCACGATCTCCGAACAGGGGTGGCGGCCATGTGCAGGCCGTCACCGGGGTTTCGCGGGATGGTAACGTTCTGCGTTGCACCCTGCCCTGTGCCATAGGAGGGGTGTCATGGGCGAGAACGGCCAACCGAGCAGCGGCTCCACCATCATTCCGTGCCTGCGCTACCGCGATGCGCAGGCTGCCATCGACTGGCTGCAGCGCGCCTTCGGCTTCCATGCCCAGGCCGTCTACGCCGATGGCGATACGGTGTTCCATGCGCAGCTGACCTTCGGCACCGGCATGATCATGCTGGGCTCGGCCAGCAACCAGAGCGCGTGGAGCGAGCATGCGGCGATGCCTGATGAGGTCGGCGGCCGCCAGACGCAGAGTGCCTGCGTGATCGTCACCGATGCCGACGCGCACTACGCCCGGGCCAAGGCCGCCGGTGCCCGAATCGTCATCGACATCGCCGACCAGGACTACGGCGGCCGTGGCTATGCCTGCGCCGACCCGGAAGGCTACCTGTGGTGGTTCGGCAGCTACGACCCGTGGCGCGCGGACCACGGCCAGTGACCGCCGGAGCGATCCGCTGCGGCATCGGTGGCTGGGTGTTTCCCGAATGGCGCGGCGGCGTTTTCTACCCCGTAGGCCTGCCGCAGCGTGAAGAACTGGCCCACGCCAGCCGTGCCCTGCGTTGCATCGAAATCAACGGCACCTTCTACCGCACGCCCACCGCCGCGCAGTGCGCGCAGTGGGCCGCACAAACGCCGGAAGGCTTCCGGTTTTCGATGAAGGCGCCACGCTACCTGGTGCAGCGCCGCGACCTGTCCAGCACGGTCGAGGCGGCCGCGCCCTTCCTGCAGGCGGCGACCGCGCTCGGTGACCGGCTGGGCCCGCTGCTGTGGCAGTTCGATCCACGGCATCCGGCCGACGCCGAAGCACTGGAACGGCTGATGGCACAGCTGCCGAAGCATCTGGACGGGGTGCCGCTGCAGCATGCGCTGGAGGTCCGCAACGCCGAGGCACATGGCCCGGCACTGGTCGACGCCGCCCGCCGCCACGGCGTGGCGCTGGTGATCGAGGACAGCGACGAGGCGCCATTGCACGGCGATGTCAGTGCCGGCTTCGTCTATGCGCGGATCAAGCGCAGCCAGGCCCGCTTGAACGAGGGCCTGCCGGCGCCCGTGCAGCAGCGCTGGGCCGAACGCGCACGCCGCTGGTCATGCGGTGAACCAGTGGATGACCTGCCCTGCCTGGCCGCGCCAGCTCCGGAAACCCCGCGCGAGGTCTACCTGCTGTGCATCGGCGCGGGCAAGGCACGCAACCCGGCGGCGGCGATGGCCCTGCAGCGGCGGGTTGGCCAGGGCAGCGATCCCGCACGCGGGTAGCGCTGCGACGTTCGCCTTGCCTCACAATAGGCGGATGAGCACACCCGACACCCGCAAAGCGCTGTGGCAGATCCACTTCTGTGTCCTGCTGTGGGGCGTCACCGCCATCCTCGGCAAGCTGATCACCCTGCCCGCATTGCCGCTGGTGTGGTGGCGCATGCTGCTGGTGACGGCGATGCTGGCCCTGCTGCCGCGGGTCTGGCGCGGGCTGCGCACCCTGCCCCTGCGGCTGGTGGCCGGTTACGCCGGTATCGGTGCGCTGGTCGCCCTGCACTGGCTGACCTTCTACGGCGCGGTGAAACTGGCCAATGCCTCGGTGGCCGCCACCTGCATTGCACTGGCCCCGGTGTTCACCTCGATCATCGAACCCTGGGTCGCCAAGCGGCCGTTCCAGCTACGTGAACTGGCGTTCGGCCTGGCGGTGCTGCCGGGTGTTGCGCTGGTGGTCGGTGGCGTGCCCGATGGCATGCGCCTGGGTGTCTTGATCGGCGCGATATCGGCGCTGCTGGTGGCGGTGTTCGGCTCGCTCAACAAGCGCATGGTCAGCCACGCCGATCCGCTCACGGTCACCGCCCTGGAGCTGGGTGCCGGCACCCTCACCCTGACCCTGCTGGCACCGCTGATGCCCTACCTGCTGCCAGCACTGGCCAGCCCGCTGTGGGTGGTCCCGAATCTGCACGACGGCATCCTGCTGCTGGTGCTGGCCGGGTTCTGCACGCTGCTGCCGTTCGCCCTGGCCCTGGTCGCGCTGCGCCACCTGAGCGCCTATACGGTGCAGTTGGTGACCAACCTGGAGCCGGTCTATGCGGTGGTGCTGGCGGTGGTGCTGCTGCGCGAGCAGCACGAGGTCACCCCGTGGTTCTACCTGGGCGTGGCGATCATTGTCGGCGCGGTGTTCCTGCATCCGCTGCTGAACCGCCGCAAGCCGGTGCAGCACCCGGAAATCCTTGGCACGGCCGAAGCACGCAACATCGCCGATTGAGTGCATCCGCGCATGGCGTAGATCTGCCGGATCCGGATCGATGTGTCAACGCTGCGGCCAATGCCAGGCCGGCGCATCCAGCAGGCCCTGCCCGCTCAGCAGCGTGCGGCCCTGTTCCTTGTGCAGATGCAGCGAGTGGCAGCCCGGCGCCTGCTCCAACGCCGCGATCAGCCGGCTGGCGTGTGACACCACCCACACCTGGCTGCGCGCACTGGCGGCGATGATCAGCCGCGCCAGCGCCGGCAGCAGGTCCGGATGCAGGCTGGTCTCCGGCTCGTTCAGCACCAGCAGCGGCGGTGGTCGCGGCGTGTGCAGTGCCGCGGCCAGCAGCAGGAATCGCAGGGTACCGTCAGACAATTCGGCCATCGACAACGGCCGCAGCAGCCCGGGCTGGTGGAATCGCAGGGCCAGTCGACCGTCCAGCTCTTCGAAGCCGACCGTGGCGCCGGGGAAGGCATCATCGACACTGCGTGCCAACGCAACCGGATCTCCGATCTCGAGAATGGTCACCCAGGCCGCCGCCAGATCCCGTCCGTCGTGATGCAGCACCGGCGTGCGCGTTGCCATCGCCGGTTGTCGCGCCGGGGCATCGGCGTCGCTGCGGAAATGATCGTAGAAGCGCCAGCGACGGATGTACTCACGCAGGGCGATGGTTTCCGGCATGCGCTGCGGATCGCCGACCTGGGTGAACAGGCTGTCGAACAGCGACAACCGGTCATCCACGAGATCCCAGCCGTGCGCATGGCGTTGCCGCACCATTGCCCCACGGCGATCGACCAGCAGGTTGGCGCTGCGCAGGAACGGCCCGGCCCAGATCGCCTCCGCCTTGATCTGCGGATCCAGCGCAAACGCGGAACGGCTGGGTGGCGGGTAGCCCAGGTCGATGGCATAGCCGAACTCGTCGGTGGTGAATCCCAGCTTCAGCCCCACTGACGCCTGCCGGGGTCCGCCCTGCAGCGGGATCTCGCCGGCCGCAACCCGGCGATCGATGGATTCGGGGCCGGCCCACAGCGCCGAACCAAGCCCGCCTTCGCGGGCCAGCACCGCCGCGACGCCGCCCTGGGCGGTTTCCGCCAGCAGGCGCAGCGCGCGGTACAGGCTGGATTTGCCACTGCCGTTGTCACCGGTGACCACGTTCAACGGCTGCAGCGGCAGTACCAGCCCGTGCAGCGAGCGATAGTGGGCGATGGCCAGGGTCTGCAGCATGGCTGGTGTCCGTGGAAACAGGGACGTCATGCTGGCCGGTTCTGATCGCAGGAGCTGCGACGCCAAGTGAAACGGGAAGAGCATCCACGCATGGCGTGGATCTACTGGAGCGGCATCGAATCATCCACGCGTCGCATGCGTTCAGCGCGCGAACCGCCGTGTTTCAGCCCGCCAGCTCCACCCGGTTGCGACCGTTGCCCTTGGCCCGGTACAGCGCCTTGTCGGCGCGCGCCAGCATCTCATCCACGCTTTCACCGGGCTGGTGCTGGGCCACACCAATGCTGATCGTGACCGGGAATCCCAGCGGCAGATCCGCCACGGCCAGGCGCAGGAACTCGCATTGCAGTTCGGCCGTGCGCAGATCAGTGCCCGGCATCACCGCCACGAACTCCTCCCCGCCATAGCGCGCGGCCATGCCACGGCCGGCAAAATGCGAACGCAGCAGCACACCCAGCTCAGCCAGTACCCGGTCGCCGGTGGCGTGGCCCTGGAAGTCATTGATGTGCTTGAAATGATCGATGTCCAGCAGGGCCACGCAGGCTACTCCCGGCTGCCCATCGATCTCCGCCACCGCCTCTTCCAGTGCCGCCGCCATCGCGCGGCGGTTGGGCAGGCCGGTCAGCGCATCGGTGCGGCTCTGTTCGGCCAGGTCGGCATTCTGCGCCAGCAGCACGTCCTGGTACTCCGACAGCAGGCGCTCGTAGTCATCGCGTTCCAGCATGTGCTTCTGGATGTCGAGCGCGAAACGACGCAGCTCCATCACCAGCATCACCTGCCGTGACAGCGCGGCCAGCGCCTCGGCCTTGTCGCTGGGCAGGTGCTGCGGCTGTGCATCGAACACGCACAGCGTACCCAGCGGCAGGCCATCAGAACTGATCAGCGGCGCACCGGCGTAGAAGCGGATGTGCGGGTCGCCGGTCACCACCGGGTTGTCGTGGAAGCGGATGTCCTGCAACGCATCCTCGACCACCATGATTTGGTGCGGCTGCAGGATGGCGTGGCCACACATCGATTCGCTGCGCAGGTTTTCCGCCGCGTCGATGCCCTGGATCGACTTGAACCATTGCCGTTCGACGTCAATCAGGGTCACCGCCGCCATCGAGGTACCGCAGACCGCCTTGGCGATCGCCACCAGGTCGTCGAATGACTTCTCGCGCTGCGAATCAAGGATCCGGTAGCGGTACAGCGCCTGGAGCCGAAGGGCTTCGTTGGCAGGCTTGTCGGGCTTGATCATGCAGCGTCACGTTCCGGCAGGTCACTGCAAAGTCTAGCTGATGCCGGCGCGTAAACCGCACAACGGGTAGTGCCGGCCGCTGGCCGGCATCCCGCGCTCTCTCGATGCCTGGAGCAGCCGGCCAGCGGCCGGCACTACCGCGCGTTACCAGTCCAGCTGCTTCGGCAGCAGGCCCTGCAGTTCCTGCTCGGTCAGGTTGCGCCACTGGCCCGGCTTCAGCGCGCCGATCTTGATGTTGTCGATGCGCACGCGGCGCAGCTGGGTCACGCGATAGCCGAATTCGGCGGCCATCAGGCGGATCTGCCGGTTCAGGCCCTGCTGCAGGGTGATACGGAAGCCGAACTTGGCGATGCGCGAGGTCTTGCACGGCAGCGTCATCTGGTCGTGGATGCGCACGCCGCGCGCCATGCCGCGCAGGAACTCATCGGTGACCGGCTTGTTCACCGCCACCAGATATTCCTTCTGGTGGCCGTTTTCGGCGCGCAGGATCTGGTTGACGATGTCGCCGTTGCTGGTCATCAGGATCAACCCCTCGGATTCCTTGTCCAGGCGGCCGATCGGGAAGATGCGCTGTTCGTGGCCGACGAAGTCGACGATGTTGCCCTTGACCGAAGTTTCGGTCGTGCAGGTGACGCCTACCGGCTTGTTCAATGCGATGTAGACGTGGCGGCGGGCGCCGGGCTTGCGTGCCACGCGGGCGCGCAGCGGCTGGCCGTCGACCAGCACCTGGTCTTCCTCGCCCACCACCGCGCCGGTACCGGCCGGATGGCCGTTGACGGTAACGCGGCGCGCGGCGATCAGGCGATCGGCCTCGCGGCGGGAGCAGAAGCCGGTGTCGGCGATATGTTTGTTGAGTCGGGTGGTCATCGGCCCATTATCCGGCATCGCCGCCCGCTGCGCTTCACGCCAGGGCGGGCGGATCGAGCTCCTCACCGTCGAAGACCCGGTCGCGGCCCGCCCGCTTTGCCACGTACATGGCATGGTCGGCGCGCCGCAGCAGCCCGGCCAGATCGTCCTCGCCCGGTCGCCACTGCGCCAGGCCGATGCTGGCGGTCACCTCCAGCCCCGGCACCTGCAGGGCCTGGCCAGCCTCGGTGATGCGCTGGCGCAGGCGGTCCAGCCGCGCCGACGCCGCCTCGCGCGGCATGCCGGGCATCAGCAGCAGGAACTCTTCGCCGCCCATCCGCACCACTTCGTCCTGGCTGCGTACCGCCGCGCGCAGGGCACGCGCCACCGCCACCAGCACCTGGTCGCCCACTGCGTGGCCGTGGCGGTCGTTGATGTCCTTGAACAGGTCGATGTCGAGGAAGCCGATCACCAACGGGCCGCGCTCACGGTCCACCCGTTCCAGATGGCGGGCCAGCTGCTGCAGTCCGGCGCGACGGTTGGGCAGCCCGGTCAGGCCATCGGTCTCGGCCAGCTGGCGAAGTTCATCACGCTGCTGGCGCAGCCGGCCCAGCCGCTGGTTCAACGCATACGCGGCCATCATCAACAGCCAGGTCACCGCCAGCTGCAGCGCCTCCACCCGGTATTCCAGCAGCCACGCCGCACCACAGGCATCGGCGATGATCAGTACCAGCATCGGTGCCAGCGCGGCCAGACCCGCCTGTGCCCAACGGTCGCCGCGCCAGCGTGCCCAGACGCCGACCATCAGTGCCAGGCCACATCCGGACAGATAGGACACCTGCAAGCCCTTCGCGACCCAGGCCAGATGCTCCCAGCGCAGCCACGGCACCAGCACGGCCAGCGCCATCAGGGTCCACAACACCGCCAGTTGGGCCGGGCGCGATCGAGGCAGCACGCGGTCGCCTCCGTTCAGCCGCCACAGCGCCGGCAGCACCAGTGCCTGGGTCGCAGCGGTCAGCGCCAGCAGCCACCAGGCGCCGTGCTCGCCCACCGGCAGCCAGGGTTCCGGATAGCCGCTCAGCCCGCCGAGGATGGCCTGCCACAGCACCATCACGGTGGTGCCGGCGATGTAGACCAGGAAACTGCGGTCCCGGGTGGTCAGGAAGGCCATCAACGCCGACAGCGCCAGCGCGATCGCCACCGCGATGCAGGCCGCGCGCACCAGCAGGCGGGCGGTGTCGTTCTGCTGCACCGGGCTGGGCGCGCCCAGCCGCAGGGTCGGTACCCAACGTGCCTTCAGCGGTGTCTGCCAGGAGACCAGGAACGGCTCATGGCTGCCGGCCGGCGGTACCGCTACCAGGCCGATGCCAGCCCGGAAACGTGAATCGCGGGTGCGCGCGTCGTGCATGTTGCCGCAGATCTCGCGGTCGCCATGCTGGACGCGCACTTCACCGGCAAAGACGTTGAACACGTCCAGCGCCTGCGGTTGCCCTGACCAGCCCTGCGGCGGAGCCGGTACCAGCACCTGCTGGCGGGCGCCGGACAGCATCTGCGGCGTGCATGCGCGGTGCGGCGTCGGCTCGTCGGTAGCGCCGCCGACCAGGAGATAATCATGGCCCGACACGGCCTCTGCAGCCTGAAGCGGCCACGGCAACGCCAACCACACCATCAGGACGGCCAGCACCGCTCCTGTTCCATACCGCCACTGCCTGCCGCCCACGCCACGTCCTGTTCCTGCTTACGTCCGCGCCCACTGCGCGCCGCCCCTGGCGCGCATTATCGCAGCCGGGCACGCCACGCATGTGTAGACCAAAGTCGGCGCCCGCGGTTCAGCCAGCCGCCGGCGGCCCCTTCACCGCGACCAGCCGTACCGGGCGCAGATCGACCAGGGTCAGCCGCTCCAGCGGCTGCGGCCGTTCGATGGCATAGCCCTGCAGCCCCTGCACGCCAAGCCGGGTCAGCGCACCGGCAACCTCGGCGGTCTCCACCCACTCGGCCACCACTTCCATCTGCAGCTCGCGCCCGAGCTCGCTGATCGCGCGCACCGTGGCGTGGCTGACCGGGTCGGTATCCATGTCGCGCACGAAGGCGCCGTCGATCTTCAGGATGTCCGCCGGCAACTGGCGCAGGTAGCCGAAGGAAGACAGGCCGGAGCCGAAGTCATCCAGCGCCATCCGGCACCCCCGTGCCTTCACCGCATCGATGAAGGCGCGGGCCTGGCTGAGGTTGCTGATCGCCGCGGTCTCGGTGATCTCGAAGCACAACTTGGAGGCCAGCGCGCGGTTGCGCTCGAGCAGGTCGCAGACGAAGGCGAGGAATCCCGGCTCGGCGATCGACTGCGCGGACACGTTGACGTTGCACAGGCCCAGCTGTCGCACGTGCGCCGGGCACACCTGCAGGTGGCGGAACAGCAGCCCGAGCACGTGCCGGTCCAGCGCCACTGCCATGCCATAGCGCTCCACCGCCGGCATGAACTGGCCGGGCAGATGCAGGCTGCCATCGGTACCACGCATGCGCACCAGCACCTCGTAGTGCAGGTAGGACGGATCGCCCACGCGGGCGATGCGCTGTGCATACAGCAGCATGCGATTCTCGGCCATCGCCAGGCTGACGCCCTGCAGGCGCTCGGCCTCCTGCCGCCGCTCCTCCAGCGCCATGCGGTTCTCATTGAAGCAGTGCACGCGGTTGCGCCCGGCCTGCTTGGCGGCATAGCAGGCGCTGTCGGCGGCACTCATCAACCAGTTCACGTCCGGCGCATCTGCACTGACCTCGACCACGCCGATGCTGCAGCTCAGCTGCGGGCTGCCCTCGCTGATCGGAAACGTGGCCTGGCCCAGGTTGCGGATCACCCGCTGCAGCACCCGCTTGGCTTCGTCCTGCCCGGCATGGGCGAGGAACACGGCGAACTCGTCGGCGCCCAGGCGGCCGACCCAGTCACCGTCACGCACGGCCGCCACCAGATAGTCGGCGAAACTGCGCAGCATCTGGTCACCGGCGGCATGGCCGAAGCTGTCGTTGACCAGCTTGAAGTGGTCCAGGTTGATGTAGCACAGCGCATGCGTACCGCCATCACTGCGTACCTGCAGCAGCGCACGCTCCAGCAGCCGCTCGATCTCGCGGCGGTTGATCAGGCCGGTCAGCGGATCGTGGCTGGCGTGATGCTCGATCTCACGTGCCAATGCATGGTTCTGGCTGACATCCTCGATGATCGCAAACACCGACAGGCCGCCTCCCGCGCTGCGCACGCCGGTGCCACTCCAGCGCCCCCACACCAGGCTGCCATCGCGGCGGCAGAAGCGCAGTTCACTCGGCCGCAGCTGCCGGTCCCAGTCGATGCGGCCGACGCCATCGATGACCAGTTCGCCTTCCATCAACAGATCGCCGAGCGACATCTGCAGCAGCACGTCGCGTCGGTAGTCGAGGATGTCGGCCATCGCCTGGTTGGCTTCGATCACCTTGCCGTCGGTGTCGAGCTTGAGCATGCCGACATTGGCCTGGTAGAAGGCCGCACGGAAGCGGCTTTCATGCTCGGTCAGGTCCTTGCCGACGCGGCGCGCGAGGGCCACCGCCATCAGGCTGATCGCCAGCACCGACAACCCGCCGACCACAAGCGTGGCGATCCGTACCATCGTGGCCATGCGCAGCAACGCTTGCGAAAATGCCTGCGCCTGCACCTGCAGCCGCCGGTCCAGATCACGCAGTTGTTGCAGGTACCGATCGCGGTCCGCCGCTGGCAGCACGCCTTGGGCGTGCCCCGACCGCAGCTCGGCAACCAGCCGCTGCACGGCCAACAGATCATCGTCGGTCTGTCGCCACAGCGTGGTTGCTTCCCGGAATGCACCGATGTCGCGTGCATAGCGGAACGAGAACACCAGGCGTGGGATATCGGCGCGCGCGTTGCCACCCTGCAGGAAGCCCTGCCTGGCCTTCTCCTCGTCCGGTACCGCCTGTTCCAGCGCCAGCCGGGCCTGCAGATCGCCCAATGGAATCCGCAGCGCCTGGCGCGCGTCATCCAGGTCCTGGGCATGGCCACGCGCCAGGTAGCGGCTCAGCGCAGCGGTTGCATCCTGCTGCCCTCGTGACCAGTACCCCTGGCCGGCAATCCAGGCCGTCGAGGCTGCCTGCAGTTCCTGGATCAACGCGGACAACGCGACCAACCCGATCGCCATGCCCGTCAACAACGCAAAGCGCAATCCCAGCCCACGGGTCATCGGCACCCGCCGGCTCTGCTGGTCCGTGCCACTTCTACCCATCCCGGATCCCCCCGAATGTGCTGCGGTGACAACCTGCCTTGGAACCGGCCCAGCCTATGACCGGCAATGTGTGGGCCATGCGAAAAAGGGGACGGAGGGGATTAAGTCGTTTTCGGCATAAGCGCATGGCCTGCCATTTACGACTTAATCCCCTCCGTCCCCTTTCCTGTACGCCAGCCCGGGGGCTGGCGTTGTTATGGACGGCTGCGGGTGAGGCTTAGAAGCTGCGCGGGCCGCGCGGCTTGAAGCCGTCACGACGCGGCGGCCGGCTGTCGCGGTCACCGCCGCGGTCGCCACCATGGCCACCCGGGCCACCCGGGCCACCACGACGCGGACCACCCGGGCCGCCCGGGCCACGCTTGTCGAAGCGCGGCTTGAACGGACGCGGGGCCGGGCTGGTGTCTTCACCCGGAGCCAGCGCACGCATCTGCAGCTGCTGGCCGGACACCCACACCTTCTGCAGGTGCGACAGCACGTCCGGCGGCATCTGTGCCGGCAGGTCCAGCAGCGAGAAGTCGTCGTGGATGTCGATGCGGCCGATGAAGCGGCTTTCCAGGCCCGCTTCGTTGGCGATGGCGCCGACGATGTTGGCCGGCTTCACGCCATGCTGGTGGCCCACCGAAATGCGGTAGGTCTCCATACCCTGCTCCGGTGCTCCACGCGGCGGAACCTCACGGCGCGGACGCTGCTCGAAACCACCTTCGGCGTCGTCGCGACGCGGGCCACGCTCGAAGCGCGGACCACGCTCGTTGCGGTCGAAGCGATCGCCACGCTCCGGACGGTCGCCACGGTCGAAACGCTCGCGCGGGGCGCGCTCTTCACGCGGGGCACGCACCGGCGGCTGCAGCAGGAACGGGGTGTCACCCTGCAGCATCTTGGCCAGCGCGGCGGCGATCTCGATGGCCGGCACGTTCTGCTCGTTCTCGAAGCGCTCCAGCAGCTGGCGGTAGAAGTCCAGGCCGCCGGCACCGAGGGTTTCGCTGATGCGCGAGGTGAACTTGTTGATGCGGGTGTCGTTGACCGCTTCCACGCTCGGCAGCTGCATCTCTTCGATCGGCTGGCGGGTGGCGCGCTCGATCTGGCGCAGCATGCCCTTCTCGCGCGGGGTGGCGAACAGGATCGCCTCGCCGCTGCGGCCGGCACGGCCGGTACGGCCGATGCGGTGCACGTAGCTTTCGGTGTCGTACGGAATGTCGTAGTTCAGCACGTGGCTGATGCGCTCCACGTCCAGGCCGCGCGCAGCCACGTCGGTGGCAACCAGGATGTCCAGCTTGCCTTCCTTCAGCATGGCGATGGTGCGCTCACGCTGGGCCTGCTGCATGTCGCCGTTGATGGCGGCAGCGGCCAGGCCACGGGCCTGCAGCTTGCTGGCCAGTTCTTCGGTGCCGGCCTTGGTGCGCGCGAAGATGATCATCGCGTCGAACGGCTCGACTTCCAGGATGCGGGTCAGCGCATCCAGCTTGTGCATGCCGCTCACCCACCAGTAACGCTGGCGGATGTTGGCCGAGGTGGTGGTCTTGGCCGCGATGGTCACTTCCACCGGGTCCTGCAGGTAGGTCTGCGCGATGCGGCGGATCTGCGGCGGCATGGTGGCCGAGAACAGGGCCACCTGGCGCTGCTCCGGCAGCTTCTTCAGCACCGCTTCGACGTCGTCGATGAAGCCCATGCGCAGCATTTCATCGGCTTCGTCCAGCACCAGGGTCTTCAGCTCGGACAGGTCCAGAGTGCTGCGGTCGAGGTGGTCGATCACGCGACCGGGGGTACCGACCACGATATGCACGCCACGGCGCAGCGCCGACAGCTGCTGCCCGTAAGGCTGGCCGCCGTACACCGGCAGCACGCGGAAGCCCGGGATCTTGGACGAGTAGGACTGGAACGCCTCGGCGACCTGGATGGCCAGTTCGCGGGTCGGCGCCAGGATCAGGGCCTGCGGCTTGATCTGCTGCAGGTCGATGTTGGACAGTACCGGCAGCGCGAACGCGGCGGTCTTGCCGGTACCGGTCTGGGCCTGGCCCAGCACGTCGCGGCCTTCCAGCATCGCCGGGATGGTGGCGGCCTGGATCGGCGACGGGGTTTCGTAGCCGATGGCGGTGACCGCCTGCATCACGGGCTCGGACAGGCCGAGCTGCGCGAACTGCAGCGGCGCTTGGGAATCTTGGGACATGGGGAACTCCGAAGGCACTGCCGTCTTCCTGGCAGTGCGATAAAAAAGGGATGGTCCGCGCTTTGGGCGCCCTTCTTATCGCGTGCCCTGGCGCTGCTCGGTCGGAGGAGATTTCACTCGCTCAGAGCGGGATGATACCGCATTGATGCTGAACGAGGCGTACAGCTTTCCGTGCGCGTGCCGTCATGCCCCGTGCTGGCGCACAATACGCGCCCTCTTCCCGGCCCGGCCGCTGGCCTGCGCCCCTCTTCCCAGGAACCCCGCTCCATGCAGATTCTCGAATTCGACCTCGACGGTGACTACGTCGAACTCAAGCAGCTGCTCAAGCTGGCCGACCTGGTCACCAGTGGCGGCGAGGCCAAGATGGTCATCAGTGACGGCCAGGTGCGGGTCGATGGCGAAGTCGAACTGCGCAAGGCCTGCAAGATCCGCGCAGGCCAGGTGGTCGAGTTCGCCGACAGCCAGATCCGGGTGCTGGCCGCCGGCTGATGTGAGGCTGTTCAGGCTACGCGCTGGGTCAGGTGCGAGGCAATCAGCTGCCTGAACGGTGCCACGCCCTGCGCCAGGCGCAGGCCGGCCGCCCGCAGCAGTCGCGCCGGGCGGCGATCGTCGGTGTACAGGCTGGCGATCGCATTGGTGGCCTCGTACAGCGGCCGCGACGCCAGCCGGTGACCCCGTTGGTAGCTGGCCAGCATGCCGGCGGCGGCAATGTCGGCACCGCGACGCTGCTGCGCGACGATGCCCTGCGCCAGCCGCTGTGCGCTGGCCAGGCCCAGGTTGAAGCCATGCGCGGTGACCGGGTGCATGCCGACGGCGGCATCGCCGATCAGCGCCGAACGCTCGCCAACAAAACGGTGCGCGTACACACCTACCAGCGGATACGCCTGCGGCGTGGCCACCGGCTGCATCCGACCCAGCCGATGTTCGAAGCAAGCACTGATGGCCTCGCCGAAGGCCACCTCGTCCATCGCCAGCAGCGCGTCGATCTGCCGCGGCGGCAGCGTGATCACCGCCGAGGCCTGGCCCTCGTTGAGCGGCAGCAGCGCCATCGTGCGGCCGTAGCCGAACCATTCCCAGGCAGTGTGGCGATGGTCGCGCTCGACCTGCATGCGGCACACCAGCATCGACTTGCCGAAGTCGCGCATCTGCGCACCGATGCCGAGCATGCGGCGGGTGGCGGAGAAGCGGCTGTCAGCGGCCGCCAGCAGCCGCGCATGCAGTTGGCTGCCGTCATCGAGTTTGACCACATGGCCCTGTGCATCGGCTTGCACGCCTTGCACCTTGCGCCCGTCGAACAGTTCCACGCCGTCCTGGCCCTGCACCGCATCCCATGCGGCACGGCGGATCAGATGGTTGGGTACCAGCCAGCCCAGCGGCTGGCCGTCGACCTGGCTGCTGGCGAAGGTCAGCGCGAACGGCGAGCCGCCGTTCATCACCTTGGCATCGCGCAGTTCAGCGACTTCGGCCTGCGGCAGGCGCTGCCACAGACCCAGTTGCTCCATGCTCTGCCGCGAGGCATGGGTCAACGCGATCTCCCTGCCATCGAAGGCGGCCTCGGCCAGGGCCTGGCGCGGCTGCACTTCGACCAGCCCGACCTGCAGCCCGCTGCCGGCCAGCGCGCGCGCGAAGCACAGACCTGCCGGTCCGGCGCCGACCACCACCACGTCCATCCTGCGCATGCGCGCCTCCTGCCGTTGATTCAGTCCGCGCCAGCATAGCGCCGCGCACCTGAGCGGCCTTGATCTGGATCAGGCCGACTTACAGAAGTGCGAACACCAGCGCCAGGATCGACAGCAGCGACACCAGCCACACCAGGCTGCGCACGTAGGGCACGCCTGCGGCGTACAGGGGCAGATAGACCACACGCGCCCAGAAGTAGGCCTGCGCCGCCAGTGCAGTGGTGTCGTTGCCGCGATCGGCCACGACCACCGCGATGGCGGCGGCGGCGAAGAACGGGAACGTCTCCAGGAAATTGGCCTGCGCACGCTGCAGGCGCCCGGCCAGCGCGCTGACCGGCTTTGCGTCGCCATCGCGTGCCGAGGCATTCCACTTCATCCCGCGCTCGCGGGTGACCACGGTGGAGGTGGCGAAGATGTAAACGAAGCCGAGCAGGACCGACCAGGCCAGCATCGTCAATTCAGTTGCCATCATTCATCTCCTCAGGGTGCCGACGCACGCAGGCTGTAACCGGCCAGGCGCCACACCTGGTCCTCGTCGAAACGGAACGAGACCAGCTCGCGCACCGGCTGCGCGCTGTTGGCGAAACGGGTCGGGAAACTGACGTTGATGTACAGCCCTTCCGGCACTGCGGCACCTGCGCTGTACTTGACCCGGGTGATGGTGGGCTGGCCACGCCCGGCCAGCGCACCCAGGCGCGTGCGCTCGGTGGTCAGCTGGCTGACGAATGCGGCCTTCGGTACTGCACGGCGCGCGACGGCGGAGGCGCCATCCCACAGTTCGCCGGCGCGGTTGGCATCGACCAGCTGCGCGGCTTTCAGTGCAGCAGCGCCCATCTCGGCATCCTGTTTCTGCACCTGGGCCTGCTGTGCAGCAGTCAACGCCGGGGCACCGGCGGTGGCTGGCTTCGCAGCCGCTGGCGAGGCCGGGGCCGGGCGTGCCGGAGCCGGTGCAGGCGTGGCCGGCGCAGGTGCCTGCGCCAATGCGGTCAGGGGCAGCAGGGACAGCAGCAGGAGCACGCGCTTCATGGACACCGCCGGTTTTCTGGAGAGAACCGCAGTCTACGCCAGCGCGGTGACTATGCCGTCAGCGTGCCGGGGCGTTGCCCTCCACCGCTGCCGCATCAGCCTGCGCGGCGGGCGCGGCGGTGTTCACTGGCGCCTGTTCGGCCACCGGCGGCGGCTCCGACGGTGCCGGTGGCAGCGTTGCCACATCGATCTCCGACAGTGGGCTTTCTTCCGGGCACACCGCATCCGGGAAACCGAAGCGCTGCTTCAGTGCCTGGCCGCAGCTGTTGATCGATTCCATGTCGGCGCCTTCGCGCTTGCACTGCTGGTCGAAGGCAATCAGGAACGCGTCCTTGCGTTGCACGAAGTCGTCACCACAGGCCCGCATCTGCTTGATCCGTTCCAGATCGTCCTGCACCGCGTTGGTGCCGTCCAGGCCGTACTGGCGCAGCTCATCCTGCGTAAGCAGGCGCAGGCTGCGGTTGGGCACGGTCATCATCAGGTCGGCCACACCCACCGCCACGCCGTTGCGCTGCAGGTAGTCCTTCACGTTGTCGTAGACCTCGTGCAGCTCGCGATTGAGTTCCGCGCGCGAGGTGGCCTTGGAGCTGATCCGCATCATGCGATGGATGCCGACCTTGCCCGACAGCAGGCGGTTGTCACCGGCGGCCAGCACGAACACGCAGGCACTGTGGCAGATCGAGCCCTCGCGCACCCAGATCGTCCAGCCCGATTCACCGATGCTGTCGCCGGCGACGATCGCCGATTCCACCTGGCCGCCGCTGGAATCCAGGTCGAGGATGCGCTTGTGGATCTTCTGCTCGTCAGCGACCACGGCCAGTCGCCACATCATCTCGGCGAAGCCCGGATTGATCTTGCCGGCGTAACGCACACGCATCAGGCCGCGCTCGGCGCACGGCGCCAGTGCCTGGGTGATCTGTTCGCGCTGCAGGCCCTCCAGCTCGACGCCATCGCCCGCCTCACCGGCGTACTCGGTACTGCAGCTGACCCAGGCGCGGCCATTCTCCAACTGCGCCTGCGGCCACGGCCGATCCGCCCGGCTGCGCGGCGGCGCCGGCGGTGGTGGTGCATCGGCGGCATTGATCGACACCATGTTCTCACCATCGCTGGCCGGCGCCCGCGCGGCCTTGTCGGCGGCGGTGACATTGCCCGGATTCTCCAGCTGGCTGCAGCCCGCCAGGGCCAGGCACAACAGGGGCAACCAGCGGAGTTTGGCGGACATCGGGCAACCGGTCTTCACGTGAGCAAGAGCCACAGTCTACCCGTCCGGGGCACGCATTCAGCGCGCGGCACTGAACCCCTTCTGACCCTTGGGAAAAGCGTGTCGACCAAGGTCGACACCTACCAACAGCCGCGCAGAACGCCGTCCCGACAGGTCGCAGGAACCTGTCGAAGGCGGGGTGGGTCCGGTTGCAGGGGCGTGAGCGCCATGGATGGCGCGATCGAGCTTACATGGGTGAGGGCGCTTTGCTTGCGAAGCACTGCTTCGCAAGCGCCCGAACGCACAGCCGCCAGCGGCTGGGCCGGGCCCCGGAAGGGTACTTGCAGCGTCCCCTGCAACCGGACCCACCCCGCCCTGCCGCAGGAAACCAGCTTCTGCTGTTGCCGTTGCCGGCCAGCGGCCGGCACTACCACGGGGGCAGGGCGCAGCCCGGCCTGACGCCCTTCAGCATCCATGTCCGAATGTGGCGAGTATCGCCGTCGCCAGAGGCCTAGACTGGCGCCATGGACACCGCCCTCGCCCTCGACACCGCCGCCTGCGACCGCGCCCGCCTGGCCCGTGACGCACGCTTCGACGGCGTTTTCTTCACCGCCGTGCGCAGCACCGGCATCTATTGCCGCCCCGTCTGCCCGGCGCCGCCGCCGAAGCCACGCAACATCACCTACTACCCGACCGCCGCTGCAGCCGCCGCCGCCGGCTACCGGCCGTGCCTGCGCTGCCGCCCCGAACTGGCACCGCAGGCCCAGCAGGCACTGGCCGGGCAGACCGTGCAGCGCGCCCTCGCCATCATCCACGGCGGCTTCCTGCAGGAGCAGCCCGTTGCAGACCTCGCGCAGAAGATCGGCCTCAGCGCGCGCCAGCTGCAGCGCCTGTTCGTCGAACATCTGGGCGCAACACCCGGACAGATCCATGCCACCCACCGCCTGCTGCTGGCCAAGCAACTGCTGACCGAAACCACGCTGCCGGTGACCGATGTTGCGCTGGCCGCCGGCTACAACAGTCTGCGCCGCTTCAATACCGCCTTCCTGCAGGGCTGCGGCATGGCACCGACGGCGCTGCGTCGCCAGCACCAGCCGCTGGCCGCCGATGACGGCGGTCTGGTACTGCGGCTCGTGTACCGCCCACCGTTGGACTTCCCGCGAATGCTGGCCTTCCTGCGCAAGCGCAGCCTGCCTGGAATCGAACTGATCGGCGAAGACAGCTACCAGCGCGTGCTCGGCACACCCGAGCGCCCCACCCTGCTGCGCGTCACCGCCGACCCGAAGCGCCCGGAACTGCGTCTGCAGCTGGGTGCGGTCGACCCGCGCCTGATCCCCGACATCGTGCGCCGTGTGCGTCGTGTGTTCGATCTGGACGCCGACCTGCAACAGGTCCATGCCGCCCTGGGCGAGGAACCGCTGCTGGCACGCGGCATCGCCGAACGCCCGGGGCTGCGCGTTCCGGGCGGCTGGGATGGCTTCGAGGTCGGCGTACGCGCCGTGCTCGGCCAGCAGGTCAGCGTCGCCGCCGCCACCACCTTTGCGCGGCGTCTGGTGGATGCGTATGGGGCGCATCTGCCGGGCATGCCGTCCGAGTTCGATCGCCAGTTCCCAGCGCCCGAGGTGCTGGCCGAGGCGCCGCTGGAATCGATCGGCCTGCCGCGCAGCCGCGCCGCCACGGTGCGTGCGCTGGCCGCTGCATGTGCCAGCGGCCAGCTCGACTTCGGACCCGGGCAGGCCCTGGAAGACTTTGTTGCGCGCTGCGTGGCATTGCCCGGCATCGGCCCGTGGACCGCGCAGTACATCGCCCTGCGCGGGCTCGGCCAGCCCGATGCCTTCCCCGCCGGCGACCTGGTGCTGCAGCAGGTGCTCGGCCACGCACAGGGCCAGCGCCTGAGCGAACGTGCAACTGAAGCGCGCTCGCAACCGTGGCGCCCGTGGCGCGCCTACGCCGTGCTGCACCTGTGGCACCTGTCCGGCACGTTCGTTGGAGAACCGACATGACCCTGTTGTTTGATCGCTTCGACAGCCCCATCGGCGTGCTGACCATCGCCGGTGATGAGCGTGGCCTGTCACATGTGCTGTTCCCGGAAAACCGCCATCCGGCACGCGGACGCGACGACTGGCACTACGCACCGGATGCCCTGCCGGAAGCACGCGAACAGCTGCTGCAGTTCCTGCACGGCGAGCGCAACAGCTTCGACCTTGTGCTGGCGCCACGTGGCACGCCGTTCCAGCTGCGCGTATGGCAGGCGCTGGCACTGATTCCGTTCGGCCAGACCTGGAGTTACCTGCAGCTGGCGCAGCACCTCGGCCAGCCCAGTGCGACCCGCGCGGTCGGCGCGGCCAACGGGCGCAATCCGCTGCCGATCATCCTGCCCTGCCATCGCGTGATCGGCAGCAACGGCGCATTGACCGGTTTCGGCGGCGGGCTGGAAACCAAAGCGGCACTGCTGCGGCTGGAACAACGCCAGGCCCCGCTGTTCGCCTGAGAGGGCTGGCCGGGCTGCGCCCGGCACCCGCAGAGGCTAGAGCAACAGCAACAGCGGGCTTCCTGCGGGGAGGCAGGGTGGGTCCAGTTGCAGGGGACGCTGCAAGTACGTCCCTGTAAGCTCGGTCGCGCCATCCATGGCGCTCACGCCCCTGCAACCGGACCCACCCAGCCTTCGACAGGTTCCGGCGATCTGTCCGGACGTCATTGTGCGCAACTGTTGGTAGGTGTCGACCTTGGTCGACACGGTAGATCCACGCCATGCGTGGATGGAATCATCAGGGACATGTCTGGAGAAAAGCCCCCCCTTCCTTTTGAATGGGGCGCGCCGACAGGCGCGGGGATAAGGAAAAATGCGCGGACACGGCGCGCGATAGCGCGCCGTGTCTTGGGCGCGTCATTGCGCGGGCTTATCATGCGTGGATGACTTCCGTACGCCTGACCTGCGCGCTGGCGCTGCTGCTGCCATTGGCGGCCTGCACCACCGCGCCCGCCCCTTCCGCCTCCGTTCCCGGTTCCGCCGCTGCGGCTTCGCCTCCGAAGCTGCTGCTGATCTCCATCGACGGCCTGCGCGCCGATGCGCTGGACCGTGGGCTCACTCCGAACCTGCAGCGACTGATCGACGGCGGCGTGCGTGCACGCTGGATGACGCCGTCCTATCCGTCACTGACCTTCCCCAACCACTACACCATCGTCACCGGCCTGCGTCCGGACCACCACGGCATCGTCAACAACAGCATGGACGATGCAACCCTGGGCCGTTTCGAACTGAGCAACCGCGACGCAGTCACCACCAGCGGCTGGTGGGGTGGCGAACCGATCTGGGTCAGTGCCGAGAACGCTGGCGTACGTTCGGCCACCACGGCGTGGCCGGGCAGTGAGTCTGAAATCCGCGGCGTGCGCCCCAGCAAGTGGCGCGTATACGACGGCAAGGAACCGCTGGAGCAGCGGGCCGGCATCGTGCTCGACTGGCTGGCACAGACCGATGCTGATGCACCGCGCCTCACCACGCTGTACATGGAACACGTGGACAAGGCCGGCCACAACTACGGCCCCGGGTCGAAGCAGTACGCCGACGCCATCGTGCGCGCCGACCAGATCGTCGGCCAGGTGCTCGACGGGCTGCAGCAGCGCGATCTGGCCAAGACCACCAACGTGATCGTCGTCTCCGACCACGGCATGGCCAGCGTCGCCGACGGCAACGTGATCGCCACCGAGTCGATGGCCGACCCGGCCATTGCACGCAATATCAGCCAAGGCCAGTCAGTGGGTTTTGCGCCGGTCGCCGGCCGCGAAGCGGAAGCCGAACGCGCCCTGCTCGGACGCCACGCGCACTACGAATGCTGGAAGAAGGAGAACCTGCCGGCACGCTGGCACTACGGCACGCATCCGCGGGTTCCGGCCATCGTCTGTGTCATGGATGAAGGCTGGGATGCCCTGCACCAGGAGAAGATCGCCAAGCGTGCGAAGCAGGATCGAGGTTCGCATGGCTACGACAACGCACTGCCTTCCATGCGCGCAGTGTTCGTGGCCGGCGGTCCGTCGTTCCGCCAGGGCCTGGTGATCGATAGCTTCGACAACGTCGATGTCTATCCGCTGCTGGCCCACCTGCTGCAGGTACCGGCCGCGCCGAACGATGGCAATCCGGAAACGCTGAAGAAGACACTGCGCTGATGCGGTTGTAGAGCCGAACCCACGCTCGGCTCACCGGACAGGCATAAAAAAACGCGGCGCCAGGCGCCGCGTTTTTCATTGAACCGGTCGCTCGACCGGATCAGGCCTTGGCGACGGCCTTCTTCGCCACAGCCTTCTTCGCCGGAGCCTTGGCCACGGTCTTCTTGGCAACCGGAGCGGCGGCGCCTACGGCGACCTTGCTGGCGGTGTGCGAACGGGCGTTGCCATAGCTGGCGTTGTAGCGCTTGCCCTTGGCGGTCTTGCGGTCACCCTTACCCATGTCTTCAACTCCTCAAATGTGAAATCTGGTTACCCCGTACTGACACGGGTTCGGCGGGGCCGCCTTGCTGGGCGCCCCCGCGCACGATCGAAAATCCTATCACGGAGCGCCTAGTGCGCGCAGCTGGCGTCGTGCACGTGACCGTGGTTGAGGCGCAGGTTGACCAGATGGGCCACACCCACCAGCAGGCCACCGATGGTCATCACCACCGCGTGCGGCACCGCATTGTGGTGCAGCGGGTCATACAGCACGCCGGCCCACAATGCGACCAGGCCGGGAACCAGGAAGCCCAGCGCACGCAGCGCACCGTGCCGGCGGTAGCCCCAGACCAGGCTGAACAACCCCAGCAGGGTCACGAACACCACCAGCGCCTGTTCCACGCCGTCGCTCAGCCAGAACGACAGACCCAATGAAGGCGCTGCGGCCAGCAGCACCGGGATCACCGCGCAGTGCACCGCGCACAGCATCGAACCAGTGGCGCCGAAACGGTCGAGCAGGTGGCGCAGGCGTGAGGACAGGGACATGACTTCCAGCAGGGTCGGCGAATCGTTATGGAATAATATAACATCCCTCTCCGACCCGCACGGTTTCCCTCCCCCTGTCCCATCGACTGGATTCGTGCGCCCCGCGATTGATACATTGTAACAAAGGACCCGTCCATGCCCGCCCACACCCCTCGGCTCAAGCCGCATTCCCTGGCCCTGGCGCTCGCCGCCCTGCTGCCGTCCGTCGCCTTTGCAGCCGGCCAGGACACCGCCCATCGTGACCGCCACCTGACCGAGCTGTCGTCGGTGCAGGTCACCGCGTCGCCATTGCAGGGTGATGCCGAATCCCTGGCGCGCCCGGTGGAGGTGCTGGCCGGTGAACGCCTGGACGAGCAGAAGGCCGGCACCCTCGGCGATACCGTGGCCAAGCTGCCCGGCGTGCAGAGCACCTTCTTCGGCCCCGGCGTCGGCCGCCCGATCATCCGTGGCCAGGAAGGCCCGCGCGTGGCCGTGCTGTCCAACGGCATGGGCAACATGGATGCGTCCACGGTCAGCGCCGACCACGCCACCAGCATCGAACCGTTCCTGGCCGATCAGATCGAAGTACTGAAGGGCCCGGCCACGCTGCTGTTCGGCAGCGGCGCCATTGGTGGTGCGGTCAATGTGGTCGACGGGCGCATCGCGCGCGAGCTGCCTGAGCGGCCGCTCAGCGGTCGTGCCGAACTGCGCGGCAATTCGGTGAACAACGAGCGCAGCGGCATGTTCCGCCTCGATGGCGTCAGCGGCAACGTCGTGCTCCATGTGGATGGCCTGGTCCGCAATGGCGACGACTACCGCATTCCCGGCTACGCGGTGATCGACAGCCTGGAAGACCACCACGACGACCACGATCATGATCATGCGGGCGAGGAAGGCGAAGAGCCGCGCCGCGGCCGCCTCGACAACAGCTCGATCCGCACCCGCGCCGGTGGCGTCGGCGCAACGTGGCTGGGCGACGGCGGCTACTTCGGCGTATCGGCCAGTACCTACCGCACCAACTACGGCATTCCCAATGGCGCGCACGTGCACGCCGATGGTGACGATCATGGCCATGACCACGGTCACGACCATGGCGACGAAGAGGAAGGCGGCGACGAGCACGACGTGCGCATCGACATGGTGCAGAACCGCTTCGAGACCAAGGCCGGCATCTACAACCCGGTCTCGTTCCTGAAGAACATCAACGCACGCGTGGCCTACACCGACTACGAACACGTGGAGCTGGAAGCCGGTACGCCGTCGACCCGCTTCACCAACCGCGGCATCGAAGCGCGCCTGGAAGCGGTGCAGCAGCAGATCGGCGGCTGGGACGGCGCCTTCGGCCTGCAGTTCGGCAACAGTGATTTCGGTGCCAAGGGCGAAGAGGCGTTCGTTCCGGATACCGGCACCAAGAACATCGGCCTGTTCGTGCTGCAGGAAAAGCAGTTCGGCCCGTTCAAGCTGGAACTGGGCGGCCGCCACGATCAGGTCAAGCTGGACCCGAGCGGTGACTACCGCCGCCGCACGTTCGGCGCCACCAACCTGTCTGCCGCTGGCATCTGGAAGCTCAACGATGCCGTTGACCTGCGCATCGGCGTGGACAGCTCCGAGCGAGCACCGACCAACGAAGAGCTGTATGCCGCCGGCGCGCACATCGCCACCCGTTCGCTGGAAATCGGCGACGCCAACCTGAAGACCGAGCGCGGCCAGCGCGTGGAACTGGGTATCCACACCCACAGCGAGCACCTGGACTTCTCCGCGTCGGTCTACCAGACCAGGTTCAAGGACTTCATCTACCTGGCCGACACCGGCATCACCGAGGGCCTGCCGGTGCGCACCTGGACGCAGCAGGATGCGGTGTTCCGCGGTGCCGAGGCCGAAGCGCTGGTGCACCTGTTCGAGGGCGGCGCCGGTGACTGGGATCTGCGCCTGTTCGGCGACTACGTGAAGGCCAAGCTGGATGGCAGCGGCAGCCGCAACCTGGTCATCGCCGTGCCGCATGGCGACCACAACCACAACTACACGGTGGAACTGGCCAACACTGGCTATCTGCCGCGTATCGCACCGGCCCGCGTCGGCGCCGACCTGCGCTGGTCGAAGGACGGCTGGCGCGCTTCGGTCGGTGCGGTCCGCTACAGCCGCCAGAAGGACGTCGCCCAGAACGAAGCCCCGAGCGACGGCTACACCCTGGTCGACGCGCACCTGGCCTACCGCTGGGATCGCAACGCCAGCAACAGCTACGAGGTGTTCCTGGATGGCAGCAACCTGACCAACCGCGAAGTGCGCCCGCATACCTCGCTGCTGCGCGACTACTCGCCGCTGCCAGGCCGTGGTGTCGCATTCGGCATCCGCGCGTTCTTCTGATCGCGCACGGGGGGGTCGGAGTCCTTTTCGAAGGAAAGGGCTCTGACCCCCACGCCATTCCGCGGGGGCCTTCGGGCCCCCGTTTTCATTTCGACCCACTCCATCACGCATCCGTCACAAAGATGTGCGTACCACAACAAGCGGACAATCCCGTCACCCAATGTCTCGCCAATCGGACACTTTTGTCCGAAAATAATTCCATGACTGCCCAACGTGCCGATGCTGCTGCCCGCCGTGCCCTCATCCTCGATGCCGCCGATCATGTGTTCGGCCAACATGGTGTCACCGCCCCGCTGGACCTGGTGGTCGAACGCGCCCAGGTAGGCCGCGCCACCCTGTACCGCAATTTCCCCGACCGCACCGCGCTGATCCAGGCGCTGCTGCAGCGCACGGTCGACCGCATCCGGCGCCAGGTCGAGCAGCTCGGTGACCGCGACGACGCCCTGTTCGAGGTGTTCGAGGGCATGGCCCAGCGCATCATTGATTCGCCGGCATTGGCCGATTACTGGCGTGCGGTCGATTCGGACGTGCCGTCCATGCGCGCCGCGCGCGAGACCGTGCGCGACCTGCTGGAGGAACCGATCGCGCGCGCCAAGGCCGCCGGGCTGTGCCGTGCCGACCTGGAAAAGACGGATATTTCACTGATCTCGGGCATGCTGGGTGCGGCCCTGCGCGGCAAGACCCGCGACGAGCGCGCCCAGTTGGCCGGGCGCGCCCTGCAGCTGCTGCGCGGGGGTCTCCAGGGAGCAACCAGCGAGGCTCGCTGATGGTCCAGCCGTATCTGAAGCCGGTTCCGGATTGGGAGGAGCACGAAAAGCCGACCATGCCCGGTTCGGCATCGATGCCCTGGCACCCGCCGTATCGGCGCGCGGCCTATGCGCTGGTATCACTGCTGGTGGCGATCACCGGCGGCCTCGGCAATGCGCTGGTTACCGCCAACCTGCCGTTCCTGCAAGGCCAGCTGGCACTGACCCCGACCCAGGGCAGCTGGCTGGTGGCGGCCTATGCCATGGTGAATGTCACCGCCAACCTGTTGGCCTTCAAGTTCCGCCAGCAGTACGGCATCCGCCTGTTCGCCGAGATCGGGCTGGGCCTGTACGCAGCGCTGGCGGTACTGCACCTGTTCGTCGGCAGCTTCGAGACCACGATGCTGACCCGCGCCGCCAGCGGCTTCGCGGGTGCGGCCTGTTCGACACTGGGCACGCTATACATGCTGCAGGCGCTGCCGCGCCGCTTTACCGGCAACCTGCTGGTGGTCGGCGTCGGCCTCTCGCAGCTGGCGGTGCCGATCGCCTGGATCGTTTCACCAGGCCTGGTCGATACCGGCCAATGGCATCAGCTCTACTCATTCGAAGCCGGGCTGGCACTGTGCGCGTTCGCGGCAGTGGTGGTGCTGAAGCTGCCGCCCGGCATCCAGGTGAAGGCCTTCGAACCGCTGGACTTCCTCACCTTTGCCCTGCTCGCACCGGCCGTCGCGCTGCTGGTGATCGTGCTGGCGCAGGGCTACACCCGCTGGTGGCTCAACACGCCGTGGCTGGGCTGGGCCCTAGTCGCCTCGATCGTGCTGTCCACCACCGCCTTCGTCATCGAGCACTACCGGCGCAATCCGCTGCTGCAGACACGCTGGCTGGCCAGCCTGCCCGTACTGCATTTCATCGTCGGCGCCTTCCTGATCCGCTTCCTGACCACCGAGCAGTCCTACGGCGTGGTCAACCTGATGCGCACGCTCGGCATGGGCCCTGATCAGTTGCGGCCGCTGTTCGTGGTGATTCTTGCCGGCGTGATCACCGGTATCGCCGGCACTGCACTGACCTTCGGGCCCAAACGGCTGATCCCGCAGCTGCTGATGGCGATCCTGCTGCTGGGCGCCGCCGCGTTCTTCGACCAGCACCGCACCAGCATGGATCGGCCGCACGACTTCTACGCCAGCCAGTTCCTGGCCTCGGTCGGTGCCGGCATGTTCATGGGCCCGTTGATCATGCTCGGCATTTCCGCCGCGCTGAAACAGGGCGTGGACCACATGATCACCTTCCTGGTGACGCTGTCGATCACGCAGACGCTGGGCGGCCTGGCCGGCTCGGCCGTGCTGGGGACCTTCCAGCTGCATCGCGAGCAGCTGTATTCCAGCGCGCTGACCAGCCAGCTCGACCCGGCCGACCCGGTGGTGGCACAGCGCCTGCGCATCCAACAGCAGCTGTACGTCGCCCAGATCACCGATCCGGTGCTGCGCAGCGCGCAGGGCAGCGCGCAGTTGGCGCAGACGACGCGCCGCGAAGCCAACGTACGCGGCTTCAATGATGTGTTCACGCTGAGCGGTTGGTTGGCCATCGGCTTCCTGTGCTGGTTGCTGCTGCTGTCGCTGCGCACCGCCGTGCTCAAGCAATGGCGCAAGCGCCACCCCACTTCCCCCGCTGTGGCCACGCCGGCCGCGCCCCGCTGAGTTCTCGACCATGCCTCCCGTCCCGCCCCGACCCGACGACGCCGACAACGTAACCCCACCGCCGCCGACCGACGCGGCGCCTGCCCCTACGCCGGTAGAACCCGCTGTCGCGCCGAAGTACCTCAAGCCCAGCGCGCGCAGCGTGGTGGTGATGGTGGTGGTGGCCCTGCTGGGCATTGCGCTGATCCTGCGCGCCTGGCACCTGTGGCCGTTCACCAGCAGCGTGATGGTGACCGACAACGCGTATGTACGCGGACAGATCACGGTGATGGCGCCACAGGTCAACGGCTATGTAACCGAGGTGCTGGTGAAGGACTTCCAGCACGTGAAGGAAGGCGAGCCGCTGCTGCGCATCGATGACCGCATCTATGCGCAGCGGGTCGCCCAGGCGCAGGCGACGCTGGACAGCGCACGCGCGGCCCTGGCCAACTCGGACCAGTCGCAGGCGCAGAACCGTGCGCAGATTGCCTCCGCCCGCGCCACGTTGTCGGCCGGGCAGGCGGAGCTGCAACGCTCACGCAACGAGACCAAGCGCTACGAGGAACTGGCTGCGCAGCAGCTGGTGTCGATCAACGATCGCGACAAGTTCCGCACCGCGCAGGCCTCGGCGCAGGCCAGCGTGCAGCAGTCGCAGGCGCAGATCCGCATCGCCGAGGAGACCCTGGTATCGACCCAGGTAGCGCGCAAGAGCCTGGAGGCCCAGGTGGAGAGCGCGCAGGCGCAGCTGGAACTGGCGCGCATCGATCTGGCCAACACGGTGATCCACGCGCCGCGCGACGGCCAGATCAGCGAAGCCAGCGTACGCGTGGGCCAGTACGTCGCCGCCGGTTCGCAGCTGCTGTTCCTGGTACCCGACACGCTGTGGGTGGTGGCCAACTACAAGGAAGGCCAGACCTGGGGGATGGCGATCGGCCAGCCGGCCACGTTCTCGGTGGACGCGTTCCAGGGGCAGGTGCTGCGGGGCCGCGTGCAGGAGATCGCGCCCGCCACCGGGTCGGAATTCAGCGTGCTGCGCCCGGACAATGCCAGCGGCAACTTCACCAAGGTGGTGCAGCGGCTACCGGTGCGGATATCGATCAACAGGGATCAGAAGCTGGCAAAGCAGCTGCGCCCCGGCATGTCGGTGATCGTGCGGGTGGATACCCGCTCCAAGCCGATGGACTAGGACGCAGGCCCTGTCGCACCGCTTCCAAAATGCCGGCCAGCGGCCGGCACTACCGTTGCGTTAGCCGGCGCAGCGCGCGCAGAGGCCATGCACTTCCAGGGTCTGCGCCTGCGGCTGGAAACCCAGCTCCTTGGCACGCTTCTCCAGCTGGGTGACGATCTCGCGGTCTTCCAGCTCCACCGCGCTGTGGCAGCTGTTGCAGATCAGGAACGGCACCGAGTGCGCGGCGCTGCTGGGATGGTGGCAGGCCACGAAGGCATTCACCGATTCCAGCTTGTGCACGAAGCCATTGGCCATCAGGAAATCGAGGGCGCGGTACACGGTGGGCGGGGCATCAGCACCCACGCCCTTGCCGTTGCGCACCCACTCCAGCAGCTCGTACGCCTTGACCGGCTTGCCGGCCTCGGCGATCAGCTTCAGTACGTTGGCGCGGATCGGGGTCAGGCGCAGCCCGCGTTCGCGCGAGACGCGCTCGACCACCGCCACGAAGTCCGATGCGTCGTGGACGTGGTGGTGCGGGGCGGTACAGGCAGTGGCGGTCTTGGCGGGCATGCGTGTTCTCCGGTTCGGGCCTGGCAAGGATGCCTCAGGCCGTTGCTACCTTGGTGATGGCCACATCAATGCGTTTCAAGGCCTGCTCGCGGCCGGCCAGGTAAACGGTATGGGAAATGTCAGGGCTGACCTGGGTGCCGGTGATGGCCACGCGCAGCGGCTGGGCAACCTTGCCCATGCCGATTTCCAGCGCTGCGGCCGCGTCGTGCAGGGCGACGCCCACCGACTCGGCGGTCCATTCCGGCAGGGCGGCCAGCAGCTCGCGGGCCTTGCCCAGCGCCACCTCGGCACCGGCCTTGAAGTGCTTGGCCACCGCCGCTTCGTCGTACTCGGTCAGCGGCTGGTACCAGACCACGGCCTTCTCGGCCATTTCCTTCAGGGTCTGCACGCGTTCACGCAGGGCGATCACCACGTCCTCCGGGGCCGGGCCAGCGGCCACGTCCAGGCCCAGCTTCTGCAGCTGGTAGACCAGGTGCGGCACGATCGCGGACACGTCCTCGGTCTTCAGGAAGTGCTGGTTGACCCAGCCCAGCTTGGCCATGTCCAGGCGCGAGGCCTTGGAATTGCAGTCCTTCACGTCGAACAGGTCGATCAGTTCCTGGCGGCTGAACAGCTCCTGGTCACCGTGCGACCAGCCCAGGCGGGCCAGGTAGCTCAGCAGCGCGTCCGGCAGGTAGCCGGCGTCCTTGTACTGCATCACGTCGGCCGCGCCGGTGCGCTTGGACAGCTTGGCGCCCTGCTCGTCCAGGATCATCGGCATGTGGCCGAACTTCGGCACCGGGGCCCCGATGCCTTCGTACAGGTTGATCTGGCGCGGGGTGTTGTTGATGTGGTCGTCGCCGCGGATGACCTCGGTGATGCCCATGTCCCAGTCGTCCACCACCACCGCGAAGTTGTAGGTGGGGTAGCCGTCCGGGCGGAAGATGACCATGTCATCCAGCTCGCTGTTGGCGATCTCGATACGGCCCTTGATCAGGTCGTCGAACACCACCGTGCCTTCCAGCGGGTTCTTGAAGCGGATGACGCGGTTCGGATCATCCCTGCGCGGCAGGCCCAGGTCACGCGCGGCACCGTTGTAGCGCGGCTTCTCCTGCCTGGCCATGGCGGCCTCGCGCATCGCGTCAAGCTCTTCGCGGGTCTCGTATGCGTAATACGCCTTGCCGTCGGCCACCAGCTGTTCGGCCACTTCCAGGTAACGGGCGACGCGGTCGGTCTGGTAGATCGGGCCTTCGTCATAGTCCAGGCCCAGCCACTCCATCGCCTCCAGGATCGCGTCGATCGCGCCCTGGGTGCTGCGTTCACGGTCGGTGTCCTCGATGCGCAGCACGAACTCGCCGCCACGGTGGCGGGCCTCCAGCCAGCAGTACAGCGCAGTGCGGGCACCACCGATGTGCAGGTAGCCGGTGGGACTGGGGGCGAAGCGGGTGCGGCAGGTCATGGACGGCTCGAGGAACGGGAATCCCCCGATTTTACCAGCCCTCCGCCCCCGACGGAAAAAGGGGACGGAGGGGATTAAGTCGCGATTGCCCAGCCTGGGGCGCTGCAACCGGGAAACGGAGGGGAGAAACGACTTAATCCCCTCCGTCCCCTTTTACGGTTCCACCTTGCGCGGGAACGGCTGCTCGCGCATCGCGGCGTTGTAGGCGAACGAGGCGACGATGGCTGCGGCCTGCTTGAGGTCCTCCGGTTCGGCGTGGTCCCAGGTGTCCAGGTGGCTGTGGTGGACATTGGTGAAGTAGTCCAGCCGGTCCTGGATGAACTGGAAGCCCGGCAGGCCGATGCGGTCGAAGCTGATGTGGTCGGTGCTGCCGGTGTTGCGGGTGGCCACGGTGGTGGCGCCCACGTCATGGAACGGCGCCAGCCAGGCTTCGAAGATCGGCATCGCCGCCAGGTTTTCCTGCGCATAGATGCCGCGGAAGCGACCCGAGCCGTTGTCCATGTTGAAGTAGACCTGGAACTTGCCGTAATCGCGGGTCTTCTGCAGCGCGCCGGTGGGCTCGCGCAGCGAGGCCGGCAGCGCCTTCTGCGCCGGGTCGGTGGGTTCCGGGAAACGACCGAAGTGCTTGGCCACATAGGCCTGCGAGCCGATCAGGCCCTGTTCCTCACCGCTCCACAACGCCACGCGGATGGTGCGCCTGGGCTTGGCGCCGGTGGCCTTGAGGATGCGCATCGCCTCCATCATCACCGCCACGCCAGCCGCGTTGTCGGCCGCACCGGTACCGCTGTGCCAGGAATCCAGGTGCGCGCCGATCATCACCACTTCATCGGGCTTGCTGCTGCCACGGATCTCGGCCAGCGTGTTGTAACCGGGCTGGTCGGCCTCATCGGTGAAGCGTGCTGCCACATCCACGCGCAGGCGTACCGGCTGCTTGGCATCCAGCGCGCGCACCAGCGGATTGAAGTGCTCGGCGATCATCGCCAGTTCCGGGATGCCCACCGATTCGCCGGCCTTGCGCGAACCGCCGCCGGCGACGCGGATGATGCCGTTGTCCCAGCTGCTGATGCTGATCGCGGCCAGCGCGCCCTCTTCGACGAAGAAGGCGTTGACCTTGGCGGCCAGCTCCTGGCGTTCCTTGTATTCCTTCACCCGCTTGGCCCGCTCGGCGGCGACGTCCTTGGGCAGGGTGAATTCCTGCAGGCCCTCCAGCGAGGTGGCGTCATGCCGGTGCGAGTCCGGCTCGGTGCCGCGCTTGTACTCGCGCGCCTCGTCCAGCAGCAGGATCTTGCCGCGCAGCTTGCCGCGGTACTTCTCGATGTCTTCGGGCTTCTTGATCTCGACCTGGACCAGCTCGCCTTCAACCGGCCCCTTGGTGCCCGGCGTCCAGGCCTTGGGCAGTGCATGCAGCGGCTGCACGCGGTCGCCCAGCATCTCCACGCTCGCCGAAGTGAACTCCCAGCCGCGCCCGAAGTCGTCGAAGGCCTCGTCGTGGACGTTGTCCAGCTTCCATTCGTTGAACTTGCCGCGGGTCCAGGCGTTGGCGCGACCCATGGCCGGCGAGTTGGTCAGGCGCGGCCCGATGCGCTCGGTGAGATAGCTGAAGGTGTCCATCACCTGCGAACGGTGGAAGGCCTCCTGGCGGATGCGGCTGACCATGTCCAGGTCCACCGTCTCGCGCTGCTGCGCTCCAGCGTTGCCACCCATCGCCAGCGCTGCGGCCAGCATGCCCCACTTCAACACATCGCACCCCTGCCCTTCGGCTCGATCATCAACTCGTCGAGTCTAGCCATCAGGGGCGCGGGGATACCGTCCCATCGGTCATGGGCGGGAGCGTGCGAACCAAGGTTCGCACCCACAACAGTAGATCCACGCCATGCGTGGATGAACAGCCCAATCACCCGCTCCATCCCAACCACAACTGTGCCCGTTCCGGCAGCAGCAGCAACCAGTGCCGCCGGTCGATGCTGCTGCAGCCGTACACCGCCGCGTGTGCGGGCCAGTCATCCAGAAGGCCACCGATACCGATCTCGGCCAGCGCCTCCGCCCCGGCCTTCCATGGCCGGTAGCGCGGCACCCGGCCAGCCACCGCGCCGCGTCCCTGCCGCGCGCCCTGCAGCCAGCGCAATCCCTGCGCCTGCAAACCTTCGCAGGTCACCGCCGCCAGCTGGAAGCGGACCAGGCCGGGGGCGATCCGCGCCCCCGGCAGGGCCGCCAGCACGCCATGTGCCTGCAGCAGTGCATCCACTTCCAACAGGGCCGGAATGCCCTGCCGTGCCCGTTGCCGCAATCCCTGGCGCCAGCCCATGGCCTGCTCCTTACTTCAGTTCCGCGCCGAGCGCGTACCAGTCGACCCGGCGGGTCACCCACATCGCCAGCGCCAGGATCACGAACAGCAGCAGCGAACCCATCAGCAGCGCGTTGTTCTCCGACACCAGCAGGCCATACAGCGCGCCATACAGCACGGTCAGCAGCGCCGCGAAGCCGAGGCCGCGCTTCCAGTGGCCCAGCACATTGGCCAGGTACACCGCCTGCAGGCCGATACAGGCCACCGCCGAGACCAGATAGGCCTTCCAGAACGCGATGTGCTCGGACAGGCTGATCAGCAGCAGGAAGAAGATCGCCAGCGCCAGGCCCACCATCAGGTACTGCAACGGGTGGATACGCAGCGACTTGATCAGCTCGAACAGGATGAAGCCGACGAAGGTGAGCAGCACGAACAGCACGCCGTATTTCGAGGCACGGTCGGCCTGGGTGTAGGTATCGACCGGATCGACCAGCGACACCGTCACCGCCTGCGATTCGACCGCACCATCATTGCGCAGCTGGCGCTGGGCATCGGAGGCCAGCGAGGACACCGCCCAGCGTGCATCGAAGCCCTGTGCATCAACGCGTCGCTCATTGGGCAGGAACGCCCCGCTGAACGACGGGTGCGGCCAGCTCGAACGCAGCGCGATATGCGTATCGTCGCCCACCGGCACCACCGACAGCATGCGGCTGCCGTCCAGGCGCAGTTCCAGCTCCACGGTGCTGGCGGCCAGCGTGCCGCCGTGGTCTTCGGCAAACCCGATCACCGGTGCATGCAGACCGCGGCCGACTTCGCTGGCAGCGCCCACGCCGGGCAGCAGCCGCAGCTGCTTGCCATCCACGCGCAGATTCGGCGTACCGACCAGGCCACGCACATCGGAAATGCCCACGGCTACATACGGCTGGCCGTAACTGCGGCCGGCCTTCACCGGATAGTCGTCTTCGGCGAACGTCGCCTTCATCTGGCCGTTCCAGCTGTAGACCGGCACCTTGAACAGCCCGACCTCACGCTGGCTCGGCAGCATCTCACCGCCCACCTCCAGCGACGCCGGCATCTGCAACCAGTGCCCCTCGGTGACCTGCACCTCGGTCTTCTTGACGCCCAGCGGATCGACCAGTTCAACCTGCTTGCGCTCCACCCACGGCACCACCCGCACCGGCCCGACCAGCTGCTGCGCACCGGCGCGGCTGTCGGCCACCCGCGAGAAGGCCTCATCGCGGTACGCACTGCGTTCGTTGATGACCCCGCGGATCATCGTCAGCGGGATCAGCAGCAGCAGGATCAGCCCGCCGACAATGGCGAACCGCAGCAGCATCTTCAGGGATTTCATGGTCCATCCTCGTTGGAGAGGACTGCAGGATGGACCGCTGCAGTGAGCAGGGTTTGTGGCGAATTTGAAGCGAGTGTGAAGTCAGCGGCGCGGGCGCTGGCCCGGTGTACCCAGCGGCAACCACAGGCTGGCTACGGTACCGCCGCCGTCGCGTGCATCGACATTGGCGCGCCCATCGTGCAGGCGCGCGACCTCCCGCACGAACGGCAGGCCCAGGCCGGAACTGCGCCGCCCGCTGCCGGGGCGCGCCAGCGAATAGAAGCGTTCGAACACCCGCTCACGCGCGTAGTCGGGAATGCCGGCGCCACGGTCGGCCACCTGCAGGCGCACGCCCTGCCCGTCCACCTCGGCCTGCAGCGCGATCTCCGCGCCCGCCGGCGAGAAGGCAATCGCGTTGTCGATCAGGTTGTGCAGTGCCTGTCGCAGCAGGTAGCCGTCGCCCTGCACCTGCAGGTCGGGCACGCTGCCGATGCGGACCTGCACGCCCGCCGCTTGTGCGCGCACCTGCGCGGCAGCGGCCGCATCGGCCAGCAATGCCGGCAGCGCGATCCGGTCGCGGGTCTGCAGCCAGCCGTGCTGTTCCACTTCAGCCAGTGCCAGCAGCTTGTCGATGGTCTCGGTCAGCCGCTCCTGCTGGTCGACAATGCTACGCGCGAAATGCACGCGATCGGCTTCGGGCAGCGGCTCCTGCAGCAGCTCGGCGGCACCGCGGATGGCCGCCAGCGGGCTCTTCATCTCATGCGTCAGCGACTGCACGTACTGCTCGACGTAGGCCTTGCCTTCCAGCTTGCGGCGCATTGTTTCCAGCGCCTGGCCGAGATCGCCGATCTCGTCGCGGCGGCGGCGCGGCGGCGGCACCGGTTCGCCGGCGCTGACCGCACGCGCATAGCGGCTGAGCTGGCCCAGGCCGGTGGTCAGCCACATCGTTACCAGCACACCGACCAGCGCCGACAAGCCGATCAGCCAGGCCCCGCGCTCGATGATGGCGCGCTGGCTGGCGGCGATGAACGGATCGATGCTGCGGTTGGGCTGGGCCAGGCTGAGCACGCCGATCAGGGTGCGGCCATCGGCCGGGTCGTATACCGGCGCCGCCACATGCATCACCGTATCGCCTTCCTCGCCCGGAATCTCGGGGCTGGAACGGGCGCCGTACTCGCCACGCAGGGTGCGGTAGACATCATTCCAGCGCGAGTTGTCGCGCCCCAGATCGCGGCCCAGCGAGTCGTAGATGACGATGCCCTTGGCATCGGTGATGGTCACCCGGTAATCCAGCGAGCGCTTCGGGAAGCGCCAGACCATCGCCTTCAGGTCACGCTGGCGTGCCTTGGCGAGGTTGCGGGTGAAGCTGCCGCTGCGGATGGTGCCGGCCTTGACGTCGGCGGCGGCCATTTCGGCCAGCACGTTGGCCGCATCGACCAAGGTCGATTCCATCGCCTGGCGCACACCGGGCTTCACTTCGTTGACGAACACGCGCATCACGAAGAACGCCGCGATGCCGGTGATCAGGAAGAAGCCCAGGAACAGCTTCAGTACCAGGCGCATCGGCTAGACCTCCAGCGCGTAGCCAAGGCCACGGTGGGTACGGATCGGGTCTTCGCTGGCACCGGCCGCGCGCAGCTTGGCGCGCAGCGTCTTTACATGCGTATCAACGGTGCGGTCGGCGCTGTCGGCGCTGCTGTCCCAGCCACGGTCCATCAGCTGGGCACGGCTGAGGATGGCGCCCGGGCGCTGCAGCAGCGCTTCCAGCAGCGCGTACTCGTAGCGGGTCAGGTCCAGTGCCTGGCCACGGAAGCGGATGCGCCGGCCTTCGCGGTCGATGGCAAAGGCGCCATGTTCCTGCCAGCCGGCATCGGCGCCGGGTGCTGCCACGACCGGTGCCGCGCGGCGCAGGCGCGCACGCACCCGTGCCACCAGCTCGCGCGGCGAGAACGGCTTGGTCATGTAGTCGTCGGCGCCCAGCTCCAGGCCGAGCACCCGGTCCACTTCGTCGTTGCGGGCGGTCAGGAAGATCACCGGCAGCTGCGCCGACGGCCCGGACTGCGCGCGCAGTCGCCTGCAGACCTCGAAGCCGCCCAGGTCGGGCAGGCCCACGTCCAGCACCACCACGTCGATATCCCCGGCCTGCAGCCGTTGCAGGGCCTCGCCGCCCAGCAGGCAGTGGCTGGCGGCATAGCCCTCGCTGCGCAGCGCATAGAGCACGGTTTCGGCGATGGCGGCTTCGTCCTCGACCACCAGGACATGGGCAACAGGAGCTGTCATGGCGCGCAGCATAGCCGCTGCGGCCGCCGCCCCGTACACTGCCGCCCATGAACTATCGCCACGCCTTCCATGCCGGCAACCACGCCGACGTGCTCAAACACATCGTGCAGTTGGCCCTGATCGACAGCTTCAAGCGCAAGGACAGCCCGTTCTTCGTGCTCGACACCCACGGCGGTGCCGGCCGCTACCTGCTGGCCAGCGAAGAGAGCCGCAAGACCCTGGAGGCCGAATCCGGGATCATGCGGCTGATGGCCCAGCCCAAGCTGCCGGAGGTGGTCGAGCGCTACCTGAAGGCGGTACAGGCCGACAACCCGGTGGGCGCCCTGACCAATTATCCGGGCTCGCCGCTGCTGAGCGCGCAGGCCATGCGCCCCCAGGACCGCATGGCGGTCTGTGAGCTGCAGGAAGCCGAAACGGCCACGCTGAAGGCCCTGTTCGCCCATGACAGCCGCGTCGACGTTCGGGCGGGCGATGGCTATGCCCTGCTGCGTTCGCTGCTGCCGCCGAAGTTCAACGGCAGCAAGATCGGCCGCGGCCTGGTGCTGATCGACCCGCCCTACGAAGCCCAGGATGCCGAGTACCAGGCGGTGCTGGCCGCCCTGGCCGAGACCCTGGCACGCTGGCCGCAGGCCACCTGCGCGGTCTGGTTCCCGATCAAGCAGCGCCGCACCATCCTGCATTTCCTGCGCAAGGCCACCGCCCTGCCGGTGAAATCGGCGATGACGATCGAGTTCCTGGTGCGCCCGGACGACTCGCCGCTGCGCCTCAACGGCAGTGGCATGTTGCTGCTCAACCCGCCCTGGCAGTTCGACCGGGTGGTCGGCCCGGCCCTGCCGGCGCTGCGCCAGCACCTGGGCGAACCGGGTGCCAGCACCCGCCTGGATTGGCTCAAAGCCCCCGAATAACGGCCTTCACGAGGCTGTACCGCCGTGAGCCTTTCGTTCACGGAATGCAGCCCCGGTGATGCCACAATCGATGGACCACCAAGGAATCACCCGGTATGGCCACTCGCAACCGCATGCCGCCCTGGCATGAGATCTTCAAGGCTCCCAGCGGCCACGAGCTGCTGATCCGCCCCATCCGCCCGGAAGATGGCGCACCGCTGCAAGCGGCGTTCAGCCTGTTCGGACCGGAAGAAATTCGTGATCGTTTCCTGCAGGCGGTGACCGAGCTGTCGCCGGAAACCACCCAGCGCCTGACCCACCCGAATCCCAAGACCGAGATCACCCTGGTCGCTGCCGAATCCCTGCCTGCTGGCGAAGCAGTGGTCGGTGCGGTCGCCCGGGCCTCGATCATCCCCGGTACCCGTGAAGCCGAGTACGCGATCCTGATCAGCCGCTTCCTGATCGGCCAGGGCCTGGGCCGGCAGCTGATGCGCAAGCTGGTGAAGTGGGGCCGCGGCAAGTACCTGGACCGCCTGTACGGCGACGTTGCCGCCGAGAACGAGCCGATGAAGCAGCTGGCCGCCTCGCTGGGCTTCAAGCCGGTGCCGCACCCGACCGGTGCCGAAGGCCTGGTGCGGATGGTGCTGGAGCTGGACAACTGACGGATGCGCCGGGCCCTGCCCGGCCATGCCTCCCGGTAGTGCCGGCCGCTGGCCGGCATTGTGTTCCCCCAACGGCACGTGAGGCCGTCGGCAAACGGCCGGCACGACCCACCGGGCTTCGATCGGGCTTCTGCTAAAATCCGGGGTCCATGTCGCGTACCTCATACCCCGCCCCGCCGCTGCCGCGCGCCGGCCAGCTCCGCGCCTGGTGGCGCGCCCCCGCCTCGCCGACCGCCCTGGCCTGGTACCTGGCCCAGGCCGCGCGTGCGCATGACGCCCCGCTGCTGGTGATCGCCCGTGACAACCACGGTGCCAACCAGCTCGAAGCCGACCTGCAGACCCTGCTTGGCGGTGACCCGGCCCTGCCGGTGGTCGCCTTCCCGGACTGGGAAACCCTGCCGTACGACCGCTTCAGCCCGCATCCGGACATCATCTCGCAGCGCTTGTCCGCCCTGCACCGCCTGCCGGCGCTGAAGCGCGGCCTGGTGATCGTGCCGGTGCAGACCCTGCTGCAGCAGCTGGCCCCGCGCAGCTATGTGATCGGTGGCAGCTTTGACCTGAAAGTCGGCCAGCGCCTGGACCTGGAAGCCGAGAAGCGTCGCCTGGAAAGCGCCGGCTACCGCAACGTGCCGCAGGTGATGGACCCAGGTGACTTCGCGGTGCGCGGCGGCCTGCTCGACGTGTTCCCGATGGGCGCCGACGAGCCGCTGCGGGTAGAACTACTGGACGAGGACATCGACTCGATCCGTGCCTTCGATCCGGAAAGCCAGCGTTCGCTGGACAAGGTCGAGGCGGTGCACATGCTGCCCGGCCGCGAAGTGCCGATGGACGAGGCCAGCATCGCACGCGTGCTGGCCACGCTGCGCGAGCGTTTCGATGTGGATACCCGGCGCAGTTCGCTGTACCAGGATCTGAAGTCCGGGCTGGCCCCGGCCGGCGTCGAGTACTACCTGCCGCTGTTCTTCGAACGCACCGCAACCCTGTTCGACTACCTGCCCGACGGCAGCCTGCCGGTGGTCTGTACCGGTGCGTATGAAGCGTCCGTCGCGTTCTGGGCGCAGACCGCGGACCGCTATGAGCAGCGCCGCCATGATGTGGAGCGCCCGCTGCTGCCGCCTTCGGCGTTGTACCTGTCGCCGGAGCTGCTGCGCGAGCGCCTGAACGATGCCCCGCGCATCGAGGTGTGGTCGGCTGACCACGCGCGCATCGCCGATGCCCACGCGCTGGGTGACCAGCCGCTGCCGCCGCTGCCGGTGGCCGCGCGCGAGGCCCCCGCTGGCGACGCGCTGAAATCCTTCCTCGGCCACTATCCGGGCCGGGTACTGATCGCCGCCGATTCGCCCGGGCGTCGCGAGGCCCTGCTGGAAGTGCTGCAGGCCGCCGAGCTGAAGCCGCCGGTGGTGGCCGACCTGCCCAGCTTCCTCGCCGACGATGCGCGCTTCGCGATCGCGGTGGCACCGCTGGAAGATGGCTTCGCACTGGACGATCCGCGCATCGCGGTGCTGACCGAGCGCCAGCTGTTCCCCGAGCGCGCCGGCAGCACCCGCCGCACGCGCCGTGCCGGCCGCGAGCCGGAAGCGATCATCCGCGACCTCGGCGAACTGACCGAGGGTGCACCGATCGTGCACGAGGACCATGGCGTCGGCCGCTACCGTGGCCTGATCGCGATGGACGTCGGCGGCATGCCCGGCGAGTTCCTCGAAATCGAATACGCCAAGGGCGACCGCCTGTATGTGCCGGTCGCCCAGCTGCACCTGATCAGCCGCTACTCCGGCGCTTCAGCGGAAACCGCGCCGCTGCATTCGCTCGGTGGCGAGCAGTGGAGCAAGGCCAAGCGCAAGGCCGCCGAAAAGGTTCGCGACGTCGCTGCCGAACTGCTGGAGATCCAGGCCCGTCGCCAGGCGCGTGCCGGCCTGGCACTGCAGGTGGACCGTGCGATGTACGAGCCGTTCGCAGCCGGATTCCCGTTCGAGGAAACCCCCGATCAGCTGGCCGCCATCGACGCCACCCTGCGCGACCTCGCCAGCAGCCAGCCGATGGACCGTGTGGTCTGCGGCGACGTCGGCTTCGGCAAGACCGAGGTGGCGGTGCGTGCGGCATTCGCCGCCGCCAGTGCCGGCAAGCAGGTGGCCGTGCTGGTGCCGACCACGCTGCTGGCCGAACAGCATTACCGCAACTTCCGCGACCGCTTCGCCGATTACCCGCTGAAGGTCGAGGTGCTGTCGCGCTTCAAGAGCACCAAGGAGATCAAGGCCGAGCTGGAAAAGGTCGCCGCCGGCACCATCGACGTCATCGTCGGCACCCATCGCCTGCTGCAGCCCGACGTGAAGTTCAAGGACCTGGGCATGGTCATCGTCGACGAAGAGCAGCGTTTCGGCGTGCGCCAGAAGGAAGCCCTGAAGGCGCTGCGCGCCAACGTGCACCTGCTGACCCTGACCGCCACGCCGATCCCGCGCACCTTGAACATGGCCATGGCCGGCCTGCGTGACCTGTCGATCATCGCCACGCCGCCGCCGAACCGGCTGGCGGTGCAGACCTTCATCACCCAGTGGGACAACGCGCTGCTGCGCGAAGCCTTCCAGCGCGAGCTGGCACGTGGCGGCCAGCTGTACTTCCTGCACAACGACGTGGAAAGCATCGGCCGCATGCAGCGCGAGCTGTCCGAGCTGGTGCCGGAAGCGCGCATCGGCATCGCCCACGGGCAGATGCCCGAGCGCGAGCTGGAAAAGGTGATGCTGGACTTCCAGAAGCAGCGCTTCAACGTGCTGCTGTCGACCACGATCATCGAATCGGGCATCGACATCCCCAACGCCAACACCATCATCATCAACCGCGCCGACCGCTTCGGCCTGGCCCAGCTGCACCAGCTGCGTGGCCGCGTGGGCCGTTCGCACCACCGTGCCTACGCCTACCTGATCACCCCCGACCGCCGCGCGATCACCCCCGACGCTGAGAAGCGCCTGGAAGCGATCGCCTCGATGGACGAGTTGGGCGCCGGCTTCACCCTGGCCACGCACGATCTGGAGATCCGCGGTGCCGGCGAACTGCTCGGCGAGGACCAGAGCGGGCAGATGGCCGAGGTCGGCTTCAGCCTGTACACCGAGCTTCTGGAGCGCGCGGTACGCAGCATCAAGCAGGGCAAGCTGCCCGACCTGGATGCCGGCGAGGAAGTGCGTGGTGCCGAGGTCGAGCTGCATGTGCCGGCATTGATCCCGGAAGACTACCTGCCGGACGTGCATACCCGCCTGACCCTGTACAAGCGTATTTCCAGCGCGCGCGACAGCGATGCGCTGCGCGAACTGCAGGTGGAGATGATCGATCGCTTCGGCCTGCTGCCGGATGCGGCCAAGCACCTGTTCGCCATCGCCGAGCTGAAGCTGAAAGCCAACGCGCTGGGCATCCGCAAGCTGGACCTGGGTGAGAACGGTGGCCGCATCGTGTTTGAGTCCAAGCCGAACATCGATCCGATGGCGGTGATCCAGCTGATCCAGAAACAGCCAAACCTCTATGCCATGGAAGGGCCCGACAAGCTTCGCATCAAGCATCCGCTGCCGTTGCCGGAGGACCGCTTCAACGCGGCCCGCGCCCTTCTGACCACCCTCGCCCCGGGTTGATCGCCCCCGAACACCCCGCACCGGTCCCCACCCGGTGCGGGCGGATGACCATGTTTCCTGACGCCGTACCCGCCCCCGACCTGCTGCATGCACAGGCCTGCCTGATCGATGCCCTCTCGATGTCGCTGCAGATGCGCGACGCTTACACCCGCCACCATTGCGACCGCGTTGGCCTGCTCGCGCAGCGCCTGGCCACGCACTGCGATCTGGATGACGAGGCCAGTGCGCAGATCGGCCTGGCCGCACGCTTCCATGACATCGGCAAGATCGGCATTCCCGATGAGGTGCTGCTGGCCCCGCGCCGGCATACCGACGAGGAGCGCGCGATCATGCGCGAGCATCCGGTGCGCGGTGAACACATCTTCCTGGCCACTGGCCGCAGCGACGCGGCACCGGTTGCGCGGCTGATCCGCGCCCATCACGAGGCGTTCGATGGCAGTGGCTATCCCGATGGGCTGCGCGGCGAGAGCATTCCGTTGGGCTCACGCATCGTCACCGTTGCGGATGCCTATGACGCGATGACCAGCGTGCGTCCCTACCGTGCCGCGATGGAACACGAGACGGCACTGCGCATCATCGACGAGCAATCCGGTGGTCTGATCGACCCTTACGTTCTGCAACGCTTCCATCGCCTGCTGGCGCAGGAACCTGAGCTGGCCTGAGATCTCCCCGCACGTGAAACGACCCGGCGGTAGAGTCGACTGTTAGTCGACTGCTCCTCGGATCGAAAAAATCCCGCGCTGCGCGCGATAGTCGACCAACGGTCGACTCTACCAAGCGGACTCCGTCGAACCGGTTGGTCGACTCCCGGCACGTCAAACGACCCGCCGGTAGAGTCGACTGTTAG